>JAFKKS010000265.1:10365-28574 GCA_017304555.1 Hyphomicrobiales bacterium
GCGGGCTTCGATCCGGTCTGGTTCGGTGTCGTCATCACCATCAACATGGAGATCGGCCTGATCCACCCGCCGGTCGGGTTGAATATCTACATCGTCAATTCGATCGCGCCCGACGTGCCCGTCACGAAAGTGATGTGGGGAACCATTCCTTATGTCGCATGCATGATGCTGGCGATCGTCATCTTGTGCATCTTCCCGGAAATCGCCACATGGCTTCCGGACCATTTGATGGGGCCGGTGCATCGGTAGCTGCGGCCCTTCCTGGCGGGGGTATATTCCGTCGCTGGTTCGCGATTCTCGTCCATCCGAGGTCGCGGATCGAAGCGCCCGGCATGGCGAGGCTAGAGAGATCGGCATATATCCATGGCGATGAACACGTCCTTTTTCGGTGAGCTTCTGCAGACGATCTCGTAGCGCGGCCGCGCGCTGTTGTTTCGCACCGGTACCCGCCGCAATCAGGCGTCGCATTCGGACGGTATCGTTGAGGCGTGCGAGGAGCTGCTGTCGGGTCGCGGAGAGGCGTCGGGCGTCGCCCGCGCGCGCGACATCCTTGCGCGTTACGATGACCTCAAGACGGGTTCGCGGATTGCCTTCTTCGAGGCGCTCGCGGAGCGATTCGGGGCGGATCCGCGCCGGCTCACGCTCGCGGTCGAGGCCTGGCAGAAAAATCCCGTGGACGAGGCGATAGCCGAACTGCATGCCGCCGCCGAGCCGCGCCGGCAGGAACTCTTCCGCCGCTTAAACTTGGCGCCGGGCGGTACCGCCGCGCTCGTCGATATGCGCGAGCAGCTGATGGACGCCGTCGGCCGCCGCAAGGACCTCGCCGCCGTCGACGACGATTTCACGCATTTGTTCTCGTCGTGGTTCAACCGCGGCTTCCTGGTGTTGCAGCGGATCGACTGGTCGACGCCGGCGATCATCCTTGAAAAGATCATCCACTACGAGGCGGTGCATCGCATTCGCGACTGGAACGATTTGCGTCGCCGCATCGATTTCCCGGATCGGCGCTGCTACGCGTTCTTTCATCCGGCGCTGGTCGATGAGCCGTTGATCTTCGTCGAGGTGGCGCTGACCAGCGAGATTCCTGGCGCCATCGCGCCGATCCTCGCGGATGGGCGCGAGCCGCTGGCGCCGGAGAAGGCGACGACGGCGGTGTTCTACTCGATCTCCAACTGCCAGCGGGGTCTTGCCGGCGTCTCGTTCGGCAGCTTCCTCATCAAGCAGGTGGTCGAGGAGATTCGCCGCGAGTTCCCGCGCCTCTCGACATTCGTCACGCTTTCCCCGGTGCCGAATTTCGCTTCGTGGCTGAAGCGCGAGCGCGCCACCGAGACTTCCACCGTGTTGTCGGCGGAGGACAAGGCGGTGCTGAACAATCTCGATACGGCGGGATGGTGGGAAATTCCGCATCTGCGCGACCCGGTGCAGGAGCCACTTCTACGCGCTGCCGGGTATTATTTTTTACACGCGCGCAACGCGCGCGGCACGCCGGTCGATTCCGTCGCTCGCTTCCATCTCGGCAACGGCGCGCGCCTGGAGCGCATCAACTGGCTCGGCGACACCTCCGAGCGTGGCCTGAGCCAGGCGCACGGCCTGATGGTGAATTATCTCTACGATCTCGACGACATCGAGCAGCACCACGAGGCCTACGCGGAGAGCCGCACCATCGCGGCATCGAGCGCGGTGAAGCGTCTCTCACGCGCGCCGATCCGCGAAGTCGTCCCGATCACGGGATAGGTAGTTCTTCTCCCTCCCTCTGATAGGGGGAGGGAGAAATCACCTCACCCCTCTCCGATTTCGCGCAGCACTTCCGCCGTGTGCTCGCCGAGGCGCGGCGCCGAACGCTCCGACGCCATCGGCACGCCGTCGATCATCACCGGCGTGCGCACACCGGGGATCGTGCCGCCCTTCGCCGCCGCGTTCTTCAACGTGAGCTTCATGCCGCGATGCACGACCTGCGGATTGGCGAACACCTGATCCAGCATGTTGATCGGCCCGGACGGCACCTGCACCGCTTCGAGCTTGTCGAGCAGGTCGTCGCGCTGCATCTTGGCGACCAGCGGCGTGAGTTGGCTGATTAGCGCCGGACGGTTCTTCAGGCGATCGGTGTTGGTCTTGAAGTCGGCTTCGTTGGCGAGCCCCGGCGCACCCAGCACTTCGCAGAATTTCGCGAACTGCCGGTCGTTGCCGACGGCGACGATCACATGCCCGTCGGCGGCGGCGAACACTTGATACGGCACGACGTTCGGGTGCGCGTTGCCGATGCGCTGCGGCACCGTGCCGGAAGCGAGATAGTTCAGCGCCTGGTTGGCGAGCACGCCGACCTGGCTATCGAGCAGCGCGGTGTCGACGAGGCAGCCCTTGCCCGTCGTTTCGCGCTGCTTCAGCGCCGCGAGAATGCCGACGACGGAGTAGACGCCGGTGAAGATGTCGGCGATCGGAATGCCGATGCGCGTCGGCTCGCCCTCGGCGAAGCCGGTGATGCCCATGATCCCGCCCATGCCTTGCGCCATCAGGTCATAGCCGGCGCGCGGCGCATACGGTCCGTCCTGGCCGAAGCCGGTGACCGAGCAGTAGATCAGCCGCGGATTGTCGGGAGCGAGGCTCTTGTAGTCGAGCTTGAACTTAGCGAGGCCGCCGACTTTGAAGTTCTCGATCAGGATGTCGGACTTTGCCGCGAGCTTGCGCACGATGCGCTGGCCGTCCTCGCTCTCGAAGTCGGCCTCGATCGAGCGCTTGCCGCGGTTGGCGGCGTGGAAATAGGCGGCGCTCAGGTGCTCGCCATCGGTGCTCTCGATGAAGGGCGGCCCCCAGCCGCGCGTGTCGTCGCCGGCGCCCTTGCGCTCGACCTTGATGACGTCGGCGCCGAGATCGGCAAGGATCTGCCCCGCCCACGGGCCGGCAAGGATACGGGCGAGTTCGAGCACGCGGACACCGGCCAACGGACCTGGCATGAAAGACTTCCTCCAGACAAAACGCGGGCCTTGCGCCCAGCAAAAGACGGCCCTTGTGTCGCGCGCTGGGAAGGCTTTGTCTACCCGTCGCCGTGCCCCTCAGGATGACGGATCACGACCGTCCGTAGACCGGAACGATGGCGCCGCGCGTCACGGCGTTCTCCGGTGAGGCGAGGAAGAGGATGGTGCGGGCCACATCCTCGACCTTCGGCCAGGCGGCGAAATCGGCTTTCGGCATCGCCTTGCGGTTGGCGGGCGTGTCCATGATCGAGGGCGCGACGGCGTTCACCAGGATGTTCTGCTTGGCGACTTCCTCGGCGAGCGCGGCGGTCAGCGCGGCGACGGCGGCTTTGCTCGCCGCATAGGCGGCCATGCCGGCGCCCGAGCGCCATTCCAGCGCCGGGCGCGCGGCGACGTTGACGACGCGCCCGCCGTCCGGCCCCATCGCCCGCACCGCGCCACGGCAGCAGAACAGGCAGGTCATCAGGTTCAGGTCGATCTGGCGGCGAAGCGTGGCGTCGTCCGCTTCCGCGAGCGGTCCGGCCGCAAAGCCGCCGGCGATATGGATCGAGCCCCATAGGGGAGGGAGCGCCGCGTAGGTGCGCGCGACGGCGGCCGCGTCTTCGAGTTGAAGCGGCCCGCCGAACGTCACGCGCGCGTGCGCGCGGTGGGCGAACGTGTCCCGCTCACTCTCCCGATGCAGCGGCACATGGCAGGTCGCGCCGGCTTCGAGCAATGCGCCGACGACGGCGGTGCCGAGCGCGCCCGTTCCTCCGGTGACGACGACGTGGCGGTTCTGGAAGGTCATGATGGGCTCCTGAAGATCGCTTTTGTTTGAAGCCTACTTCTCGCTCCGCTCATTCCCGCGCAAGCGGGAATCCAGACTCTCTTGACCTGGATGCCCGCTTGCGCGGGCATGAGCGGATGGAGAGGCCTGTAACTCCTCTCGCCACGGCATGACGGCGCCTTGCTTTGAACAGGTTACGGCCGCAACGCATGCCGCGAAGCTTATGGCATCAAGCAGAGCTTTTTTCGGCAGAGCGGCGAGCACGGTGCGCGTGCGCACATGCGCTTCGTCGAGTGCGCAAAGAAGTCCCGCCATGAACGCGTCGCCAGCGCCGATCGTATCGGCGACCTCGACCTGCGGCGCCGGCACGGCGAAGCCGTGCTGCCGCGTAAACGCCTC
This sequence comes from Hyphomicrobiales bacterium, assembly GCA_017304555.1. Taxonomy (GTDB): domain Bacteria; phylum Pseudomonadota; class Alphaproteobacteria; order Rhizobiales; family Xanthobacteraceae; genus JAFKKS01. Next base: position 14,503 of record JAFKKS010000265.1, read on the forward strand.
CGCGCCCTCGTTGCCGCGCGTGACGACGACCAATGACGCGCCACGGACGATCTGCTCCCGTGCAAACCCATCGGCCGTTATGCCCGGACGCATCCAGGCGAGGTCCGCGTGCGAGAGCTTGATGAGGTCCGCGACTTCCATCGCCTGATCGAGGTTGCGTCGATACGGCGCCTCGTCGGTCGCGAAGTCCGGCCGCACATTCGGGTCGTAGCTGACCAGGCAGGGTGACTGCGTGCTCCGCGCGACGGTTTTGGCGCGCGCGATCAGCGTCGAGGCGGCCGGCTCCGCCGCAAGCGCGATGGAACCAAAATGCAGCCACGTCGCGTCCACGGGATGCGGCGCAAGCTCCCGCAAGGTCATGCCGCGGCTGGCGGTGCCGGCATCGTAGAAGGCGTAGCGCGCTTCGCCACCGCTCAGCGAAGCCACGGCGAGCGGCGTTGGCCGTGCGACACGCATCACCAGCGCGGTGTCGACGCGGCTGTCCTGCAGCGCCGCCATGATCTGCGCGCCGAAGGCGTCGGTCGAGACGGCGCCGAGGAAAGCCGTCCGCCGCCCCAGCCGGCCGAGCCCGAGCGCGACATTGAGCGGCGAGCCGCCGATGGCGGGACGCAGCGCCGGCTGCCCGTCGCGATCCGCGGTGGGCAACAGGTCGATCAGCGCTTCGCCCGCGACGACGATCATGATAGGTCGAATATCGGCCGGGCACGCGGGCTTGTCACGCCGCATCCGGCCTTGGGGCGGCAACCGCCGGCCGTCCCGCACAGCGACCTGAGGCGACGGAAGGACGTATGGCCGACTTCGATCTGGCCGTGATCGGCGGGGGCATCAACGGCGTCGGCATCGCGCGCGACGCGGCCGGGCGCGGCTTGAGCGTTCTTCTCGTCGAGCAGAACGACCTCGCTTCTGGAACGTCTTCCGCATCGACTAAGCTTATCCATGGTGGCTTGCGCTATCTCGAGCACGGCGCGCTGCGCCTCGTGCGGGAAGCGTTGATCGAGCGTGAAGTTCTGCTGCGCATGGCGCCGCATACGATCCGCCCGATGCGCTTCGTGCTGCCCTATCACACCGCGTTGCGCGCGCGCTGGCTGCTGCGCCTTGGATTGTTCGCCTACGATCATCTCGGCGGCCGTAAGATCTTGCCGGCGACGACAACGGTCGACCTCACGCAAGGACCGATCGGTCTGCCGCTGCGTCGCCGCTATACGACGGGCTTCGAATATTCCGATTGCTGGGTTGACGATGCGCGCCTGGTTGCGCTGAACGCGGTGGATGCGGCCGAGCAGGGCGCCGTCATCCGCACGCGTACGCGGTGCAGCCGCGCCGATCGCGAAGGCCAGCACTGGCGCCTCGCGCTCAATGCGCGGGGCCGGCACGAGGCGGTGACCGCAAGCGTCCTGGTCAATGCTGCGGGGCCTTGGGTCGGGCTGACAAGCGAGACGGTGCTGCGCCTGCCGGGCGCCGCCAAGGTGCGTCTGGTGAAGGGCAGCCACATCGTCGTGCGCAAGCTGTTCGAGCACAACCGCGCCTATCTGTTCCAGAACGCCGACGGCCGTGTCGTCTTCGCCATTCCCTACGAGGACGAGTTCACGCTCATCGGCACGACCGATATCGACTATCACGGCGACCCGACCGCGCCGGCGGCGAGCGCGGAGGAAATCACCTATCTCTGCCGTCTCGCCAGCGGCTATTTCCGCGAGCCCGTTCATCCCGAGCAAGTGGTGTGGACCTATTCCGGCGTGCGCCCGCTCTACGACGACGGTCACGCTAAAGCCAAGGACGCGACGCGCGACTACGTGCTGGCCCTCGACGCGCCGTATAGCGAAGCGCCGGTGCTCACGGTCTACGGCGGCAAGATCACGACCTATCGGCGGCTGGCGGAAGAGGCGATGGCGCGCATGGCGCGCTACTTCAGCCCGTCCCGACCGTGGACGAGCGGCGCGCCGCTTCCCGGTGGCGATTTTTCCTGGGACGGTGTGCCGGCGAAGATCGCCGAGGCCCGTGCGCGATGGCCGTTCCTGTCAGAAACGCAGGCGCAGCGCCTTGTGCGCGCTTACGGGACGCGGATCGATCGTGTTCTCGGCGACGCCACAAATGCGGATGCGCTCGGCGCGGCCTTCGGTCACGGTTTGACGGAGCAGGAGCTCCGCTATCTGATGCGCCACGAATGGGCCGAGACGGCTGAGGACGTGCTCTGGCGGCGCAGCAAGCTTGGCCTGCATCTCAGCGCCAGCGAGCAGGCGGACGTGGCGCGCTTCATGGACGGCGAGCGCGCCCGCACCGCGGCCGCGTAGGGGAGACGCCATGGCGAGCCACATCATCGCGATCGACCAGGGCACCACGTCGACGCGCGCCATCGTCTTCGACGACACGCTCGCCCCGCTCGCCAGCGCGCAGCAGGAATTCCGCCAGATCTATCCGCAGCCCGGCTGGGTCGAGCACGACCCCGAGGAGATTTGGCGCACCGTCGTCGACACCGTCCGGCAGGCGATGGCGAAGGCCGGCGTCACCGCGCGGCAAGTCGCTGGCATCGGCATCACCAATCAGCGCGAGACCGTGCTGATCTGGGACCGCGCGACGGGCAAGCCGATTCACAACGCCATCGTCTGGCAGGACCGGCGCACCGCCGACCTTTGCGCCGAGATGCGGCGCGGCGGGTTCGAGGCGACGATCCGCGCCAAGACCGGGCTTCTTCTCGACCCTTATTTCTCCGCGACGAAGATCGCGTGGCTGCTCGACAACGTGAAAGGCGCGCGCGCCGCGGCGGAAGCCGGCATGCTCGCCTTCGGCACCGTCGACACGTATCTCCTCTGGCGGCTGACCGGCGGCAAGCGCCACCTCACCGACGCGACAAACGCTGCTCGCACCTTGCTGTGCGACATTGCGAACGGGCAGTGGGACGAAACGCTGCTGCGCTTGTTCAACGTGCCGCGTTCCCTACTGCCGGAGGTGCGCGACTGCGCGTACGACTTCGGCAATGCCGAATCCGATTTGTTCGGCGGACGCATCAAGATTCTCGGCATCGCCGGCGACCAGCAGGCCGCGACCATCGGACAAGGGTGCTTTCTGCCGGGCATGTTGAAATCGACTTACGGCACCGGCTGTTTCGCGCTGCTCAACACTGGCGATGCGCCGGTCGCGTCCAACAACCGCCTGCTGACGACGATCGCCTACCAGCTCGAAGGCAAACGCACTTACGCGCTCGAAGGCGCGATCTTCGTCGCCGGCGCGGCGGTGCAGTGGCTGCGCGACGGCATGAAGATCATTTCCAAAGCGCCGGAGTGCGACACGCTGGCGGCGGAAGCGGACCCGGCCGAAGCCGTCTATCTTGTGCCGGCCTTCGTCGGCCTCGGCGCGCCGTGGTGGGACCCGGATGCGCGGGCGTCGCTCTTCGGCATCACGCGCAAGAGTGGGCCCGCCGAGTTCTGCCGCGCCGCGCTCGAAGCGGTCGGCTATCAGACGCGCGACCTGCTCGATGCGATGAAGGCCGATTGGCCGGGTGGCAAAGGCGACATCGTGCTGAAGGTCGACGGTGGCCTCACCGTCAGCGACTGGGCGATGCAGTTTCTCGCCGATATCCTGGCAGCGCCCGTCGATCGGCCTGTGATCATGGAGACGACGGCGCTTGGCGCCGCCTATCTCGCCGGCCGCAAGGCGGGACTGTGCCCGGACCTCGACGGCTTCGCCGCGACGTGGCGGCTGGAGCGGCGTTTCCAGCCGCTGATGGATGTCTCGACGCGCCGGCGCAAATGGGCGGGATGGCAGGATGCCGTGCGCCGCACCCTGAGCACGCCTGTCCGCTCGTGAGTGACGCCGCCGCGCCGCCCGCTTTGCGCTTCGACGGCGTCACGCGCCGTTTCGGCAGCGTCGTCGCCATCGACCGGCTGTCGCTCGACATTTTCGCCGGCGAGTTCTTCGCGCTGCTCGGGCCTTCCGGCTGCGGCAAGAGCACGCCGTTGCGTCTCGCCGCCGGGTTCGACGCGCCGAGCGAAGGCCGCATCCTGCTGCATGGCGCGCCGCTCACCGCGCCGCCGCATCTGCGGCCGGTGAACATGATGTTCCAGAGCTACGCGCTGTTTCCGCATATGAGCGTCGCCGACAACGTCACTTTCGGGCTGAAGCAGGAAGGCTTGCCGAAGGCGGAGATCGCGGCGCGCGTTTCCGAGATGCTGGCGCTGGTGCAACTTAGCGCGCTCGGGGCGCGCAAGCCGCATCAGCTCTCCGGCGGGCAGCGCCAGCGCGTCGCCTTGGCGCGCGCGCTCGCCAAGCGGCCGCAAGTGCTCCTCCTCGATGAGCCGCTCGCCGCTCTCGACAAAAAGCTGCGCGCGGAAACGCAGTTCGAATTGAAGCGCCTGCAGCGTCGGCTTGGCACCACCTTCGTCATCGTCACCCACGACCAGGAGGAGGCGATGACGGTCGCTGACCGCATGGCCGTGATGCAGGCGGGGACGGTCGCGCAGGTCGGCACGCCGGACGAGATCTACGAGCATCCGGCCTCGCGTTACGTCGCCGACTTCATCGGCGACGTCAATCTGCTGCAGGGCCGTGTCGTACGGACGGACGCGAGCAGTGTCGTGGTCGCCTGCGATGGTTTTGGCGAAATTATTGCCGGGCCGGCGCCGGAGGCGCGTGTCGGTGAGACGATCTGGCTGGCGCTTCGCCCGGAGAAGATCGCGGTGAGCGAAGGAGGCCGCGCTGGTGTCGGCCAGAACGAAGTTACGGGCACGGTTGTCGAGGTCGGTTATCGCGGCGAGCAATCGATGCTCGAGGTGCGCACGGCCGCCGGATCGATCTTGAAGGTCTCGGTCACGAACCGCCGCCGCCGTGCGGCCGACGGGCCGGCCGTCGGCGAGAGCGTGCGGCTTACCTTCGCGGCGGACGACATCGTGGCGTTGACGCGATGAGCGAGGGGGCGACGCAGGGCGGGCGGGGCATGCGGCGGTCGTGGACGCTGCGCCTCGCGATCCTTCTTCCCTTCGCCTGGCTCGTTCTCTTCGTGCTGCTGCCGACGCTGATCGCCTTCAAGATCAGCCTGTCACAGACCGTCCTGGCGCAGCCGCCCTATGTTCCGGTGCTCAATCCCTCCGGCGGCTGGGACGCGTTCGTCGGCTTTCTGAATGCGCTTTCGTTCGAGAATTACACGGCGGTCTTCACCGATTCGCTCTACCTCGCCTCCTACCTCAAGAGCCTGCAGGTCGCGGCGCTTTCGACGGCGTTGATCCTCCTGATCGGCTACCCGATCGCCTACGCCATGGCGCGGGCGCCGCGCGGTGTGCAAAGCGTTCTACTAATCTTGGTGATCCTTCCATTTTGGACGGCCTTCCTTATTCGCATCTATGCGTGGATCAACATTCTGCAGCGCGACGGTCTGCTCAATCAGCTTTTGTTGTCGCTCGGAATCGTCGACGCGCCGATCGCCTGGCTCGCGAGCGACACGGCGGTCTATATCGGCATCGTCTATTCGTATCTCCCGTTCATGGTGCTGCCGCTCTACGCGACGCTCGAACGCATGGATGCCGCGCTGCGTGAAGCCGCTGCCGATCTTGGCGCACCGCCTTGGAAAATCTTCTGGCAGATCACGGTGCCGCTTTCGCGCCCCGGCATTCTCGCCGGAGTGCTGCTTTGCTTCATCCCGATCGTCGGCGAGTTTGTCATTCCCGATCTGCTCGGCAGTTCGTCCACCCTGATGATCGGGCAGACTTTGTGGACGGAGTTCTTCGCCAACCGCGACTGGCCGTTCGCTTCTGTCGTCGCGCTGGTGATGCTGGTGATCCTGGTCGGGCCGATCGTCCTTTACGAGCATCTGCAGGCGCGTGCGCTGGAGAAGGCGCGATGACTTGGCGCCGTCATGCGTAAGGGCCTCTCCTTTACCAATCTGACGGCGCTGGCGCTCGGCCTCGCGTTCCTCTACCTGCCGATCGCCATCCTGGTGATTTATTCGTTCAACACATCGCGCCTGGTTACGGTCTGGGGTGGCTGGTCGACGCGCTGGTACACCGCGCTTCTTGCCGACCGCGCGCTTCTCGATGCGGCGTTTGTGTCTCTTCGCGTCGGCTTTATCTCCGCGACGGCCGCCTCTATCCTCGGAACGCTCGCCGCTGTCGCCCTCGCGCGTGCCCGTCTGTTTCGGCTGCGCGCATCGTTTTCCGCGCTGCTCTATGCCCCCATCGTCATGCCGGAAGTGATCACGGGATTGACGCTGCTGCTGTTCTTCGTGGCGATCGATCTCGATCGCGGCGTCTGGACTGTGACGCTCGCGCACATCACCGTGACGATGTGTTTCGTCACGCTGATCGTGCAGGCGCGCCTGGCGTCGTTCGACTGGAGCCTGGAGGACGCGGCGATGGATCTCGGCGCGCCACCGTCTCGTGCCTTCCTGGCTGTGACCTTGCCGCTGATCTGGCCAGCGGTCGCAGCGGGCTGGCTGCTCGCTTTCACGCTTTCGCTCGACGATCTGGTGATCGCGAGTTTCACGACGGGGCCGGGTGCAACCACCCTGCCGATCCGCATCTATTCCGACGTACGCCTCGGCGTGAAGCCGGAGATCAACGCCATCTGTACGGTAATGATCGCGACCGTTGCCCTGGTCGTCATAGCCGCCTCGCTGCTCACCAAGCGGCGCGCCGCGCACTAATCTCTACTGTTGCGGGACTGCAGAGGCGGAGGGCGCTGTCGCCGTGGGCTCGGCGGGCTTGGCTGGCGCCGGCGTTCCGCCGCGGGTCGTGAGTTGCTCGATAGCGGAACGCACGGCGTCGCGGGCGCGGCCGGAGCGCACGGCGTCGAGCAGCGGCGCCGCAGCGCCTGAGCGGCGGATGAGGCTTTCGACGTCGGGCATCATCGTCGGATCGTCCCAATGGCCGCGGACGACGAAGGGCAGATCGAAAGCGGTGTTGTCACGTGCTGTCGCGTCGAGCAGGCTCGCTGTGCCCTTCAGGTCAAGATCGCGCTGTGGGATCGACGCCGAACCGCCCAGCGCGAGGCGAACCGATGCACCTTCGAGCTTCATGTCTTCGATGGTCGCCGTGCCGTCGGTGATTTTCGCTTTCACCACGAGATTGTTGAACGGCGTGCGCCCGCTGCGGAACTCGTTGCCGCCGGACAAGGGCCGTCGCTCCAGCCGCCGCAGCAACTGCTCGACGTTGATGCCGGAGAGGGCGCCCTCGCGCGCGGTCAGGCTCGCACTCCCGTCTATCGTTCGGGTGAGGCTGAGGACATCCGCCCCCGCGCCATTCAGCGCCAGTTGCAGATTGCCGTGCCCCTCCAGCCGGCGGATGCCGAACAGCGCCGTGAGGCAGGCGTCGAGGTCAACATCGTTGAACTGCATCTGCGCTTTGAGGTCAGCCCCGGGGCGATTTCGTGCCAGGCTGACAGAGCCTTTGACGATACCGCCGAACGCCTGCGCTTCGCCGATCACGAGGCCGAGCGCGCCGTTGCGCAGCGTTGCGGCGGCCGCTGTCCGCCCCACTTTGACGCTCCCGACCTGAACGCGCGCCGCCGAAAGGCGCAAGTCGAACTCGGTGCCGGAGAGTCCGCCGAGGTCAAGTGGCGCGCTGCTCCAGTCACGCTCGTTGGTACCGAGAAGCCGGATGGTGGAGATGTACGGCGTCGCGTCGAAGCTTTCAGCCGCGAGCGTGCCTTGCAGCACCGCGCGGTCGTCGCTGGTGACCGTGAGGACGCCTTCGGCCGAGTTGCCGTCCAACTCGACGTTGACATTGGAGAGCGCCACCGTCGTTCCGACGATGTTGGTTTGCGATTTGAGCGTGAAGTGGCCGAGGCCGCCGCCCGGCGGTGGTGTCTGCCCGGTCCAGCGGAGTGCGCTGCGCAATGACATGCTGTCGGCGGAGAGGTTGCCCTCGACCTTCAAGGTCGGGCGGTAGCTGAAGTGACCGTCGAAGCCGAGCTTCAGCAGCGAGCTTGCGAGGCGCAGCTTCACGCCCGAGCGCGCGCCACTGAGGGCCGAGAAGAAGTCGCTGAGATTGACGCTCGCGTCGACTTTCTCGCCCCGCCACATGAACTGGCCGGTGGCGCCGAAGCTCTTTGAGATGGCGGGCCAGGCGAGCGAAAGCTCGACGGCTTCCATGGTTTCCGTGACGCCGCGCTTCTCATCGTTGATGAGGATCGTTCCGCCGGTGACACGCACCTCCGAGAACGGCATGCGCTCGGCGTCGGCGCCGGGCTGCAGCGCCCGCGTTAGGGTCTCGAGCAGGGCCGACCAGTTGGAATTTCCGGACGTGTCGATATCGATCAGGATGCGCGGATGGATGAGAGCGACGTCGGCCACCTCGATGCGGCCGAGCAGGAGCGGCAGGAATCGCAGGTGGGCCCGTAGCCGTTCGGCGACCAGCGCCGGTTGGTTGGCGCGGTCGCTACTCAGCGTCACATCCGAGAACCGCACCGAGCCGATGGGAAAGAGCGAAACGACCACATCGCCGCGCAGCGTCAGGTCAAGGCCGGTCACCGTGCGCAGTTCGGACTGCACCGAATTGCGCACCACGTCTGCCGGGACGAACAGGGGCACCGCCGCGAGTGCGGCGATACCAGCGGCGGCAACGGCAGCGAGGCCGAATCCCAACCGTTTGAGGCCGCGGATCGATTTCACAAAAACGGGTCCAATTGGTTCTTCGAGGGGCCGTGCGGATATTACACGCGACGACAGCCCACGTGCCAACACTGATGTTCCTCTGTGACCCTTTCGTGGCCGCGCCTTGCTGTGCACAGGGCGAAACTCTAAGAAAGACGAGGGTTTGGGACTGACGCTGGAGGAAAGATGACGGCCGCACCACTGTGGACGCCGAGCGCCGCGCGCGTGGCCGCGACGCAGACCGTGGCTCTCATGCAGCAGGCCGGCGCGCGCTCCGGGACGCCGCTGGCGAGCTACCGCGACCTGCACGCCTGGTCGCTCGCCGAGCCTGCCGCCTTCTGGGAGCTTGTCTGGGACTTCTGCGGGGTCATTGGTGAGAAGGGAAGCAGCGAGGTCCGCGATGCGGGCCGCATGCCGGGCGCGAAATTCTTCCCCGAGGCGCGCCTCAATTTTGCGGAAAATCTGCTGCGCCGGAACGATGCCGGCCCCGCCATGATCTTTCGCGGCGAGGACAAGGCCGAGAGCACGCTCACCTGGGCGGAACTCGGCGCGCTCGTCTCCCGCTTGCAGCAGGCGTTGCAGGCCGCTGGCGTCGGAGTGGGCGACCGCGTCGCCGCCATGTTGCCGAACCTGCCGGAAACGATCGCTCTGATGCTGGCGGTGACCTCGCTCGGCGGCATCTGGTCCTCGTGTTCACCCGATTTCGGCGAGCGCGGCGTGCTCGACCGCTTCGGCCAGATCGAGCCGACGGTGTTCGTCGCCGTCGACGGCTATTGGTACAACGGCAAGCGCATCGACAATGCCGAGAAGCTGACGGCGATCACCGCGCAACTGCCGTCGGTGCGTACGAACGTCGTCGTCTCCTATCTCGGTGAGGCCGAGCGCTTGGCGCCGTCGCTACCGCACGGCGTCACATGGGATGCGTTCATCGCGCCGTTTAAACCCACGAAGCTCAAGTTCACCCGGCTGCCGTTCGATCAGCCGGCCTTCATTCTTTATTCGTCCGGAACCACCGGCGTTCCCAAATGCATTGTCCACGGCGCCGGCGGCACCTTGCTGCAGCACCTCAAGGAGCATCGTCTGCAGTGCGACGTGCGCGCGGGCGACCGCATGTTCTACTTCACCACCTGCGGCTGGATGATGTGGAATTGGCTCGTCTCAGGCTTGGCGAGCAAGGCGACGCTGATCCTGTTCGATGGCTCTCCCTTTGCGCCCGCACCGAACGTTCTTTGGGACTTGGCACAGGAACAGAAGGTCACGCTGTTTGGCACGTCAGCGAAATATATCGACGCGTGCAAGAAGGCCGACCTCGCGCCGGTGCGCACGCACGACCTCGCGGCGCTGCGCGCCATCACCTCGACCGGCTCGCCGCTGGCGGCGGAAAGCTTCGATTACGTCTACGCCGCCGTGAAGCCTGACGTACATCTCGCATCAATCTCCGGCGGCACCGACATCGTTTCGTGCTTCGTGCTCGGCGATCCGACGAGTCCGGTCTGGCGCGGCGAGATCCAGGCCGCCGGACTTGGCATGGCGGTGGATGTCTGGTCAGAGGAGGGGAAACCGGTGCGGCAAGAGAAGGGCGAACTCGTCTGCACGCAGCCGTTTCCCTCGATGCCGGTGCGGTTCTGGAATGATCCCGACGGTAGGAAATATCGTGCCGCCTATTTCGAGCGCTTCCCCGGCGTCTGGCATCATGGCGACTTCGCCGAATGGACGGAGCACGGCGGCATCATCATCCACGGCCGTTCTGACGCGACGCTCAATCCCGGCGGCGTGCGTATCGGTACGGCGGAGATTTATGCGCAAGTCGAACAAATTCCGGAGGTGCTCGAAGCGGTCGCTGTCGGCCAGGATATCGCCGGCGATGTCCGCATCATCCTGTTCGTGCGGCTGAAGGACGGTGTGACGCTCGACGACGCGTTGCGTGAAACGATCAAGCGCAAAATTCGCGCCGGCGCTTCGCCGCGGCATGTATCGGCGAAGAACGTCGCCACTGCCGACATCCCGCGCACCAAGTCGGGCAAGATCACCGAACTTGCCATCCGTGACATCGTGCACGGCCGCGCTGTGAAGAACACCGAGGCGCTAGCGAATCCTGAAGCGTTGGCGCTCTATCGCGACCTCCCGGAGTTGCGGACGTAACTCCGGGCACGACCGCGCTATTGCGCGTGGCTTCTATGCCGCGCTTGACGATCTTCGCCGCGCGCCTCCGATATCGAGATCGGCGTAGCGCACCATCTTGATGATCGGCAGCACGCCGACGGCGACGATGAGCAGCGCCGCAAGCGCGCCCTCCTCGAAGCTTCCGCGCGTTGCGAATTGGTAGATGTAGGTCGGCAGCGTCTCGACGTTGAGCGGGCGCAGCATCAGCGTTGCCGGCAACTCCTTGAGGCAATCGACGAAGACAAGCAGCGCCGCGCCGCCGAGCGCCGGGCGCAGCAGTGGCATGTGTACGCGCCGCACCAGTTCTTGCGAGCGCGCGCCGAGCGTGCGCGCGGCGTCATCGATATGCGTGGAGACGCGTCCGAGTCCGGCTTGCATCGAGCCGGTCGAGATGGTGAGGAAGCGCACCACATAGGCGATCACCAGCGCTGCACCGGAGCCGGCGACGATGAGACCTGGTCCAGCGAGCCCGAGCATCCGGGCGCCTGTGTTGATCGCGTCGTCGACCGCGACGAGCGGAGAAAGAAGGCCGAGCGCAAGCACCGTGCCCGGCACCGCGTAGCCGATCCCGGCCAGCGTCAGCAGGGCAGCCATGAAAGGTCGGCGGACCAGCCGCACGCAAACGGCGACACCGAGCCCAAGCGCAATGGCGATGACGGTCGCAGCTGCGGAGAGCGTGATCGTGCTGACGGTGTGGCGCAAGAGGTCCGGGTCGAAGCCGACGAGCAGGCCCCGCCGCAGCACCTCATGCAGCAGAAAGCCGGCAGGAATGACGAACCCGATGATGACCGGCAGCGCGCACGCGGCACTCGCCGCCCAGCCGGCTCCGCGCGCGAGCGTCATCGGGACGACGAGACGCGGCTGGCGCTCCGATACGAAAAAACGGCGATTGCCGCGGCCGTAGCGCTCCAACGCGATGAGCGCCATGACGACGATCAGCATGACGCAGGCGATTTGCGCTGCGGCCGGCAGATCGCCACGATTGAGCCAGGTCGTATAGATCGAGATCGTCAGCGTGCGCACGCCGAGATATTCGCTGGCGCCGATGTCGTTCAGCGTTTCCATCAGTGCGAGCGACAGGCCGACAGCGAGCGCGGGTCGTGCGAGCGGCAGCGCGACGTGGCGCGCGAGCCGCCATGGCGTTGCGCCGAGCGTACGCGCGACCTCGGTCAGCGACGCGCTCTGCATCTGGAACATCGCGCGCGCCGAGAAATAGACATAAGGATAAAGCACGAAGCCCATCACGAAGATCGCGCCGCCAAGCGAGCGGATTTCGGGAAACCAGTAGTCGTGCGGCGTGCGCCATCCGAACGCGGCGCGAAGTCCGCTCTGGACCGGCCCGGCCGCGTCGAGCAGGTCGGCGTAGATGTAGGCGACGATATAGGTCGGGATCGCCAGCGGCAACGGCAGGAGCCATGCGAGCGTGTCGCGCAGCGGAAACCGATAGGCCGTCACCAGCCATGCGGTGCCGACACCCGCGATCGTCGTGATGACCGCGACGCCGAGCAGCAGACCGATCGTTTGCGCCAATGCCGAGGGCAGGACATAGGCCGCGAGATGTCTCCAGATCGCCGCGTCGCCGCCGAGCGCTATGACGATGAGGCTGACGATCGGCGCAAGCACGACCGCGATCAAGGCGACAACGAATGCGACGGCCACCACATGCCGCAACAGCAGGCGGCGCACAAAGCCCGCACCCCATGGCATGAGGCGCAGGCTTCGCGGTGGCGACGCAAAAGTGGCCGTCATTGGCGTTCGGAGTCCGCCGCTGGCCGTGTCTTGGCTGTGTCCGGCATCACGTTCAGTTGTCGAAGCCGACCTTGTCGACCAGGTTTGCCGCGGTTTTCTTCTGATCGGCAATCTTGGCGAGCGGCGCAGTATCCGCCTTGAGCGTGCCATAGCCGGCGATGGTCGCATTGACAGTGATGCCTGCCTTCACCGGATATTCGTAGTTGGTGTCGGCGTAGAGATGCTGCGCCGTGTCGCCGACCAACCACTCGATCAGCTTGATCGCGGTCGCCTTGTTCGGCGCGTGCTTCGCCAGAACGACACCGGAGAGGTTCACATGCGTGCCGCCATCCTTGAACGTCGGCAGGATGACTTTCGTCGCGTCGGCCCACGCCTTCTTGTCAGCGTCCTTGTCGTGCATCAGCGCCCAGTAGTAGCTGTTGCCAAGGCCGATATCGCACTTGCCAGCGAGGATATCGCGCGCCACTTCGCGGTCGCCGCCGGACGGCTTCTGCGCGAGGTTGGCCTTCAATCCAGTCAACCATTTTTCCGCTTCGGCCTCGCCGTGATGCACGACATAGGCGGCGAACAACGCGTTGTTGTACGGGTGCTGCCCGGAGCGCAGGCAGATTTTGCCCTTCCACTTAGGATCAGCGAGTTCCTCATAGGTGAAGGCGTCTTGCTTCACGCGATCCTTGGACACGTAAAGCACGCGGGCACGCATCGAGATGCCGGTCCAGTGTCCGTTCGGATCGCGGTATTGTGCCGGCACGATCTTATCGATCGTCTCAGACTTGAGCGGAGCGGTGATGCCGGCCTTCACGGCGTCCTGCAGGCGCGCGATGTCGACGGTGAGCAGGACGTCGGCGGGGCTGTTCGCGCCTTCGGTCTTGATGCGCTGCTCGAGGCCGGAACTCGCGGAGATCACGTTCACCTTGATGCCCGTCTCTTTGGTGAAGGCGGCGAACAGCGGCGCGATCAGCTTGGCTTCGCGGTAGCTGTAGACGTTGACCTCCTCGGCGGCGAGCGCATGGCCGCCCATAACCAGAGAGGCGCCGGCCACGGCGAAAAGAGCCGCCATCGAGGTGAGAGCGCGGGCGCGCAGACAGGGCATCATCGTTCCTCCATGCGGGTCCGTCCCGCTCCTGCAAAAAAGCGCCCGCGGTTCATGCGGGCGCCTTGGTCAACTAGAGGGACGAGAAGCGCAGGGTCAATGAGGATTCTGTCGTAAGCTCAATAGCTTAGAAGAATTCTAAGACGGCAGATCTTGGAACGAATCTAAAAGCTCCGCTTGCCGATTGCAGTCGCGGCGAAATTGGCGACGCGCCGAGCGTGGACCCGTCGTTCACGTCACCCGTGGCGTGTTGCCGCAGAGGACGGTTTGCATCCATTCCCTATCGATATTCTGGCCGCTGACGATGACACCGACGCGGCTGCCCCGCCAGCGGTCGCGCTCCATCATCAGCGCCGCGAGCGCCCCGGCGCCGGCGCCTTCCGCTAGGCAATGTGCATCGGCGTAAAGCGCGCGGATGGCGTCGGCGAGCGCGTCGTCCGACACTTCGGCGATGTGGTCCGCACCTTTGCGGATGATCGCGAGCGCTTC
>JAFKKS010000265.1:28587-29309 GCA_017304555.1 Hyphomicrobiales bacterium
GCCGGCATCCCATGAGAGACGGTAGGCGTTGGCGCCCTCCGGGACGACGCCGATCACCTTGGTCTTCAGGCCGAGCGCGTCGCGCGCGCCGATGACGCCGCAGATGCCGGAACCGAGGCCGATCGGCACATAGACGGCGTCGAGATCGGGCGCCGTCTTGAATAGTTCGTAGGCGTAAGTCGCAACGCCGACGACGAGGTCGTGCTGGAACGATGCGCCGAACTCGTAGCCGCGCTCGGCGGCGATGACCTCCGCACGCTCCCGCGCTTCGTCGAAGTCACGCCCGTGCTCGATCAATTCGGCTCCGAAGGCGCGCATCGCCGCGTTCTTCTCGGCCGAGTTGCCGTACGGCAAGACGACGGCCGTCGGCAAGCCGGCCCGCGCCCCGGCAAAGGCGATCGACTGTCCGTGATTGCCGCGCGTCGCCGTCACCACGCCTTTGACGTGCGGGCGCTCGCGTTTGAGCCGATCGAAATAAGTGATGCCTCCGCGCACCTTGAAGGCGCCGATCGGCGTGTGGTTCTCATGCTTGACGACCACATCGACCCCGGTGCGTGCCTTGAGCAGTGGCCAGGCATAGGCGGGCGTCGGCGGCATCACCGCATGCACGATGCGAACGGCGTCTTCCAGTTCGGCGAGCGTGAATATCATTCGCCGTTCATAGCATGCCGCGGCGGCTTCGCCTGTGCGATCTCGGCGATGAGCTTGTTGATGAGCGCATT
>JAFKKS010000265.1:29329-30382 GCA_017304555.1 Hyphomicrobiales bacterium
CATTGCCGAACGATTTGAAGTCTTGCGCCACCATGACGAACGCCCCCGGCCCACCGATGACGTTCTCGCGGTAGTAGGCGTCGAGCCCGCCGGGTGGGTGCGTATGATCCGGGTTCCATGGGAGCGGCTTCTCGCTCAAGATGACCAGACCGTTGATCGTGACATCCTTCGCCACGGCCTCGTCACGCGCTGTGCGCACGTCGCGCCCGCTATTGTTGGTCCCGTCACCGGAAATATCGATCGTGCGGCGTGACGATTCGAACGGTGCGTCGGAAAATTGCGCCATCGAAAAGTCGATGGCGGCGCTGATCGAGGTGCGTTCGGAGAACGAGCGCGGCGCTTCCACCAAGCGGTCGCCGAATTGCCGCGCGGTTTGTGCGTCCTTGATGACGCTCCAGCCGATCACGCGCTTCTGCGCCGCGGAGCCGGACCATTCGACGAAGCAGACAGCGATCTTCTTCTGCTTGCCCGAGGTGATGGCATCGAGAACGCGGGCATCGGCGAAGGCCGCC
The DNA here is from genome assembly GCA_017304555.1 of Hyphomicrobiales bacterium. Classification (GTDB taxonomy): domain Bacteria; phylum Pseudomonadota; class Alphaproteobacteria; order Rhizobiales; family Xanthobacteraceae; genus JAFKKS01. The sequence continues at coordinate 29,842 of JAFKKS010000265.1, forward strand.
GCGTATCCGTCGCGTTGCAGTTGGAATTTTTCCGCGTCGATGCTGCGCGACACGTCGGCGGCAAGGACGAGGAGAAGGTCAACGGTTTCCGCCGCCCGCGCCGCCGTCATCGACGGCAGCATGAGCGCAAGGCCAAGAAGCAAGGCGCGTATGGACCGCATCGGTGTCTCCTCCCGGATCGCGTAGCGATCCCGTTGCGAGGCACGACGGTGCGAGCATAGCAGATTGCGTGGCCGCGGCGCCGATTGGCGCCCGCATGGCTGTTAGGCGAAGGTCACCGAAACGCCGGAGAGCGGCAAGCCTTGGATCTCCGTCGACCACGTTTCGCCCGGTGCAATAGCGAACGCCCGCGTCAAGCTACCCGTGGTGATGATCTCGCCGGCGGCGACCGGCGGATTGCTCTTGTCATCCTTCAGCAGCGTGAGGAGATGGCGCAGCGCATTGAGCGGCCCATCGAGCACATTGGCGCCGACGCCGCGATCGACCACTTCGCCGTTCCGCGCGAGTGCGACGGTGAACTTCGGCAATGCCGCCTGAAATG
>JAFKKS010000266.1 GCA_017304555.1 Hyphomicrobiales bacterium
ACTGATCGAGCAGACCTTCGGCAATATCATCGCGAACGCGGTCGCCTATACGCCATCCGACGCTCGGATCGTGATCGACGGCATGACGACGCCGACTGAGATTGCGCTGCGCATCACCGATGACGGCCCGGGAATCGCGCCGGACGCGCTCGCGCATGTGTTCGAGAAATTCGTGCGCGCGCGAAGCAACAGCCACTCGGACGGCGGCGAGGGAACCGGCCTCGGCCTTGCTATCGCCAAAGGCATCATGGAGGCACACGGTGGCGCCATCGCTGCCGAAAGCCCTATCGCCGAAGGTCGGGGGACGCGCATTATCTGCAAATTTCCCATCACGGAGCCATCCACGTGAGTTCCGGCAGCCGCGTTCTCCTGGTCGATGACGAGCCAGCCATCATCCGCTTCCTCAAGCCGGCGTTCGAGGCCAATGGCTATACGCTCCTCACCGCCGGCACCGTCGTCGACGCCGTCAAACGCGTGGCCGGCGACGTGCCCGACATCCTCGTCCTTGACCTCGGCTTGCCCGATGGCGACGGCAAGGATGTGATCAAGCAGGTGCGCAACTGGTCGGACCTGCCGATCATCGTCCTCTCGGCGCGCGACCGCGAATCCGAAAAGGTCGAAGCGCTCGATCTCGGCGCCGACGATTTCATCAACAAGCCGTTCGGTGTCGGCGAACTCCTGGCGCGCATGCGCGCCGCATTGCGCCACCGCATGCAGCGCGAAAACGAAACGCCGGTTCTCAAGATCGGCGATGTCGAGATCGACAATGTCCGCCACCGCGTGACGCGCGGCGGGGACGAGATCAAGGTGACGCGCAAGGAATTTGAGATCCTGTCGCTGCTCGCCCGCCATGCCGGCAAGGTCATCACGCATCGGCAGATGCTCGCGGCCGTATGGGGGCCGGCGCATGTCGAAGATACGCAATATCTGCGCGTCTATATCGGGCAACTTCGCCAGAAGATCGAGCGGCAGCCGGACGATCCGCGCATCATCGTGACCGAACCCGGCATCGGATATCGGATCGTGGACGCGCCCTGAAGTATCAAGAGCCCTTTTGCGCTTTTCCGGCCGGCTAGGTTTCGCCGCCGAGGTCCGCTTCGGTTATGACGAGCAGGACGCGGCTCGTCGCGTCCAGCCCAAAGCGCGCGCCGTCATTGTCCTTCAATATCCTCCAGAGGCCCGCGAAACCGGCGGCGCCGGACGGTGTCGTCGCCGGTCCTTGCGCCTCCGTCAAAACGCGTGGCGCAGCCAGCAAGTCCTCTTCCGAGACCGTGACGACGCGCGCGCCGCAGCGGCGAAGTATTTGCAGCGCCGGCGCGCTCGCCTCGCCGCAGGACAGCATTTCGGCCGCCGTGTGGAGGTCGCCCGCAATGCGGACCGGCGCGCTGCTCGGCAGGCCGGCCGTAACGCTCGCCGCCTTCGCCGGCTCGACGACGACAACACCTGCCGGCGGCGCCAGCCAGTCTTTCAGCCCCTCAGCCATCGCCGCGGCGAGACCACCCACACCCGCCTGCACGAACAGATGAGTTGGTCGCGCGCGCCCTGCCTCCTCGACCTGCTGACGAACCTCGGCGGCAATCATGCCGTAGCCCGCCATCACGTCGCGCACGACAGCGTCAGCCGGATCATTCGCCGTGTCGGCGACCAAGATGCCCTCTCCGGCGCGGGCCGCGGCGTCTGCCGCGTCCACCGCGTCGTCATAGGTGCCTTCCACCCACTCTATTCTTGCACCTTCACTTTCTATGCGGCGCGCGCGAACCGGCGGCACACCGTTATGCAGGAAGATGCGCGCGTCCGCGCCCGCAAATCGCGCCGCCGCCGCGACGGCCAAACCATGGTTGCCGTCACTGGCGCAAAGTAGCGCGGGCAAGCCGGGAGGACGCCGCGCCAGCAACTCCGCGACCTCCAAGCCGCTCACGCGCGCAAGCGCCCTGAGCCCGGCATATGTTCCACCCAACGACTTGAAACTGCCAAGCGTCCGCCGGCCTTCGTCTTTCGCCAGCACCTGCGACACACCGAGGTGCGTGCCGAGCGCCGGCAAGTCAACGAGCGGCGTCGGCGCATAGGTTGGAGAAAGCCGAAGCAGGATGGCGGCAATCGCCTTCGCGTCATCTCCGAAGGGCGCATCGTCGGAAAGCATTATCATCGCCAAAGGATAGCAGCGATGGACGCCACGGCAACGCATCATCTCTTGATGGCCGTTAATCGAACGGCTTGCCGCGGGAGACGAGCGCCACCTGCGGCAAATCGTGTCAATTCGTCGTGTCAGCTATCGGTTAAGTCAACGAGCGACTACGCCGCCCCTTTCACCTCGGCAAGCGACGCGCCGTAGTTGATATGATAGGGATGGCCGTCAAGAACCAGCGCCGGCACCGAGATGACGCCCGCCGCCTCCGCTTCGGCAATGCGGTTTGCCTGTTGGCCGAGGTGGACGATCTCAACGGCATAGTCCGCGGGATTGAGAGCGTGCGCGAGGCGCTGCTCGGCGTCGACGCAAACCGCGCATCCGGCGTGGTAAAATACTGCTTTCTGTGCCATGATCTTTCGCTTCCTTTTCTTCCAGGAGAGGTTGCAATCCGAGCGCCTCGTTCGTTGCCGCGAACGGGGCGCTCACTCTTTAAGCCGACGCTCGATTGAAACGCGCCCAGGCTTTCTCCTGGGTCGCAGCGGCGGCTTCGACGTGATCGCCGCAATCGAGCCGCAAGTCGGCGTTCCCGAAAGCTGCGTTCACGAAGGCGCAATGATGCGGCTCCGCCGCACCGGGATATTGATTGGGCCGGAAGTACTGGCACGTCACGCACATGCGCTGAACAGGTACGGCCCCGCTCACCTGCAGCGTGCGGATCATTTTCGTCAGTCCCTTGAGAAAGGCGCTCTGTTCAATAGGGTCGAGAACGTGCGCCGCCTCGAGAAGCGCATCGGGCCATACTTCCATTCGCGCAACGGTGCGCTTCGCCGTTGCCTTCGCATGGAGCTTCGCCGCGCGCCCGTCGTCGGGGTCGGCGCGTTTCTCGACATGTCCCTTACGAATAAGCGCCGCAACGGCGTCGCTCGCCGTCGGCTGAGAAACGGCAATCTCGTCGGCTAACGCACTGACCCGCGCGGGGCCACGCCGCACAAGGTGAACCAGGATCTGCGCCTGCGTCGGCGTCAAGCCGGTCGCCTCGGCCTGTCGCCACGCATGCGAGCGCAGGACCATGCCGATCTTCGCCAAACCGACAGCTATGTGATCGCGCGCGGTCACCGGATCTCTCCTGTTCTTTGTTTAAAGAAACATAGGACTCCTATTTTTGTCAATCATGGCTCGCTGCATGGACGTGCTCAAACCGTGTGCGTCTGCCCGCGCAATGCGCACGCACACAGCCGGCCCGCCGCAATCCGGCACGAAAGCCACGCAATATCAATGACCTCCCGCATGGCACGCGGATTGCTACCGCATCTGGTCATCGCCGCATCCGCGCGGCCGCAGGAGCAAAATTCATGGACTACGTCGCACCCGTCGATGTCGCGAAAGCCATGATGGAAGCCGGCCGGAGAAAGCTTCTGCTTTCGCCCCGTGATCTCGTGATGCGCGGCATACTTGCCGGCGCCATTCTCGGCGCGGCGACGAGCCTCGCTTTCACCGGCATCGTGCAAACGAGCCAGCCGCTCGTCGGCGCGCTGATCTTTCCGGTCGGCCTCGTCATCATCGTCGTGCTCGGCCTCGATCTCGTCACCGGCAGCTTCGGCCTGGTGCCGCTGCCATGGGTCGAGAATAGCGCCAGCGGCAGCGCCATGCTGAGCAACTGGGCGTACGTCTTTCTCGGCAATCTCATCGGCAGCGTCGCGTACGGCGGCCTGCTCGCCATCGCGCTGACGAACTTCGGCACCGAAGCGCCGGCCGGCGTCGCCGCGAAGATCATCGCCGTCGCGACAGCGAAAACCGCCGGTTACGAGTCGCTCGGCTATGCCGGGCTCGTCACCGTGTTCGTCAAAGCGATGTTGTGCAACTGGATGGTCTGCCTCGCGATCGTGATGGCGATGACGACGACATCGACAAGCGGCAAGATCCTCGCCGCCTGGCTGCCGGTGTTCCTCTTCTTTGCGCAGGGCTTCGAACATTCGGTGGTGAACATGTTCGTTATCCCCACCGCGATGATCCTCGGCGCGAAGATCACGTTCGCCGAGTGGTGGCTGTGGAACCAGATTCCGGTGACGCTCGGCAACCTCGTCGGCGGCTTCATCTTCACCGGCCTCGCGCTCTACATGACGCATAAGCCTGCCGCTGCACCGCGCGCCATGCCGACGCAGGTGCCGGCAGAATGAGCGACGTCGATCTCGCGTTGGCGACGCATGCCGGCGACTTCGAGCCCGAACAGAAGCGCTATCTCGAAGGGTTCGCCGCCGGCCTGCAAATCGCCAAGAGCGCCAAGAGCCTTTCCGCATCAGCCCCTATGCCGGCTGCCGCCGCGACCTCAGCGGCGACGGAGGCGATCGGACCGGAGGCGGCGGCGTTGCGTGCCCAGAATCGCGTGCTCGCCACCGGCGGAAAGCTTTCCGACCCCGAGAAGTTCAAGCGCGAGCAGCACGCGTTCGACGCTTACGAGCGATTGAAGGAGCAGGCGGCGAAAGCCGAGTATCCAAAACCGCCGGACAACTTCCGTTGGCGCTTCTTCGGCCTGTTCTACGTGGCGCCGAACCAGAATTCGTACATGTGTCGCCTGCGACTGCCGAACGGCATCCTCAAAGCAGCGCAGTTCGCGGGCGTGGCCGATCTCGCCGAACGCTACGGCGGCGGCTACGCGCATGTGACCACCCGCGCCAATCTGCAGGTCCGCGAGATCGCCGCCGAGAACGCCGTCAAGGTGATCGAAGATATCCAGGACCTCGGCCTATGCTCGCGCGGCTCGGGCGCGGACAACATCCGCAACGTCACCGGAACGCCGACCGCGGGAATCGATCCGCAAGAACTGATCGACACGCGCCCCTATGCGCGCGAGTGGCACTTCCACATCCTCAACGACCGCTCGCTTTACGGCCTGCCGCGCAAATTCAACGTCGCCTTCGACGGCGCCGGCAGCGTGCCGGCGCTGGAGGACACCAACGACATCGGCTTCCAGGCGGTCACCATCAATCCCGGCTTCGGCCTCGAAGCCGGCGTCTGGTTTCGCCTCTGCCTCGGCGGGATCACCGGGCACAAGGATTTCGCGCGCGATACCGGCGTCGTCGTCAAGCCGGCCGACGCATGCCGCGTCGCCGACGCGATCGTGCGCGTCTTCATCGATCACGGCGACCGCACGGACCGCACCAAGGCGCGCCTGAAATACGTGCTCGACAAGGTGGGCATCGAAGCCTTCCTTGAGCTCACGGAGGAAAAGCTCGGCCGCAAGCTCGATCGCACGACACCGGGGGCGACAGCGCCACGCCCGCCATTCCTGCGTACCGGCCACATCGGCATTCATGCGCAAAAGCAGGATGGGCTGCATTGGATCGGCGTCGTCGTTCCGGTCGGCCATCTGACCGTCGCACAGATGCGCGGCTTTTCCGCCATCGCCCATGAGCTTGGCGACGGCGATATCCGGCTGACGGTCTGGCAAAACCTACTGATCTCCGGCGTCGCCACCGATGATCTGGACCGCGCACGGGAGCGCATCGAAGCCCTCGGTCTTGCCATCGAAGCCAACGCGATCCGCGCCGGGCTCATCGCCTGCACCGGCAACACCGGCTGCAAGTTCGCTGCCGCCGACACCAAGGGCCACGCCGAACAGATTGCGCGCTGGTGCGAAACGCGCGTGACGCTCGACGCGCCGATCAATATCCACCTCACCGGCTGCCATCACTCGTGCGCGCAGCATTTCGTCAGCGAGATCGGCATGCTCGCCTGCAAGGTGCAAGAGACGGAGGATGGCGATCCCGTCGAGGGCTACCACGTCTCGATCGGCGGCGGCTTCGGACCGGAGGCCGGGATTGGCCGCGATCTCTATCGCGACATCAAAGCCACCGACGCGCCGAAAATCGTCGAGCGCATCCTCAAGGCCTATCTCGTCAATCGCGCGTCCCCCGACGAAACCTTCATCGCCTTCGCGCGCCGCCATGAGGTGAGCGCGCTGAAAGCCATGGCCGAACGCGAGGCCGACACATGACGGTGACGCAGCGCGTTCCCCTCCCCTCGCTGATCCCCGAGTCGGCTCCTTTCACACCGGAACAGCGGACGTGGCTCAACGGGCTGTTCGCCGGCATGTTGTCGCTCGACGGCGCCGTGACGCCGCTGTCGAGCACCGACGCCGCGCTGCTGGTGCCCGGCCTGCATGGCGCGTCCGAAAGTGCCGACGACACACCGTGGTATGACCCGGCGATGCCGCTTGTCGAACGCATGAAACTCGCCGAGGGCAAGCCTTTGCCCCGACGCATGATGGCGGCGATGGCGCAGCAGGATTGCGGCCAGTGCGGCTACAATTGCCACGACTACGCCGATGCCTTGTTCGGCAAGAAGGAAGAGCGGCTCAATCTTTGCGTACCGGGCGGGAAGGACACCGCGCGCACGCTCAAAGCTCTGTATGCCGAACTCGACGCTTCTTCAGGTGCGGCGCCGAGCGCAGTCGCGCCTGCTACACAAACTGCGAGCGAGCAACCCGCGCCCGGCCGCTCCCGCGATAATCCCGTAAACGCGACGTTCCAGTCCCGCACGCGGCTGAACAAGGCCGGATCGAGAAAAGAAACGTGGCACGTCGAGCTCGACCTCGCCGCGTGCGATCTCGACTACGACGCCGGCGATTCGCTTGGCGTCTTCCCTGTGAACGACATCACGCTTGTCGACGCGGTGATCGACGCGCTCGGCGCACCGCCTGATTTCCCAATCGGCGGGCGCACGCTGCGACAAACACTCACCGACGGCGTTTCGCTCTCGCCCGCGCCGGACATGCTCTTTCAGCTTATCTCCTACCTGACGGGTGGAGAACGCCGGCAGAAGGCGAAGGCGCTTGCCGACGGCAAAGACCCGGACGGCGACGCCGCCACGCTCGACGTATTGGCGGCGCTGCAAAAATTTTCCGGTGTCCGTCCCGATCCGGAGGCGTTCATCGAGTCGCTCGATGTGTTGCAGCCGCGCGTCTACTCCATCTCGTCCGCGATGAAGAGCAACCCCGAGCGGGTTTCGCTGACGGTCGACGCGGTTCGCTACGATATCGCAAAGCGCACGCGCCTGGGCGTCGCCTCTACCTTCCTCGCCGGCCACATTGCGCCGGGCGACAAGCTCAGGGTCTACGTGCAGAAGGCGCGGCATTTCGCGCTGCCTTCCGATCCGAAGGTGCCGATCATCATGATCGGCCCGGGCACCGGCATCGCCCCGTTCCGCGCCTTCCTGCAGGAACGCATCGCAAGCAACGCCCCCGGACGCAATTGGCTGTTCTTCGGGCATCAGCATCGCGACAGCGACTTCTTCTACGAGGACGAACTCAAGGCAATGCGCTCCGCCGGGCATCTCACGCGGTTAACGCTCGCCTGGTCGCGCGACGCCGACGAGAAGATCTACGTGCAGCACCGCATGCGCGACGTCGGGCGCGATCTGTGGGCCTGGCTTGCGGACGGCGCCCACATCTACGTCTGCGGGGATGCGACCCGCATGGCGAAGGACGTCGAGAGCGCATTGACCGACGTCGTGCGCGACCACGGCCGCCGCTCACCGAGCGACGCGGCGGCGTTCGTGGCGGAACTGAAACGAAACGACCGGTATCAGAGCGATGTCTATTAGAACGATGCCTAGCGCCCTGCCCGCACCTCGTTCCCGCACGCCGCGGGAAGCGCCACCGGCACGGATGGGCTCGCTCGCGCGGCTGCCCGTCTTCCTTGCGCTCGAAGATAAACGCGCCGTGCTCGCTGGAGGCAGCGCTGCCGCCGCATGGAAAGCCGAACTTCTCTCCGCCGCGGGCGCACATGTACATGTCTATGCCGAGGACATCTCGGAAGACATGCGTGCGGTGGCAAGCCAGCCTCCGCGCGGAGAAATCATCCTGCACGCACGGGCATGGGCAGCGTCCGACCTGCAGGGCGCGAGCATTGCGATCGGCGCCTTCGAACACGACGACGATACCGCAACGTTCGCAGCGGCAGCGCGGACGGCCGGCGTCCCGGTCAACGTCATCGACAAGCCGGCGTTTTGCGACTTCGCCTTCGGGTCCATCGTCAACCGCTCGCCGCTGGTGATCGGCATCTCCACGGACGGCGCCGCGCCGGTCTTCGCACAAGCGATCCGGGCGCGGCTCGAAGCCTTCTTGCCGCAGGGCTTTGCCCGGTGGGCGACTGCCGCCAGCCGATGGCGCGCGGCCATGAAGGCCTCAGGACTGACATTCGCGGGACGGCGCAAATTCTGGCAAATCTTCACCGCCGAAGCGATCCGGAAGCCGGACGCCGCTCCGGTCGAGAGTGATTTGCAACGCTTGCTCGCGGCAGCAAATGAGGCGGCTGCGGAAGCCGAAAGCGGTTCGGTGGCGCTGGTCGGTGCGGGGCCCGGCGACCCGGAGTTGCTGACGTTGCGCGCCGTGCGTGCGCTGCAATCCGCGGATGTAATCCTGTTCGACGATCTCGTGTCGAATGAGATTCTCGACTTTGCGCGGCGTGAAGCGCGCAAGATGCTGGTCGGCAAGAAAGGCTTCGGCCCGTCCTGCAAGCAAGGCGACATCAATGCGCTGATGGTCGATCTCGCACGGCAAGGAAAACGTGTCGTCCGTCTCAAGGGCGGAGACCCGCTGATTTTCGGCCGTGCGGAGGAAGAGATCGCGGCGTGCCGCGCCGCCGGCATCGCCGTCGAGATCGTTCCCGGCATCACCGCTGCGCAGGGCGCCGCGAGCCGGCTTAGCTTGCCGCTGACAAGCCGCGCGTATGCGCGCCGTCTGCAATACATCACCGGCCACGCGCACGACGGGGAGTTGCCGTGCGACATCGATTGGTCCGGCGTCGCGGGCCACGCGACGACCACCGCGGTCTATATGCCGACGCGAACGCTCGCGGCTTTCGTCCGAACCGCGCTCGAGAAGGGGCTAGACCCCGACACGCCCGCCATCGCGATCGAAAGCGCGACGCGACCGGAACAGACGACACTCCAGGATCGCATCGCCGACCTTCCACAGCGGTTATCGCAGACGGCTCCGCGAGGTCCGGTGCTGGTGATGATCGGACGTGTCTGCGCCGCAGCTTCCTCCTGCCATCTCGACCACCCAGGATTGCCGCGATCAAATCACGAACATCGTGCCGTCTAGGCCTTCCGCGCCAGACGGTTCCAGCGCGCGCGCTCCTCTGCGTCACGAGCATCGACACTTAAACCGCGATGACCGCCGACAATGGCGACAGCCGCGATGGCGCGGGCGTTTGCCATCGCTTATGCTTTGCGAGTCGATTAGCCGAACGCAGACAGGAGGCTTTCATGCCAACCGATCCGACGGCCGTTCCGCCACGTTCCCCGATGCAGACGCCCGAAAGTATCGGCGAGGCCATGCGCGCGCATTGGAAGCTGTTCCTTGCGGAAGGAATCATCCTCGTCATCCTCGGCATCCTGGCGTTCCTCATCCCGCCGCTAGCGACACTGGGCTTCACGATCTTCGTCGGATGGGCCTTCCTGATCAGCGGCGTAGCCGGCCTGATGACGACATTCATGGCGCGTCAGGCGCCTGGCTTCTGGTGGTCCCTCCTCTCGGCAATCATCGCGATCGGCGCCGGCATCGTGCTGCTTCTCAGACCCGTGAGCGGCGCCATCTCGCTCACGCTGGTGCTGATCGCATTCTTCATCTTCGAAGGTATCGCGTCGATCCTCTATGCAATGGAGCATCGCCAGCAACTGTCCGGCCGATGGGGCTGGATGCTGGCCAGCGGCGTCATCGATCTCGTTCTGGCCGGCATGGTGTTCGCTGGACTTCCCGGCACCGCAGCGTGGGCGCTCGGGCTTCTTCTCGGCATCAACATGATCTTCGGCGGCGCCGCGCTCATTGGCATGGCGCTCTATGCGCATAAGGGCGGCGGCGGCGGAAACTTACCTGCGCGCTGATCCACTCGCTGAACGCGTTGCTCCCGCGGAACTCATCCGCCCCGAGGTGATTATCCCAAGGTGTGTGCCGGCTGGCGTCGGCGCGCGCGGTTGTTTTCGTGCGCCAACGATCAAGCCTTCAGGAGCCACATTCACGCCTTAGGAGTTGCGATTTTGAACCGCCGACGCCTCATCGCCGGATCGGTCGCGTTGCCTTTTCTGATGGCGACGAGCCGGCGAAATGATGCCTTCGCGCAAGGCTTTCAGGAAACCTCATCCTTCGATGCCCAGACAGTGCGCCAGCGCGCCCGCGGCCTCGCAGAGACCGCCTATAAAGCCCCCGACCAATCGCTGCCGGATGGGTTGAAGAACATCGACTACGACAAATACCGCACCATCCGCTTCCGCACGGATCAGTCGCTCTGGCGCGGCCAGGGCCTTCCTTTCGAGGTGCAGTTCTTCCACCCGGGCTTCATCTTCATCGATCGCGTCGAGATCTTCGAGGTCGACGCGGGAAAGGCGCGCCCCGTCGCGTATACGCCGAACCTCTTCGATTTCGGCGCGGTGCAGCCGCCGCCCGCCGACGCCAAGCTCGGCTTCGCCGGATTTCGGCTGCATGCGCCGCTCAATCGCCCGGACTACTTCGACGAAGTCTGTGTCTTTCTCGGCGCGAGCTATTTCCGCGCGGTGGCAAAAGGGCAGACCTACGGACTGTCGGCGCGCGGTCTTTCGCTGAAGACAGGCAATCCGCAGGGCGAGGAGTTTCCCGCCTTCCGCGCGTTCTGGCTGGAGAAGCCGCAAAAAAATACCAACTCGATCGTCGTGCATGCCCTGCTCGACAGTCCGAGCGCGGCGGCGGCCTATCGTTTCACCATCCGTCCCGGGACGACCACGGTCTTCGATGTGGAAATGGCGCTCTATCCGCGCGTCGACATCGACCAAGCGGGGATCGGCACGCTGACCAGCATGTTCTTCTTCGACGCCAACGATCGCGTCGGCGTCGACGACTTCCGGCCCGCTGTCCACGATTCCGACGGGCTGGCGATACGCACCGGCCGCAACGAAGAATTATGGCGGCCGCTGACGAACCCGCGAGACCTGCAGATCAGCGTCTTCCACGACATCAATCCACGCGGCTTCGGCCTCATGCAGCGGCAGCGCGACTTCCGCGTCTACGAGGACCTTGAATCGCATTTCGAAACGCGGCCGAGTCTCTGGGTCGAGCCGATCGGAGATATCGGCGAAGGCGCCGTACAGCTTCTCGAAATTCCGACCAAGGAAGAAATCCACGACAACATCGTCGCCTTCTGGCGTCCGAAGGCGCCGATGCGCGCCAAGAGCGAAAACGCCTTCACGTATCGGCTGCATTGGGGCGACGGAAAAGCCAATACGCCGCCTCTCGCGGAATTCGCCAAGACGCGGGTCGGCGCGGGCGGGAACAACACACGGCGGTTCGTCCTCGACCTGACCGGCGATCCGCTCAAAGGGCTCGACGCGGCGACGGTGCGCGCCGATGTCAGCACCAACAAAGGTGAAGTTCGCAACGTCGTGGCACACCCCAACCCGGTGACCGGCGGCTGGAGACTCAGTTTCGACCTCGACCCGAAGAAAGAAACCGTGGTCGAACTCAGGGCGCAACTGAATCAAGGCGACAAGCCGCTGTCGGAAGTCTGGGTCTATCGTTGGACCCCTTGATGCAGGGCGAATCCGGCACGCTGGAGGATGCAGCCTCGCGGGCCTTCCTGCCGCACGAGCGGCCGCTGTCGATGCCCGAACAATCACTGTGGGACCGGCGTGAACGCACGAACACGCCCGGCACCGCATCACGGTGGGTGCCGATCGGGCGTGTGATGGTGGTGATCACGACGATCGTGCTCACAGGCCTCGCGGCAAACGAGATGTACCAAGTGCTGAAGGTTGCCGGCCTCACCGGGCTCGAGACCTTGGTGCTCGTGCTTTTCGTGATGCTGTTCGCCTGGATCGCCTTCTCGCTGGTCAGCACGATCATCGGTTTTGTCGCGGTCATGATCCGGCGGCGCACGCTCGACATCGACCCGAACGCACCGCTTCCGGCGCTGAAAAGCCGCAACGCGCTGCTTCTGCCGACCTACAACGAAGAACCGCATCGCGTCATGTCGCGCCTGCAGGCGATCTACGAGTCGGTCGCGGAGACAGGGCAGATCGAGCACTTCGACTTCTTCGTGCTCAGCGACAGCACCGACCCCGACGTTTGGGTGCTCGAAGAAGCGGCGTACTTGACGCTGGCGCGGGAGACGGATGCCCGCCGCGTCTTCTACCGTCACCGGCAGAAGAACATCGGACGCAAGTCGGGAAACATCGCGGAATGGATCGCCCGCTTCGGTGGCCGTTACGACCATATGATCGTGCTCGACGCCGACAGCCTCATGACCGGCGACACGATTGCGCGCCTCGCCGACGGAATGGAGCGGAATCCCAACGTCGGCCTCATTCAAACCCTGCCGGTGCTCATCAACGGCCGCACGCTGTTTGCCCGCATCCAGCAATTCGCCGGCCGCGTTTATGGGCCGTTGATCGCGTGCGGCATCGCCTGGTGGCATGGCTCGGAGGGAAATTATTGGGGCCACAACGCCATCATCCGGGTGCGCGCCTTCGCCGATCAGGCGGGGCTTCCGCTCCTCGGCGGACCGAAGCCGTTCGGCGGGCACATCCTCAGCCACGACTTCGTCGAGGCGGCCTTGATGCGCCGCGCCGGATGGGGCGTGCATATGGCGCCAAGCCTCGGCGGGAGCTTCGAGGAATGTCCGCCGTCGCTCACCGACTACGCGGTGCGCGATCGCCGGTGGTGCCAGGGCAACATCCAGCATCTCGGTGTGCTTCCGGCGCGCGGCCTGCATTGGGTGTCGCGCCTGCATCTTCTCACCGGCATCGGTTCCTACATCACATCGCCGATGTGGCTGTTCTTCCTCGTGGCCGGCATCCTGATTTCGTTGCAGGCACAGTTCATTCGCCCGGAATATTTCTCCGAACGATCGTTGTTTCCCACTTGGCCGGCGCAGGATCCGGTACGCGCCGCATGGGTTTTCGCCGGCACGATGGGCATCCTGCTGGTGCCGAAAATCCTCGGCTATATCGCTCTGCTGCCGCGCTCGCGTGAACGCAAGGGATGCGGCGGCGCCATCCGCGCCTTCCTCAGCCTGATCCTGGAAACCTTCATCTCCGGCCTGATCGCGCCAGTCATGATGCTGATGCAGTCGCGCTCGATCATGGAAATCGCGGTCGGCCGCGACTCCGGCTGGTCGGCGCAGCGTCGCGACGACGGCGGCTTGTCGCGCGCCGAGATGATCCGCACCTACGGCTGGCCGACCTCGCTCGGCCTCATCTTCGCGGCCGGCGCCTACGCCGTGTCGCTGCCGCTGTTTCTCTGGATGACGCCGGTGATCGTCGGTCTCGTGCTCGCCATCCCCATGGTCACATTGACCTCGAATCCACGCGTCGGAGAGGCGCTGCGCTCAGCCGGATTCCTGCTGACGCCGGAAGAGCGCGATCCCCCCGCCGTTTTGCGCCGCGCCAACGATCTTGCCGCACGCTCGCCGCACAAAGAACGGGTGAACGCCGTGGCCCTGCTCGCCGGCGACGACACCCTTGCCGCCGCACATAGCGCGATGCTCGACGCAACCTCCCGGGAGCGTCGAGACTTCGATCCCGATCTGCTTGTCGGCCTCGCCAAGATCGACGCCGCCGATAACCTCGAAGAAGCGATCGCCGCCCTCAGCGCCAAGGAGGCTTTCGCCGCGCTAAGTCTTCGCGACAGTGTCGAGCGTCTGCGACGAATGCCGCGCTCCGGTTCCGATGGATTTAGGGTTGCGCCGCCTTGAACGTGTCGCAGCTCGAGATGTTGCCGTCCTTCAAGCCAGCGGTGAACCAGCGCACGCGCTGAGCGGACGAGCCGTGCGTGAAGGCGTCCGGCACGACGCGGCCTTGCGTGCGCTTCTGCAGCCGATCGTCGCCGATCGCGGATGCGGTCTGCATCGCCGCTTCGATGTCGCCCTGCTCAATGAAGTTCCACTTCTTCTGCGCCGCGTTGGCCCAGACGCCGGCAAAGCAATCCGCCTGCAATTCGATGCGAACCTGGACCTGATTGGCTTCGGCGCGATCCCCCATCTGCTGCTGTATCTGCTGCGCCTTCGGCAGGATGCCGAGCAGGTTCTGCACGTGATGGCCGACCTCGTGGGATATCACGTAGGCCTGCGAGAACTGGCAAGCCTTGCCCTCGCAGCCTTGGAAGCGCGTTTCAAGATCTTTGAAGAATGAGGTGTCGAGGTAGATCTTTTGATCCAGCGGACAATAGAAGGGGCCCATCGCGGATTGCGCGGTGCCGCAGCCGGACGACGTCACGCCGGAGAAGATGACCATCTTCGGCGGCGTGTATTCCTTGCCGGCGTTCCGGAAGATCACGCGCCAGCGGTCTTCCGTGTCGCCTGCAATGGCGGCCACGAACTGCCCCGTCTGATCCTGCGGCGCACCCGTCGGACCGGACTGCTGGGTCTGCTGCGTGCCGCCGGAGAGGATTTCCGCCCCGGAAATCAGCAGGCGCGGATCGATGCCGAGCGCCCAGCCGACGACCCCCAGAACCAGCACGGTGCCAATGCCGAGGCCGCCGGCGCCGCCAGGAATTCCTCGCATTCCACGCCGATCCTCGACGTTATCGCTTCGGCGGAAATCATCCCAGCGCATAGTGCCCTCCCGTGACCGGAACGCCCGGCCAGACGTTAAATGTGCAGCCGCCTAACGTGGACGGCTGCGTCTAGTTCCAATGCGTTTCGCCTTGGCGTCAAGTCTTGGCCGTTTTATCGCAAAAAGGGGTTACTGCGGCGTTCGTTGCCGATGGTGCTGCCTGGGCCGTGCCCGCAGATAAAGGCAACGTCGTCACCCAAAGGAAGCAGCTTCTCCTTGATCGCGCGGATGAGCGCGTCGTGATCGCCTCCTGGCAAGTCGGTGCGCCCCACCGAGCCCTGGAACAAAACATCACCGACGATGGCAAAGCGCTGCGCCGCGTTGGTGAAGACGACGCTTCCCGGAGAATGGCCGGGGCAATGCAGGACCCCGAACGTCAAGTCACCGACCGTGACCTCGTCGCCTTCCTCAAGCCAGCGGTCGGGCGTGACCGCGCGTGCGGCGATGCCGTACTTGCTTCCGGTCTCCGGCAGATGGTCGAGCAGAAACTGGTCCGCACGATGCGGGCCCTCGATCGGCACGCCGAGGCGTTCCTTGAGTTCGGCGGCGGCGGCGGCGTGGTCGATGTGGCCGTGCGTGAGGAGAATGCGTTCGACCGTCGCCTTGGACTGTTTGATGGCGTCCTCGATGCGGTCGAGATCTCCGCCGGGATCGATGACGGCGGCACGCATCGCCGGCTCGCTCCAGAGCAAGGTGCAGTTCTGCTGGAAAGGGGTGACCGGGATGATAAGGGCGTGAGCTTTCGACATGCATCGATATGTATGATGATTGCCATCCACGGCAATCGCCTTTCCCGGACCATCCCCATGCTGTCGCAACCTTCGGTGGGGTCGAGTTCGCCGCGGGCGCGGACGCGTTCTCGTTGCAGACGAACCCCGCCTAGCCCTGCTATGGTCACCGCTGAAACCCCGCTCGCGCAGATGGATCAAAGGAGCACCCGATGGCTCAGGCCATGGAAAAACATGAAACGAAGGCTGCAGCGCCGTTGAAGAAGGCGCCGCCCTTCAATTGGGAGGACCCGCTCGACCTCGACGGCCAGCTCACCGACGAGGAGCGCATGGTGCGCGACACCGCGCACGACTACGCGCAGGACAAGCTGTTCTCGCGCGTGCTCGAGGCCTATCGCCACGAACGTGCCGACAAGAGCATCATGACCGAGATGGGCGCGCTCGGCCTTCTCGGCGCGACGATTCCCGAAGAATACGGCGGCGCCGGCCTCGGCTACGTCGCCTATGGCCTGATCTCGCGCGAAGTGGAGCGGGTCGATTCCGGCTATCGCTCAGCGATGTCGGTGCAGTCGTCGCTGGTGATGTATCCGATCTACGCCTACGGCAGCGAGGCGCAGCGGCGGAAGTATCTGCCCAAACTCGCGAGCGGTGAATGGATCGGCTGCTTCGGCCTCACCGAACCGGACCACGGCTCCGACCCTGGCTCCATGGTGACGCGCGCCGAGAAAGTCGCCGACGGCTACCGGCTCAACGGCGCCAAGATGTGGATCACCAATGCGCCGCTCGCCGACGTCGCTGTTGTCTGGGCGAAGCTCGACGGCGAGATCCGCGGCTTCATCGTCGAACGCGGCACCAAGGGCTTCGAGACGCCGAAGATCGAAGGCAAGCTGTCGCTGCGCGCGTCCGTCACCGGCGAAATCGTGCTCGACGGCGCGGTGGTGCCGGAAGAAAATCTGTTGCCGAATGCGAAGGGCCTCGCCGGGCCGTTCGGCTGCCTCAACAATGCGCGCTACGGCATCGCCTGGGGCGCGATGGGCGCGGCGGAATTCTGCTGGCATCGCGCGCGCGAATACACGCTCGACCGTAAGCAGTTCGGTCGGCCGCTCGCCGCCAACCAGCTTGTGCAGAAAAAACTCGCCGACATGCAAACCGAGATCACCCTCGGCCTGCACAGCGCATTGCGCCTCGGCCGCATGATGGAGGAAGGCAAAGCCGCGCCGCCCGCCGTCTCCATGCTCAAGCGCAACAATTGCGGCAAGGCGCTCGAGATCGCGCGCATGGCGCGCGACATGCACGGCGGCAACGGCATCTCGGACGAATTCCACGTGATGCGCGTCGCGGCAAACCTTGAGACGGTCAACACCTACGAGGGCACGCACGACATCCACGCGCTGATCCTCGGCCGCGCGCAGACGGGCATTCAGGCGTTTTTCTGAGAACGTCCCTCCCCGGAGGGGAGGGTGGGCGCGCACGAAAGTGCGCGGCCGGGTGGGGACAGGCTATGAAGACTCCCCACCCGTCTCTTCACTCGCTTCGCTCGCTCTGAGCCACCCTCCCCTGCGGGGAGGGAAAGCGAAGCGCGCTTCGCTTCTTCAGCCGCGTGCGGGCATTGCGCGCAGGACGGCCGCGCCAAGCGCAGCCTTCAACACGGCCCCGACGATGAACGGCGCCACGCCGGCGACAATCGCCTTTTCGACACCGACCAGCGTCGAGAGCCAGGCTGCGCCGACGACGAGGCACAGCACATTGCCCATCAGCATCGAGGTGAACGCCAAGGTGACGCGCTGGCCGTTCCATCCGCGCTCGGCAAGCGCGCCGGTCAGCGCAGCGGCGAGCGGAAACGCATAGAGATAACCGGCGGTCGGGCCAACGAACTTGGCAAGACCCGCAGCGCCCGGCGCGAGCACCGGTAGGCCCATCGCCCCCTGCATCAGCCACAGCACTACGGTGAGCGCGCCGAGCCGCCAGCCATAAAGCGCGCCAATGAGCGTCACCGCGAACGTCTGCATCGTGATTGGCACCGGCACCATCGGCACCGCGATATGCGACGACAGCGCGAGAAATGCGGTGCCCGCGATTACGGCGACGGTCTTCACGCCGGCGGAGCGCGTCTCAAGGTTGAGCGGACTAAAAGCGGGCTGTTGGGCAGTCACATGGGACATGGATGGGCATTCCTGGTCATTGCAAAACGTCGGAGGGGCGACACACGAACGCGCCGCCCCTTCGACCTAGCGTTAAATCACGAGCCGCGCAAAAATTCCTCAGCCTTGAACAGCGCGCGGTAGGGAATGCCTTCGGCCGCGAACGTCTCGGCGGCGCCTTCCTGACGATCCACCATGGTGAGCACGAGCGCGATCTCGGCGCCCTCGTCGCGCACGGCCTTCACGGCCTGAATTGCCGACCCACCGGTCGTGGCGACGTCCTCCACGATCACGACGCGGCGTCCGCGCAAGGTCTGCCCCCTCGGCAGCCCTTCGACGAGCTTCTGCGCGCCATGCTCCTTCGGCTTCTTGCGCACGAAGAACGCCGTGATCGGCCGGCCGCGAACATGGCTGAAGGCCGCGGCCGTCGCGGCGAGCGGAACTGCGCCCATCTCCAGGCCGCCGATGAATTCCGCACCCGCGTCCGCCGTTGCGTCGAGGATCATCTCGGCGAGCCAGGCGCTGCCGGACGGGTGCAGCATCGTCGGCTTCATGTCGAAGTAGAAGTCGCTCTC
>JAFKKS010000025.1 GCA_017304555.1 Hyphomicrobiales bacterium
GTAGACAAGGCGGCGCCCGCCGGCGCGCACTTCGACGCCGCAATTCTCTTCCTCGCCGGCGGTGAGAGTGTCCGTCATGTCCTCAAGGTAGAGCGGGATCTTTCCCGGCACGGCGAAGAGCTCAGCTTCGAGGCCGCCGGCCAGCGCGATGGGTTCGCCGAAAGCGATGTCGTGGCGTGCGACGAAATCCGGCGCGAGCGCATTGAAGATCGGATTGTCGCGCAACGCACTGTGCGTCCGCTTCGTCGCATAGAGTGTGAACGGTTGCCGTTCGCGCAGGTCGAGCAGACCGGCCACCTGATCGACTTCGGCGCCGGTGAGGATGACGGAAGTGATGGGGCTATCGCGCAGCGCGCGGGGCTGCAAAGCCGATGTCGCACGAATCTGCGCACGCAAGTCGGGAGTGGCGTTGATCAGCGTCCAATGCTCGCCATCGCCGCTGACGGTGAGGCTTGCTTGCGTCCGCGGCTTGACTCGGGGGTCGCCATCCCATGCAAGCCGGCAAATCGGGCAGCGGCAATTCCACTGCGGAAAACCGCCACCGGCGGCCGCGCCCAGCACGATAGCGGTCAGTCGCCCCATGCCGTGCCGCGCGCCCGCCGTGCGGGAATTAGAACTCGGCCGGGAGGTAACCGTTGATCTCGAGGCCGACGCAGATTTCGACAAGGATAGGAGTTGTCCAGGTCATTGGATGCCCTCTTGATTTGGCTGTCCCGGCAGCGATGCCGAAACGGCGCGGACGCCACTATAGCGCAATCGTCGTGAAACAGGGAATACGCACGCGGATAGGCTCGCATGCGGTGATCGGCCGCCGTCGTTTGGCACTACCTTACGGCTTGAAGTGCGCGATGTAGTAAGCAAGTTCGACAAGGTCGGCGTCTTTCAACGGCGGCACCACTTCAGCCATTACCGGCTGATACTCGGTGCGGGCGGCGGCTTTGTACTCGCGCAGGCTCTTGAGCAGATAGTCCTCGCGTTGCCCGGCGAGGCGCGGCACCGACTCGTTCCCCGAAAAGTCCTTGTTATGGCAGAAGTTGCAGCGGTGCTGATTGACCAAGGCTGCGCCGCGCTGCATGCGCCCCGGATCGGCGTCCGGAGCGGCAGGGGCTGCCGGAAGTTTGGCAATGGCGTCGGCGAATTGCTGCAACTCGGCATCGCTGAGGTCTTTCGCCATGTCGTTCATCGGGTCGGCTTTGCGCAGGCCTTGCCGGAACATGTAGAGCTGGATCACGACATATTGCGATTGCTGCGCGGCGATGGTTGGCACGTTCGCCGTTTCGGAACGTCCGCTGGCGCCATGGCAGGCAAGGCAGACCGAAAATTTTTCGTCAAAACTTTGCGCGGCGGCCAGGGTGACGAAGCCCGTGGTCGTAAGGCTTGTCGTAATCGCGCCCGCTGCGACAAGTCGCGCGATGGCGTGGGCGATGGTCGTCTTTGAGGCGAGGCGAAGTGGATTCACGATTCCTCGCTTGATCGGTCACAAGCGAAAGACGCCGCCGCATGGCGACGCCCTTTGTTTAGTGGTGCCTCGGTCGAGGCATCACATTCTCAGTGCTTCTTCTTTTTCTTCGCGGCGGTGGTGTGGGCGCTGCCGTAGGAGACGCGATAGATCGCGCCGGCATAATCGTCCGAGATGAGCAGCGAGCCATCCTTCATCACCAACACATCGACCGGGCGGCCGATATAGTTGTTGTTCTGGATGAAGCCGGTGAGGAACGGCTCGATCTGGCGCACGCTGCCGTTCTTGTTAAGTGTCGCGACAACGATGTCGCCGCCGATCTTCTTGGTGCGGTTCCAGGAACCGTGCCGGGCGATGAAGATCGCGTTGCGATATTGCTTGGGAAACGACTTGCCGTCGTAGAAGCGCATGCCAAGGGCGGCACTATGCGGCCCAAGCAGCGCCACCGGCTTTACATAATCGCTGCAGGAATGCCCCCAGCCGAACTCGGGATCGGGGAAGTCGCCCTGATAGCAGAATGGGGAGCCGAAGTGCTCGCCGACCTTTGTGATCCGGTTGAGCTCGTCATTCGGCAGGTCTTCCGATGCCCAGTCGCGGCCGTTGTCGGTGAAGTAGAGCTGCTTGTTGACCGGGTTCCAGTCGAAGCCCACCGTGTTGCGCACGCCGCGGGCAATGACTTCCATGTTCTTGCCGTCAAGATCCATGCGGCGGATCTGCCCATGTTTGTCCGACGGCAAGCAATTGTTGCAGGGCTGGCCGACAGGGACGTACAGCTTGTTGTCCGGGCCGATACCGATGAATTTCCAGCCGTGTGCCTCGTCCGTCGGGAAATCGTCGTTGATAAGCTGCGGTTTCGGCGGATTGTCGAGATTGGCTTCGATGTTGTCGTACTTCCAGATCTTGGAAAGCTCGGCGACATAGAGCGCGCCGTCCTTGAAGGCGAGGCCGTTCGGGCGATGCAGGCCCTTCGCGATCGTCTTGACCTCGCGCTTTCCGTCCTTGTCGACGATGGCGTAGACATTGCCGGCGAGTCGCGTCGACACGAACAGCGTTCCCTTGTCACCGAGCCGCATGGAGCGCGCGTTGCCGACGCCGCTGGCGTAAAGCTCGATCTTGAAGCCTTTCGGCACTTTGAGCTTGTCGAGTTGGATCTTATCCGCGGCGATCGGGATCGGCGGCGGCGCGACTGGCGCGAGCTTCGCCGCCGCTTCACTATCAGGCCGGCCGATCAGCGGTGAACCGGGCGGCAAGGCCGGCGCGGCGGCTGGTGTTGGTGCAGGAACGGGTGTTGCAGCGGGCGTTTCCGCAGGCGCGGGCGGCGTTGCCGGCGTCGGTGCGGGCGTTGCGCCGGAGGCCGC
>JAFKKS010000026.1 GCA_017304555.1 Hyphomicrobiales bacterium
CTCTCCGAACTGATCTGGAACGTCGCCGAGATCATCGCCAAGCTGTCCCAGCAGGTCTCGCTCGGCGCGGGCGACATCATCATGACCGGCACGCCCGCCGGTGTCGGACCGCTTCACCCGGGCGACAGGATCGAATGCGGCATCGACGGCATCGGCACGCTGAAGGTTGCGATCGGCTGATCCGGCATGGCGATCCGGAAAATCGTTGTCTTCCACAACATGGCCGGGGTCGGCTCCGCCTGGTGTTTCAACGAGGGCATCGTCAGCGTGCTGCGCGAGATGGGCTACGACGTCGTCGACGCCCGCAAGCCGTTTCGCCGCAACGTCCCGATGTGGGTCCTGAAGAAAGCGGACCTCGTCATCCTGTCCGCGCCGGAATGGTTCACCCACCGCATCCGCCAGCGTTACGGGTCGCGCTGGGCCAGGCTGCGCACGCCGAAAGTGGCGTGGTACGCGGAATCGTCCTACCGAGACGACCGCACCTTCCCCTTCGCCGAGATGCGCCATCTCGCCGACCTGCATTACTTTCCCGCCATACAGGATGCGGAGGAATTCCACGGCAGCTGGCTGCCGTTCGGGGTCGATACCTCGATCTACAAGCCGAAGGCGGTGCCGGTGGTGCACGAGGCCGCGTTCATCGGCTCGATCTATCCCAAGCGCGCCGAATACCTGAAGTCGGTGAACTTCCCGCTGGAGATGATGAAGCCGGTGTCGTCGCCCGACACTCGCCATTCCTACGAGCTATTGGCCGACGCCTATTGCTCGACGAAAATTCTCGTCAACCTGCCCGCCTATTCGCGGCTGCTGGTCGCCCGCGTCACCGAGGCGCTGGCCTGCGGCACCTTCGTGCTGACGCCGCGGCTCGATCATCCCTCGGCGCTGCGCAACATGGACGTGTACGAGGACCGCAAGCACCTCGTCTATTACAACCAGGACCGGCCCGACGAACTGGCTGAGCTGGTGCGCTACTATCTCGCCCATCCCGAGGAGCGCGCCGCCATCGCCAAGGCGGGACACGACGAGGTACACGCCAAGCACACGCTGCGCCAGCGGCTGGAGAAAATCATCGCCGACGCCGAGGCGCTGCCCGCGCCGCCACCGCCGCGACGCTGGTGGCATGCGCTGACGGGCGCGGGGCGGAAGACGTGAGCGACCGGGCGCGGCGCGTCGTGCTGGCGATTGCGCTCGCCTGCGCGATGGGCGCGGCCGCGCTCCCGGCTTGCGCCGCCGCTGACGATGATGACGACGACGCGCCCAAGCGACCGAACGTCTATCTCGATCTCTCCACCACCTATCTCAGCGTGCCGCCGAACACCCTGGCGCTCGGCGTCCGCTCGTTCGCGCTGCCGGTCGGCAAGTCGTCCCAGAGCATGATGGTGACCGCACCGCTGACCATCGACGTCAACGACCGGCTGTCGCTGTTTGCCGGCGTCAGCGGCAGCACGTCGCAGAGCGGCATGGCGTCATGGTCGGCGGCGACCCTCGACAGCTGGAACATCGGCTTCAGCGCCGACCTCATCCAGCAGGCGGAAGGCCCGGGCCCGACCGTGACGGTGACCTCGACACTGACCCGCACGGTAGGCAATCCGGCGCGGCTGAACGCGACGACCAACCAGACCGTGGTGGAGCTGGACTACGCCCTCGACGCCGACCAGACACGGGGCCTGCTCGCCGGCGGACGCATCACCGCCGCATGGGTGGATTCACCGCTGGTCTCGGTACAGCCGGCGCTGGTCGGCTATCTCGGCGGCTACTATCAGGGGCCGGACAACTGGAAGCTTTCCGGCCGCCTTGGTGTCCAGACCTTCGGTGGCGCGCGCATCGGAAACCTGGTCACCGCAAAAGCGTTCACGCAGCCGACGGCGCGCCTCGACCTCGACCGGATGGACGACAACGACAACCGCCTGTTCGGCGTCTCGCTCGAAGTCGGCTGGACGCCGCAGCCGCTGGTGCAGATGACGCTGCGCACCCCGCTCTACGCCGTGCGCAACTGAGGGCGGGACGCGGCGCGCCGCATCCGGGCCAAGGTCAAGGCCAAGATCAAGGCGATGGCGCACGTCAAAAAGCCCCATCATCGCTGACGGGGCTTGGTGACGCTTGCTTCAATCCACCCGCGAAACGAGCTTGAGGGCCGTCCGCAAGGGGCGTCCGTTCCGGTACATCCGCGGAACGACATCCGAACTTCGATTAAAGACGGCTTTGGTTAAGACAGCGTTAACGCGCGTCAGAGATGCAGCAAGCCGATGGAGCAAGGTAATGGAGCAAGGCAATGGAGCAAAGCAAAAAGCCCCATCATCGCTGACGGGGCTTGGTGACGTCCGTTTCAGTACATCCGTGAAACGATCGTGAAGCTCGCCCGCAAGGGGCTGCCGTTCCGGTACATCCGCGGAACGGCATCCGAACTTCGGTTTAGAGCAGCGAGAGGTTCTCGGCGCTGGTCTTGCCGCGCATCTTGTCCGTCTTCGCTTCGAAGGAAATCTTCTGGCCTTCGGCAAGGCCGGTGAGGCCCGCACGCTCGACCGCGCTGATGTGCACGAAAACGTCGCCACCACCATCGCTCGGGGCGATGAATCCAAAGCCCTTCTGGCCGTTAAACCACTTCACAGTACCTGTCGTCATTTGTCTCGTCTTTCCCATAAACGCGCGAAAGCGCGTTCGCGCACCATGCGCGAAACATCCAACACTCAGCATCGTCTTTGGGAAAGGAGCCTGGCGGCGCGTTAACAAAAGAAGGGCCAGCAATCGAATATGCGGGTTTCTAGCACAGCCCGCGCCAAATCCAAAGGACTCAATTGTGTTCATTGGGAGGCGC
>JAFKKS010000267.1 GCA_017304555.1 Hyphomicrobiales bacterium
AACACCGTCACGTAACAGATCGGAGTCTGCGGATTGCGGAATACGAGGCCATAGCGCGCGAGGGCTGAGCCGAGGCGCAAGGGCTCGCGCGGTGCGGTCGAGGCGCTTGGCAGTCGCAGCGATGCCGCGATCGCCGCGACGATTGCGAGCGCTGCCGGCAGGATCAACGCATAACGCCAGCCGATGGCGTCGGCGAGTGCGCCGGCCGCGGTCAGGCCGATGATCTGCCCGATGAGGGCGCCGAGCGCGAAGCGTGCGAACGCGACTTGCCGTTCCGACGCAGCCGTCATGTCGCCGAGCATGGCGAGGCCCAACGGGATGAGCCCGCCGGCGGCGAGGCCGGCGACGATGCGCGTCGCGAACAGAAACGAGAGGCTGGTTGCGAAGACGGACCCGACGAGCGCCGCCGCCAGCACCCAGAAGCAGACTTTGAAGACGGCGGGCTTACCGAGAGCGTCGCCGAGCGGGCCGAGGATCGGTTGGCCAAGCCCGAACGGCAGCGTGAACGCCGACGAAAGCAGCGCAACCATCGTGGTCGGCGCGAGGAAATCGCGCGCGATCGCCGTCACCAGCGGATCGAAATAGCGCCCGCCGAGGTTGGCGGCGAAACCGCAAAGGGTGAGGAGGAGAAGCATAAGGGCTGGACGGACTCCGCTCGGCGGCGACGACGGGTAGGGCTGGCCATAACACATGCAGGCCGGGGCGGCCTGCACAACCCTCGTATGCGCCCGGGCCCGACATTATGTGCGGAACGCCCCTGACAGTCCCGGCAAACGACGCTATAGAGCAACCGCCCGGCACGTCCGGGCTTTTGGCGTTCAAACGGATTTCAAGCGGAGACTGCGGTGACGGGATCGACACGCTCGAGCGACGGGCTGAGCGAACGGCGGCGCCGGCTGTTCTATCGCTCCTGGCATCGGGGCATCCGCGAGACCGACCTGATCTTGGGGCATTTCGCCGACGCGCATATCGCGACCCTGACCGACGCGGAGATGGATGAGTTGGAACGGCTGATGGACGTGCCGGACGCCGACCTTTTCGCCTGGGTCACGGGGGACGTGGCTATTCCCGCCGCATACGACACGGCTTTCTTCCGGCGCTTGCGGGCCTTCCACGCGACGGGCCTGCGATGAAGCGTTCGCCTGCCGATTTCCTGAAAACCGGTGAGCGGCTGACCCTCGCCGGCGTCGCGGACGGCGCACAGGGGCTTGCCGTCGCCGATCTCGCGCGCGCGATTCATGCGCGCGGCGACGCCGCACCGGCGACGCTCGCCGTGATCTGTCGCGACGGACCGCGCATGGCGGCGCTCTCGCGGGCTTTGAGATTTTTCGCGCCCGAGGCGACGCTGCTCGAATTTCCGGCCTGGGACTGCCAGCCTTACGACCGCGTGTCGCCGCACGCGACCTTCGTCGCGCAGCGCATGATCACGCTGTCGCGCCTTGCCCGCACCAAGGGGCACAGCGCGCCGGCGGTCGTCCTCACGACCGTGAACGCGGCACTGCAGCGCGTCCCGGCTAGGGATGCGGTTGCGGGGCAATCCCTGTCGGCGGCGCCGGGCAATCTGCTCGACATGGATGGCGTCGTGCGATGGCTGGAGCTCAACGGCTATACGCGCACCTCGACCGTGCGCGAACCGGCCGACTATGCCGTGCGCGGCGGCATCGTCGATCTCTATCCGCCCGGCATGGATTTGCCGATCCGCCTCGACTTCTTCGGCGACACGCTGGAGTCGATCCGCACCTTCGATTCCGAAACGCAGCGCACCGTTGGTCAGCTGCGCATGCTTGACCTCGTGCCAGCGGCCGAATTTCAGCTCACCAGCGAGACGATGCGGCGGTTCCGGCAAGGCTATGCCGAAGCGTTCGGTGCGCCGCGCCGCGACGATCTCCTCTACGAGGCGGTGAGCGAAGGCCGCCGCCATGTCGGCATGGAGCACTGGCTGCCGCTCTTCCATAAGCGGATGGACACGTTGTTCGATTTCCTGCCCGGCGTCGCCGTGGCGATCGAGCCGCTGGTCGAGGACGCGGCGAAGGAGCGCCTGACTCAGATCGGTGACTACTACGAGGCGCGGCGCAAGGCGCTCGACATGCCGGCCTCGGGGCCGCCGTATCTGCCGCTGCCACCCGACCGGCTTTACCTCACCGCCGACGAATGGACCGGACGCTTGGCGCAGGCGCCGCTCGCGGCGCTCACGCCCTTCGCGGTGCCGGAGGGCAGCGGGAAAGTCGTCGACCTCGAAACGCGGCAAGGGCACAACTTCGCGGCCGAACGCGCCGAGGCGAACGCGAACGTGTTCTCGGCGGTGCGCAAGCACATCTTCGATCTGCAGAACCGCGGCAAGCGCACGCTGGTCGCTTTGTGGAGCGAAGGCTCGCGCGAACGTATGAGCCATGTCCTTGGCGAGCACGGCATCGCCAATCTCGGCACCGTCAACTCCTGGGCCGAGGCGCTGACGCGGCCGAAGCCGGAAGTCGGCCTCGCCGTGCTTGGGCTCGAAAGCGGCTTCGAGACGGCCGACGCCGCGATCATCAGCGAGCAGGACATCCTCGGCGACCGCCTGGTGCGGCCGCGCCGCGCCGCGCGCCGCGCCCAGGATTTCATCTCGGAAGTCACCGGACTGTCGCAGGGCGACGTCGTCGTCCACGTCGATCACGGCATCGGCCGCTTCGTCGGCCTGCAGGCGATCGAGGTCGGCGGCGCGCCGCATGACTGCCTCGAACTGCACTATGCCGGCGGCGACAAGCTGTTCCTGCCGGTCGAGAACATCGAGCTTCTGAGCCGCTACGGCTCCGACGAGGCGGGCGTGCAACTCGACCGCCTGGGCGGCGGCGGATGGCAGTCGCGCAAGGCGCGGATGAAGCAGCGCATCCGCGAAATGGCGGGTGAACTCATCAAGATCGCGGCGGAGCGGCAACTGCGCGAAGCGCCGCGGCTGTCCGTCGGTCCCGGCCTTTACGAAGAATTCTGCGCCGGCTTCCCGCACGAGGAAACCGACGATCAGCGCAGCGCCATCGACGCGACGCTCGACGACCTCGGCGGCGGACATCCGATGGATCGGCTGATCTGTGGCGACGTCGGTTTCGGCAAGACGGAGGTGGCGTTGCGCGCGGCTTTCGCAGCGGCGCTGAGCGGCAAGCAGGTTGCGGTGGTGGTGCCGACGACCCTCTTGGCGCGCCAGCACACCAAGACGTTCACCGAGAGGTTCCGCGGGTTTCCGGTGAAGGTCGCGCAAGCCTCGCGCCTCGTGACCGGACCGGAGCTCAAGAAGGTGAAGGAAGGGCTTGCCGATGGCACGATCGACATCGTCGTCGGCACGCATGCGTTGCTCGGCAAGACGATCCGCTTCAAGGACCTCGGCCTGCTGATCGTCGACGAGGAGCAGCACTTCGGCGTCGCACACAAGGAGAAGATGAAACAGCTGCGCGCCGAGGTGCATGTGTTGACGCTGACGGCCACGCCGATTCCAAGAACTTTGCAGCTTGCGCTCACCGGCGTGCGCGAGTTGTCCATCATCGCATCGCCGCCCGTCGATCGCCTGGCGGTCCGCACCTTCGTCACGCCGTTCGATGAGCTTGTGGTGCGCGAGGCGCTGCTGCGCGAGCGCTACCGTGGTGGCCAGTCGTTCTACGTCTGCCCGCGCATCGAGGATCTCGCCGGCGCCAAGGCGTTCTTCGACACGCATGTGCCGGAGGTCCGCGTTGCGGTGGCGCACGGGCAGATGCCGTCCGGTATGCTCGAAGACATCATGACGGCGTTCTACGACGGCAAATACGATGTGCTGGTCTCGACGACGATCGTGGAATCCGGCCTCGACATCCCGACCGCGAACACGCTGATCGTGCATCGCGCCGACCGCTTCGGCTTGGCGCAGCTCTATCAGTTGCGCGGCCGGGTCGGGCGCTCGAAGGTGCGCGCCTACGCGCTGCTGACGCTGCCGACCGAGAAGAAGATCACGCCGCAGGCAGAAAAGCGGCTGCAGGTGCTGCAGTCGCTCGACACGCTCGGCGCCGGCTTCCAGCTCGCGTCGCACGATCTCGATATCCGCGGCGCCGGCAATTTACTCGGCGAGGAGCAGTCCGGCCACATCAAGGAAGTCGGCTTCGAGCTTTATCAGCAGATGCTGGAAGAGGCCGTGATGAGCCTCAAGGCTGGGCTTTCCGAGCCGGCCGCCGACAAGTGGTCGCCGCAGATCACCGTCGGTACGCCGGTGCTCATCCCGGAGGATTATGTCGCGGACCTCTCGGTGCGGCTCTCACTCTATCGGCGTCTTGCCGACCTCGAGGACGAGCAGGAGATCGAGAGCGTGGCTGCGGAACTGGTCGATCGCTTCGGTCCGCTGCCGCAGGAGGTCGAGCATCTTCTGCAGATCGTGACCATCAAGGCGCTCTGCCGCCGCGCCAATGTCGAGAAGGTGGACACCGGCCCGAAGGGCGCTGTGATCTCCTTCCGCGACGACGCGTTCGCCGATCCGATGGGCCTCGTCGGCTTCATCCGCGAGCAGGGCCCGGCGGCGAAGGTGCGCCCGGACATGAAGGTCGTGTTCTTCGACGACTGGGAGAAGCCGGAGGAGCGTCTGAAAGGAACGATGGACATCTTGCGCAATCTCGTCGCCATAGCGGAACAGGCGAAAGCGGCGTGAGGCACCCGCGCGCATGAAGGGGCTCATCGCATGGTCGAGCGGGAAGGACTGCGCCTATGCGCTCGATCGTGTGCGCCGCACCGGCGACATCGAGGTCGTCGGCGCCCTGACGACCGTCACCAACACGTTCAAGCGCGTCTCGATGCATGGCGTGCGCGAGGAGGTCCTGCGCGCGCAGCTCGCGGCGGCGGGGTTGGAGCCCTGGATCGTCTCCATCCCTTATCCTTGTCCAAACGCGGTCTATGAAGCCGCGATGGCGGAAGCGACGGCGCGTGCGAAACGCGCGGGTGTGACCCACATCATCTTCGGCGATCTGTTCCTGCGCGACGTTCGCGCCTATCGCGAGCGGATGCTGGCGGACACGTGGATCACGCCGCTGTTCCCCTTATGGGATGAGCCGACCCCGGCGCTCTCGCGCGAGATGATCGCAAACGGACTCAAGGCGACCTTGGTGACGGTTGATCTCGCCAAGCTCCCGGCCTCGTTCGCCGGCCGGACATTCGATGCGGCGCTGCTGGCCGACTTGCCGGAAGGCATCGATCCTTGCGGTGAGAACGGCGAGTTCCACACTTGCGTCACCGCCGGGCCGATGCTGACGCAACCGCTCGCGATCACGACCGGCGAGGTCGTGACGCGGGACGGCTTCGCCTTCTGCGATCTGACGCTCGCTTGACCAGATTATTGTTTTGTCGCGTTTTCTTCACGCGAACCGGATTCCACTTCGCTCGAAAATGCTCTAGGCGAGCGCGGTGTCCGGCGCGTTTCGCTGCTCCACCGCGCGGCCCATGGCGTCGGCGAGATAGTCCGGCGATTGCGCGCCGGAGACCGCGAAGCGTCCGTCGAGGATGAAACAAGGCACGCCGTCGATGCCGGCGTCGCTCGCGCGCTTTGCCTGCGCCGAGACGGTGTCGACATCTTCCTCCGAGGCGAGCCGGGCGCGGGTCTTTTCGGCATCCATGCCGCAGTCCGCGGCGGCGCGCACGAGTACTTCGCGATCGGTGAGGTCGCCGCCCTCGGTGAAGTAGAGATCCATCAGCCGTTGCTTCATGCGGCCGGCTGCGCCGTTCTCGCCGGCCCAGAGAATGAGCCGATGGCAGTCAAGCGTGTTGGGCTGCCGCGCGATCTTGTCGGGATGATAGACGAGTCCTTCCTCGGCCGCGGTGCCGACGATGCGTTGCGCGATGTCCTTGTAGCGATCGACCGAGCCGAATTTCGTCGTCAGATATTCTTCCCGGCTGATGCCGTCGCGCGCGACCCATGGATTGAGGAAGAACGGGTTCCAGCGCACCGTGACGTCGAGGTCCGGGCGCAGCGCGATGGCTTTCTCCAGCCGCCGTTTGCCGATGAAGCACCAGGGACAGACAACGTCAGACACGACATCGACGGTGACGTGCGGGCGATCGGAGCGGGCATCGGTCATGGTTTAAGCCTCCTGACAGGCCCTTCACATAGGCGCATCGGCCCCCCGCAGCAACGTCGCGGCTCACGCGACGGGCATGTCGAGCGGTTCGCGGCGCGGATCGCGGAAAGCGTTCGCGATCAGGGGATTGACCCCGAGAACCGCCAGCGCGTGCCGCATTGCGGCGGGGTCGCCGACCGCGCCGGCGAGCTTTTGCCCGGCGAGCGGGTCGGGCAGGGCGGCCAGCATGCTCCCGGCATCGACGCGCGCCATTGTCTCGTGCAGCGCCGACATCACGAAGCAGTAGCCGCCGACATTGACGACGCCCGCAGGCGTGCCGGTGATCGTCAATGCACCGTTGGCCGGATCAATGTGGCAGGGATAGCCGGTGTCCTGCGGACCTGCATTCTCGGTGGGATCGACTCCCGTTTCCGGCAAGGGAACGGGGAGCATCGGTCCGCTAAGCGCAAGCGTTCCCCGTGCGGTGCGCGTGATCTGCAGGACCATCGGGGCGTCGGATGCGCCATGCGGGGCGTAGCGCGGGCCGCTCGCGAAGCGCGCAGGGCGACCATCTTCGCTGCGCCGCGCTGCGATGATTCCGGCTTCTCCGAACGCCAGGACGTCGACGAGCGCCGCACCATGCGGTGAGGGCGCGTCCTGCGCGCAGCGTTGCGGATCGCGCCAGATGGCGATAAGGCGCGCGGCGTCGAAGGGAGAACCGAATTGCGCGACCAGAGGGGCGGGAACGACGACGGCGTCGGCACCCTCGCGTATCTGTTCGGCGAGCGCCGCGGGATCGAAAGGATGATGCAGCGCGAGCGTTCCGCCGGTCAGGATCCACGGCACGACGGCTGTTGCGAGCGTGGCAAACGATGACGGCAGCATGGTGTTGATGATCCGCGCGTTGCGCGACAGGTCCGCTTCGAGCACCGTCGTGAGCCCACCCACCAGCAGGGCCGTGTGCCCGCGCGCGGCGGCGCTGCCTGTCGCCGTGTCGAAGGTCACCACCGCGATCGCCGCATCTTGTGATGAAGAATTCTCCGCGTCTTCACTCTCCTCGTCGGCTTGCGAGAAGATATCGTCCAATGGAACGACGCCGTCCGAGGCCGTGCCGAAGCCGCAGACGTAACGGACGCTGAAAGTGTCGGCCGCGATCTGCAGCGCGATGGCGCCATGATCGGTTTCACCGATCCTGCCGCATGTGATGAGCGCGCGCGCGCTCACTTGCGTCATCGCCACCGCGCCTTCGGCGCGACGCCAGAGAAGCGGTAACGGCGCCGCCACGAAGCCGGCGCGGAGCACGGCAAGCAGGGCGATCACTGCTTCCACGGTGTTGGGGAGTTGCAACGCGACGACGGCGCGCGGCGGCAGGCCGAGCCGGCGAAGCATCAGGGCGAGACGCGCGACCGCGCGTTCGGCATCGGCATAGGTCAACTTGCGCGGCGCGCCGTCGGTAAAGGCTTCGCGGTTCGGCGGATCGATGAGCGCGAGAGCGTCCGGCCGCCGGGCGGCGTTGCGGCGGAAGATCGCGTCGAGGCGCACGCCGTCCATGCCGGCATCGTTGCGCGTGTCCGTACCCGGTCCGCTCATCGGGCCTCCGGATCGCGCCACCACGTTTCCGGAAGGATGCCGTGGACCGAGGTCTTCGCCGGCCGCCGGATGGCGGACCAGCGCGCGACCCACTGGTCCGGCAGATGAAAGAGCGGCATCACATAAAATCCCGCCATCAGCACGCGGTCGAGCGCGCGCACCGCCGAGACGAAATCGGAGCGTTCGCGCGCCGCCAGCATCGCCTCGATCATGGCATCGATGGCTGGGCTTTTCACGCCCATATAATTGCGGCTGCCGTTCTGGTCGGCCGCGGACGATCCCCAATAAAAGGATTGCTCATTGCCTGGCGAGAGCGATTGCACCCAATGGTATTGGATCATGTCGAAGTCGAACGTCTGGCGGCGGCGATCGTACTGCACGGCATCGACCATGCGCGGGCTGGCGTCGATGCCGGCGCGCTTGAGGTCGCGTCCGTAAGCGAGCGCGAGGCGCTCCTGCTCCCGCGTCGTCACCAGGATCTCGAACGCGAAGCGCTCTCCGCTCTTGCGGTTCACGAGGTGCGTGCCGGAGAGCCGCCAGCCGGCCTGGCCGAGGAGGGCGAGCGCATTGCGCAGCGCCGACCGGTCCCGGCCGGTGCCGTCCGCGCGCGACGGCGACCACGTTCCCTCAAGAATGTCGTGCGGCACGACGCCGGGAAACGGCGCGAGCAACGCGCGTTCGCGGGCGTCGGCCGGGCGATGATAAGCGGAGAGCTCCGATCCGTCGAAGTATCCGGCGGTGCGCACGCCGTCGCCGAAATAGAAATTGCGATTGACCCAGGTGAAGTCGAACAGCATGCCGAGCGCGCGACGCACACGTGGATCCGCGAACAGCGCGCGGCGGGTATTGAAGACGAAGCCGGACATGCCGGCAGGTTCACCGGTCGCAACGGTGTCTTTGATGATGCGCTTCTCGCGCACCGCGGGAATGTCGTAGCCCGTTTCCCACCGCGCCGGGTCGGTCTCGATGCGCACGTCGTAGAGGCCGCGCTTGAAGGCTTCGAAATAACTCGCGCCGTCGCGATAGAAATCGTAGCGAATCTCGTCGAAGTTCCATTGTCCCTTGTTGACGCCGAGGTCGCGCCCCCAATAGTCGGGATTGCGTTTGAGCAATACGCGCTCACCCGGGTTGACCTCGGTCACGACATAGGGGCCGCTTCCGAGCGGCGACGTGAACGACGTCTGCTCGAACGTCGCGGCGTCGGTCGCGTGCTTTGCCAGGATAGGCATCAGCGCCAGGATCAGCGGCAGTTCGCGGTCGTCGGCGGCGGAAAGGTCGAAGCGGACGCCGCGGTCGCCGACCTTCTCCGCCTTCGTCACTTTCGAATAATAGGTGCGGTGGCTCGGCCGCCCGTGATCGCGCAGGAGCTCCCACGAGAAGATCACGTCCTCGGGCGTTACCGGCGTTCCGTCGGAGAAGCGCGCGTTCGGGTCGAGCGTGAAGGTGGCGAAGCTGCGCGCGTCGTCGGTCGTGATGGTGCGGGCGAGCAGGCCGTAGAGCGTGAACGGCTCGTCGTAGCCGCGAGTCATCAGGCTTTCGACGACATAGCCGCGGATATCAGGCAAAGCGAGCCCCATCACGATGAAGGGATTGAGGCTGTCGAAGGTGCCGAGCACGCCGTTCACCAGCCGTCCCCCCTTGGGCGCCGCGGCATTGACGTAAGGGAAGTGCGAGAACCCGGCCGGCAGCGCCGGCTCCCCATGCATCGCGATGGCGTGGCGTTCGACGGTCGTCGGGTAGGCTGGCGCCGTGCCGAGCACAACCGCCAGCGGTGCGGCCAGCGGGAGAACCCGGAGCAACAGCCGTACGGTGAAACCGAAAAGCGGAAGCACCCCGGAAAAAGACCTCACCACTCGTGATTTCGTGTTGATTCGTCTGGCACAATCAGTCTAGCACACGGGTCGTCCGCGCGGGTGGCCCGCCGCCACAGCGCCTGCGGATGATTGCGGCGGGCGGGCAGAAGTGTCACGCTGTTGCCGCATTTGACGAAGAGACAGCGCGCCCTGTGGGGCTGCGCTGACAGCCAACACAATCGCCTGCGGCGAGTGAGAGGACGAGCTTCATGACATTTGGATCAAGGACCGTGCCGGGTCGGTCGGCAGGCCACGCGCTCGGTCTAGTCGCCGCAGTCGGCGCCGCCGTTTTGCTCGCGTCTCCGATGGCGCTGGCGCAGCAGCGACAGCAGCGGCCGGCAAAGCCCCCCGCGCAGCAACCAGCCCAACAGCCGGCCCAGGCCGCTCCGGCGGCCCCTGCGCCGCAGGCCGCCGAAACCCCGCCGCTGATCTACTCGCCCTGGACCAAGGTCTGCGGCGCCGACAACCAGCCGCAACAGGCGAACGCTGCACCGAAAAAGCAGGTCTGCTTCACGATCAAGGAAGCGCGCCTCGACACCGGGCAGTTCGTGGCGTCCGCCGGCTTGATCGAGATGGAAGGCGAGCAGAAGAAGATCCTGCGCGTCACGCTGCCGCTCGGCCTGTTGCTGCGTAACGGCACGCGCATGATCGTCGACACCAACCCGCCGATGACCGGCGTCTACAATTTCTGCCTGCCGAACGGTTGCTGGGCCGACTTCGAGGTCACGCCCGCTTTCGTCACCACCCTCAAGAAGGGCAACGCGCTCATTCTGCAGGCCTTCAACCTGAACGGACAGGTCGCGACCTTTAACTTCCCGCTCGCGGACTTCGCCAAGTCCAACGAAGGCCCGCCGACCGACCCGAAGGTTCTCGAGGAGCAGCAGAAGAAGCTGCAGGAAGAGCTTCAGCGCCGTGCCGAAGAGGCCCGCAAAAAGCTCGAACAGCAGCAGCCCGCGAAGCCGAAGTAAGGCGAAGGCTCACGCCGAAAAAAGGGCGCGCCCATCCGGCGCGCCCTTTGTTTTTGTCGACACGCCCCGCAAAGGGCGACGAAGGAGAGGAGGTCAGTTGAGTTGGCTGACCCGCGCGCGATAGCCGCCGTCTTCGCCACGCACGAACATCTCGGCGACGCGCGGATGGCGGACGGGATCGCCGGAGGTGTCGGGCAGCAGGTTCTGCTCCGAGACATAGGCGACGTACTCGGTATCGGCGTTCTCGGCGAACAGATGATAGAACGGCTGATCCTTCCGCGGCCGAGCCTCGGCCGGGATCGAATTCCACCACTCTTCGGTATTCGCAAAGACCGGGTCGACGTCGAAAATTACGCCGCGGAACGGGTAGAGTCGGTGCTTGACGACCTCACCGATCTTGTACTTTGCCATGCGCAATTGCTTCATGCCGGCATACATAATTCGGATTGCGATTTCAGGCCAGCCGGCATCCCGGCCTGACCCTTTGACCCTCGGCACGCTCGGGTTTTCGCCCTTATGATGGACGTTCTCAATCTTGCGTTGCCGTTCTTTGGGCTGATCTTCCTCGGCTACGCCTGCGGCCGGATCAAACAGATCCCCGACGCGGGCTTGGCATGGATGAACTTCTTCCTCATCTATGTCGCGCTTCCGGTTATGTTCTACCGCATCCTGGCCAAGACCCCGTTCGAGAAGCTCGCCAATGCGCCATTTGTTGTCGCGACGACCTTGGCGACGGCCAGTATCTTCACCGTCTCGTTCGTGATCGGGCTGGCGTTACGCAAGGGCAATCCGCGCGAGGCGACGATCATCGGGCTGGCCGGCGCTTACGGCAACGTCGGATACA
This sequence comes from Hyphomicrobiales bacterium, assembly GCA_017304555.1. Taxonomy (GTDB): domain Bacteria; phylum Pseudomonadota; class Alphaproteobacteria; order Rhizobiales; family Xanthobacteraceae; genus JAFKKS01. The sequence continues at coordinate 11,294 of JAFKKS010000267.1, forward strand.
TGGGGCCAGCGCTCGCACTCGCGACCTTGGGCCCGGAGGCGGCCGTCCCAGTTGCGCTGATCTTCTGCTTCGACAACATGCTTCTGTTCGCACTGGTGCCGACCCTGATGGCGCTCGCCGAGCGCGGCAAGATGTCGCCCGGAGCCGCAGCGCTCGACGTGGTCAAGCGGATCGCGTTGCATCCGTTCATCATCGCGACGGTCGCCGGCGTCGTCGCGGCGGCGACACATTTCGAAGCGCCGGTCGCGATCGATCGCTTGATGGAGTACCTCCAGAACGCCGCGGCGCCGTGCGCGCTGTTCGCCCTCGGTGTGACAGTTGCACTCCGGCCGCTCGAATCGGTTCCCTGGGAAGTGCCGCCGATCGTGCTGATGAAGCTCGTCATGCACCCGCTTGTGGTGCTGGCGCTTCTGTGGGTCCTCGGTCCGATGCCGGAGACTTGGGTCTATACCGGCTTCATGATGGCGGCGCTGCCGCCGGCGCTCAACGTCTTCATTATGGCGCGGCAATACGACACCTGGGTGCAGCAAGCGTCGGGAGCGGTGCTGATCGGAACTTTGGCTTCGGTGGTGACGCTGACAACGGCGATGCTGATGGTGAAGATGCGGCTGCTGCCGCACGTTCTGTTTCAGTGAGCCTTATGATTGCAGCGCTTCGCCGCGCATGAGGCGCGGCGTATGTGCGCCGGGCGCGATGCCTTCACGCATCACCGCGCGTCGCAGCGGTCCGATGCGATCCAGCAAGGCGAGGCCAACGCCGCGCACGCCCTGCACCGGCAGGAACGCCGTCAGCAGGCTACGGTTGAGCGCGTCGACGGCGACGCTGCGCGTAACGATATCAGCGCGCCGCGACGCATTGTAGTCATCCATGACATGCGGCGCGCCGGGGTCTGTGCCATCACGCTGCGCATCGACGACAAGTTCAGCAATTGCGGCAGCGTCGCGTAGGCCGAGGTTGAGCCCCTGCGCACCGATTGGCGGCATGACGTGCGCGGCCTCGCCGACGAGCGCGACGCGGCGGGCTGCGAATCTCTCCGCCGTTTGCAGCGTCAGCGGAAACCGCCCGCGCCCGGGGAGCATCGACACTTTGCCGAGGATCGCATGCGAACGCTGCTCGACCTGCCACGCGAGTGCCGTGTCATCGAGCGCCGTCACGGCCTCGGCCTCCGTTGGCGTCGTCACCCAAACGAGGCTCGATCGCTGACCGGGCAGAGGGACGAGCGTGAATGGGCCAGCCTCGGTATGGAACTCGACTGACGTGTCGCGATGCGGCCTCGTATGATCGAAGGTAAGCGCCAGCGCGGTTTGCGGATAGCGATGGGTGCGCACGGCAATCCCGGCAGCGCTACGGCAAAGCGAGTTGCGGCCGTCCGCCGCGATGATGAGCCGCGCAATGATCTGCGCACCGTCGTCGAGCGTGATCGTGCCGTCTGTCTCGGAGATGGTCAGTTCACGCGCATTTCGCTCGAGGTGTTTGAGCGCAGAGAGCGTCGCCGCATGGGCGCTGAGCGCTGCAACGAGAGTGCGGTTCTCGATATTGTAGCCGAAAGCCTCGTGCCCGATTTCTGCGGCCTCGAACGCGACCTCAGGGGCACGTAGCAGCACCGGCCGATCGTCGGCGATGCGCATGATCTTGAGCGGCGCCGCTTTGTCACGGCAGCGCTCCCAAACACCCAGCGCTTCGAGGGCCGCGACCGAGCTCGTAAGCAGGGCGGTCGTGCGATGGTCGGTAGTTGCCGGCGTGGCGCCGATAAGGAGGGTCTCGACGCCGGCGCTCGCGAGCGCAATCGCAGCCATCAGCCCGGCGGGGCCGGCCCCGATGACCACGACGTCGCTGGAAAGATTGTTCTTGGCCATGATCCTTGTTTCTAACCGCAACCCTCGCAGTAAGATAAGCCTGCAATGAAGCCGGAGCCACTCGAACCCTCTGCGCCGCGCCGCCGCACCCAGATCGCAGGCTTCATGGTGCATGTCCTGACGGCGTCGGGCGCTGCTTTGGCGTTGCTGGCGCTCCTTGCGGCAACCGAAGGGCGGTGGGCGGCGATGTTCGCCTGGCTTGGCCTGGCCTTGGTGGTCGACGGCCTCGACGGGCCGCTGGCGCGTGGACTTGACGTTGGGCACACCCTACCGCGCTGGTCAGGCGACACCCTGGATTTCGTCGTCGATATCCTGACCTACGTCTTCGTTCCAGCCTACGCGCTTGCCGTGAGCGACATCCTGCCACCGGCGGTCGCAACGCCACTGGCGCTCCTCGTCGTGGTGACGAGCGTCCTTTACTTCGCCGACCGGTGCATGAAGAGCAGCGACAATTACTTCCTCGGCTTTCCGGCGGTATGGAACGCGGTGGTGTTTTATTTGTTTTTGTTGCGGCCGCCCCCGGTCGTTGCGGCTGTAGTCGTTGTCCTTTTGGCATTGATGACATTTGTGCCGTGGCCGTTCGTTCACCCCTTTCGTGTGGTGGAGCGACGGGCGGTCAACCTGGCGATTGTCGGGCTGTGGGCCGTCCTGGCAGTATGGGCGCTCGTCCGTGACCTATCGCCTGGTTCCGTGACCTTGACGGCCTTGTCGGTCATCGCACTCTATCTCCTCGGCGCCGGGCTGCTACGGCGCCATCCTTCCCCTCTTGCCTGAGCCGTTCTGAATGATGGAACTCCTCACCGATCCGAATGCCTGGGCGGCGTTGTTGACGCTCTCCGCCCTCGAAATCGTGCTCGGCATCGACAACATCATTTTCATCTCGATCCTGATCGCACGCGCGGACGCCAAGCGCGCGAAGCTTGCGCGGCAGGTGGGGCTTTCGCTCGCCTTCGTCTTCCGGATCGCGCTGCTTGGCGCTTTGAGCTGGATCATGGGCCTCACCGCGCCCGTCCTCACCATTCTCGGTAACGAACTCTCTTGGCGTGACATCATCTTGATTGGCGGCGGCTTATTCCTGATCGCAAAGGCGACGCACGAAATTCATGGCGAGGTCGAAGCCGAGGAAGACGGACCGGCGCCGGTGACGACCGAGGTTGCCGCCGGCCGCGCCTTTTTCTGGATCATCCTGCAACTCGTCGCGATCGATCTCGTCTTCTCGCTCGATTCGATCCTCACCGCGATCGGCCTGGTCGACCGCATCGAGATCATGGTGGCCGCGATCGTTTTTGCGATGATCGTGATGTACGTCGCCTCCGGTCCGGTCGCGGCGTTCATCGCTGAGCACCCGACGACGAAGATGCTCGCGCTGGCCTTCCTGGTGATGATCGGTGTGGCGTTGATGGCGGATGGATTTGGCTTCCACATTCCGCGCGGCTACATCTACATCTCCATGGCATTCGCAGCCGCAGTTGAGACATTTAATGTGCTCGCCAAACGCAACCGCGTGAAACGTCGGGCAAACGAAACGAAATAGGTGTGAAGATGGCGCAGGCTCCCATTGTTCTTGTCACCGGCGCGAGCCGCGGCATTGGTGCAGCCTGCGCGCGATTGGCGGCGCGCCGCGGCTTCGATGTCGCAGTAAACTACAACACCAACGCCGAGGCCGCCGCGAAAGTGGTTGCCGATGTCGAGCGCGCCGGCCGCCGCGCGGTGGCTCTGCAAGGCGACATGGGGAACGAAGCCGACGTCGAACGTGTTTTTGCAGATGTCGACTCCAGACTCGGGCAGCTGACGCATCTCGTCTACAACTCCGGCGTCATTGGCCCGCCGTCGCGTCTCGACGCGGCGACGACGGAGACGCTGCGTTCCGTGCTGGACGTCAATGTGCTCGGCGCGATGTGGTGCGCACGTGAAGCGATCAAACGGATATCGACGAAGCATGGCGGAGCAGGAGGCGCGATGGTGATGCTGTCGTCGGCGGCCGCTCAGCTCGGTGCGCCTAACGAATACGTCTGGTATGCGGCCTCGAAAGGCGCGATCGACTCCATGACCATAGGCCTTGCGAAGGAGTTGGGCGGGGAGGGGATCCGCGTCAACGCCGTGGCGCCGGGCCTCATCGAAACCGACATTCACGCACCGGGGCGTCTCGACCGCCTGGTCGGCGGCGTGCCGCTTGGCGGCCGTGCCGGCACTGCTGACGAGACGGCTGAAGGCATTGTTTTCCTCCTGTCGGATGCAGCGTCCTACATCACCGGCACAATCTTGCGCGTCACCGGCGGACGGTGATTGGCCCCGGGCGGAGCGGAGAACAAAATTTCCGTCATGGCCGGGCTTGTCCCGGCCATCCACGTCTTACTTTTTGATTCGTCGAAGAAAGACGTGGATGCCCGCAACAAGTGCGGGCATGACGGGTTTGAGGGGGCGGTCACCCATCCCTTGTAGCCGCCCGGTCGCCTGCCTATCATCGAGGAACCCAACATCGCGCGAAACCGGCGGTCGCCGTGCGCGATGCACCAATTCCGAACAAATTTGATTGATGGAGAGATGCGTATGGTTGCGGCGGTTCGAGTCCATAAGACCGGTGGTCCCGAGGTTCTCACTTATGAAGAAATCGAGGTCGGTGCGCCGGGGCAGGGGCAGGTCAAGATCAAGCAGCGCGCCATCGGCCTGAACTTCATCGACACCTATTTCCGCAGCGGTCTCTATCCGGCGCCGTCGATGCCGTTCGTCGCGGGCAACGAAGGCGCGGGCGAGGTGACGGCTGTCGGTCCGGGCGTCACCGACCTTAAGGCCGGCGACCGTGTGGCTTATGTCGCAGGCCTTGGCGCCTACGCCACGGAGCGTCTGCTGCCGGCTGATCGAGCGGTCAAGCTTCCCGACAATATCTCTTACGAGCAGGCCGCCGGCATGATGCTCAAGGGCATGACGGCCGAGTATCTGCTCAACCGCTGCTTCAAGGTCGAGAAGGGAATGACGATCCTCATCCACGCCGCCGCCGGCGGCGTCGGACTGATCGCGTGCCAGTGGGCGAAGCATCTCGGCGCGACGGTGATCGGCACCGTTGGTTCGAAAGAGAAGGCTGAACTCGCAAAAGCCAACGGCGCAGCGCACACCATCCTCTATCGTGAGGAGGACTTCGTTGCGCGTGTGAAGGAGATCACCGGCGGTAAGCTCTGCCCCGTCGTCTATGACGGCGTTGGCAAGGCGACGTTTCCGGGCTCGCTCGATTGCTTGCAGCCGCGTGGCCTGTTCGTGAGCTACGGCAATGCGTCGGGTCCAATCGAGGGTATGAATCTCGGCATCCTGTCGCAGAAGGGCTCGCTTTACGTCACCCGGCCGACGCTCAATACCTACACGGCCTCGCGCGAAGACCTGGTGAAGACCGCGAACAATCTGTTCGATGTCGTCGGCAAGGGCGCGGTGAAGATTCCGGTCAATCACACCTATGCGCTTAAAGATGCGCGCAAGGCGCACGAAGACCTGGAAAGCCGCAAGACGACGGGCTCGGTGATCTTCAAGGTGTGATCTGAGGCGAATATCGCGACGCATCGTCGGTAGGCGGTGCGTCGCATTTTATAGTCGCGCGACGTGACTAAGCGCGGTGCGCGGTCCTCACGCATAGTCGTGCTGCCTTGCAATCCGTGGCGATAGCCGTTATTGCGGGCCCTCATCATCGCTCACAACACTTGGGTGAAATTCTCCTTCTCAGCAAAGAAGGGACGCGCGTTGTCTATTGGAATTAAAGAGATCAACGAAAACAAAGCTGCATTCGACGACATCTATAACGCTCCTGACCCTCGCCGGTATTTCTCCGTTCTCGGCTCTCTCAATTACATGATACCCGACGTCGCCGAGCCGGTGATCCGTCAGATTCTTGCCGCCAAGGCGGTCATGCATGGCGCCTCGACCGTTCTCGACATCGGATGTTCTTACGGCATCAATGCCGCAACCCATCGCTTTCCGGTCAACTTCACGAGCTTGCTGCAGCGCTACGCTCGCCGCGAGATGATGGACGTCTTGCCGGACACGTTGATCGATCTCGACAAAAAATTCTACGCGAGCTGGCCCGACATCGGCGCGGCGCGTTTCATCGGCTTCGACATCTCGCCTGAGGCGATCCACTACGCAAGCCGCACGGGACTGCACGACGCAGGCGTGGTCGCGGATCTCGAGAACAACGATCTCACGCCCGAACAGGTGCGCACTATCGCACCGGCCAACGTGCTGCTTTCGACCGGATCGGTCGGCTACGTGACACATCGGACATATCGGAAGTTGTTGGACGTCGTCGGCAATCGCGCGTGGGCGATATCGTTTGTCCTCCGCATGTTCCCCTACGACGACTTCATCACCGCCTTTGCCGAACGCGGGATGGTGACGGAGAAGCTGACCAGCGCGACCTTCATTCAACGCCGCTTTCGCGACGAAGACGAGTTCTCGCAATGCCTCGCGTCGATGGAAAAGCGGGGTCTCGATACTGCAGGCTTCGAGGCCGAAGGCCTGTTCCATGCCGAGCTGTTTCTGTCGCGGCCGAAAGCCGATGCGGAAGCCGCGCCGCTCGAAGAGATCGTGACCGTGTCGAGCGGACGTTACAGCAAGCTCGGCGCGCGTTACGTCCGCGTCGGCAGCCATGCGGATGAACGCATCGCTATCGAGGCGTGAGGTTCGGCCGCTCTCGCTGATGCGAGCGGCTTAGAACCCGACCGCCGTCCCGTGCAGGTCGTAAGCGTCGGCGCGCTCGATCTTCACCGTCGCGATCTCGCCGACGCGCAGCGGTCGGCGGCTGGCGACGTAAACCGCGCCGTCGATCTCCGGCGCATCGCCTTTGCTGCGGCCCTTCGCGACGCTCGGCCCGACCTCGTCGATGATGAC
>JAFKKS010000027.1 GCA_017304555.1 Hyphomicrobiales bacterium
GCACGCCGGCGACGTCGGTGAGATCCTTGATCGGAACCGGCAATCCGGCGAGCGGGCCGCGCTCGCTGGCCGGCAAACGCATCACCCGATCCGCATTCGCCCGGGCGCGGTCGAAGCAGAGTGTCGGCAACGCGTTGACTGCCGGATCGACCTCGACGATGCGCGCTTCCAGCGCGTCGAGAAGATCGTGCGGCTTCACTTCGCCTGCCCGCAGCTTCTGCACCACGGTGCAGGCGTCCATTGCGATCAGGTCTTGGTTCGAGGCCATGGCAAATTCCCGTAAGAGGCAGGCGGAGCTTAAACGCAATCAGCAGCGCAGATATGCAAGCGGATGAAAGGGTAGAGCGAAGCATCGCAATTGAAAAGACGCAGCCGGCAGGCGATGGTCACGGGATGGCGCGGCTCCCACCTCGCGTCCCCCCTCGAAGTCGTTACCCGGGATCAGCAAACAATGAGCAACGGAGAGCAGGCGCGCGACGACCTCGGCCGCGCCGCGCTCTACATGATGCTGACGGCGTTCTTCATCCCGATCCTTAATGCGTGCGCCAAGTATCTCGCCACGCGCTACCCGATCATCGAGATCGTCTGGGCGCGCTATGCCGGGCACTTCATCTATATGGTCATCGTCTTCGCGCCACGGCGTGGACTGAACCTGCTCGTCGCCAACAGGCCATTCCTGCAGATCGCGCGCTCGACGCTGCTGTGTTCGTCGACGGCGGTCTTCGTCTCCGCCCTTCCCTATGTGCCGCTGACGACCGCGACGGCGATCGCCTTCACGGGCCCCCTGATCGTGACGGCGCTGGCGCCGTTCCTTTTAGGGGAGCGCGTCGGCGCGGCGCGTTGGGTCGCCGTCGTTGCCGGTTTTACCGGCGCGATGATCGTGATCAGGCCGGGCGCGGACGACATGAGTTCCGCCGGCTTTCTGTTCATCGTCAGCGCGACATTCTCCGCGCTCTACCAAATCCTCTCGCGTAAATTGGCCGCTTTCGACCGCGCCGAGACGTCGATCACCTACATCGCGCTCGCCGGCTTCATCCTCACCACGATTCCCCTGCCCTTTTTCTGGGTCACGCCGACTTCGGTGAAGGATGCGGTCATCCTCTTCAGCCTCGGCATCTTCGGCGGCTTCGGCCATTACTTTCTCGTCCGCGCCTTCGAGCTGGCGCCGGCGCCGTTCGTGTCGCCGTTCAACTATCTCAACCTAATCGGCGCGGCGATCCTGAGCGTGCTCGCGTTCGGTCAGTATCCCGACATCTGGCTGTGGCTCGGCGCCGCAATCATCATCGGCAGCGGGCTCTTCAATCTGCTCCATGAGCAGAGGCAGCGGGCGCGGCGGACATCAAACGACGCTTGAAGGACGGCCCAGCACAATCGCCGCGGCTCAGACAAAAAAACGGCGCCGCGAAACGCGGCGCCGTTTCCCCCGAGTGCCCCCGCACCATTCAGCTATCGCGAAAACCTTTGAACGCCATCTGCGGATTGTTCGGCGAGTCGCCCTGCTTCGGCGCCAGCACCACGACCGGAGAGCCCATCTTCACACGGCTGTAGAGGTCGATGACGTCTTCATTCGTCATCCGAATGCAGCCGGACGAAATGGCTTCGCCGATATATTCCGGCTGATTGGTGCCGTGAATGCGAAACAGCGTATCCTTGTTGCCCTGGTAAAGGTAGATGCCGCGTGCGCCGAGCGGGTTGCGCGGACCGCCTTCAACGCGATTGGGCAGCCCCTCGATCCGGCGCTTGATGTCCGCCGTCGGAACCCAGTCCGGCCATTCCGCCATCCGCCCGACCTTGGCGACGCCGGAGAACGCCAGCGCCTCTTCGCCGACGGCGACCCCATAGCGGATGGCCTTGCCTTCCGGCAGGACGAAATAGAGATAGCGCGCGTCGGAATCGACGACGATCGTCCCCGGCAGCTCGTGCCGATGGTATCGCACCACACGGCGCTGATAAGGCTCGGGGATCGTCGCCTTGGCATACGGTGGATTGGCGAGCAGCTGCTTGTCGCGCGCCGTCTCGCCTTCCATTGGCAGCGTCGCCAGGGTTGCCTGCATGCAACCACCCAGCATCAGGCCAGCCACAACTATCGCCGCCGCACGCATCGAATGTCCCTCGGTCGACTGGAGCCCCCCGAGTCGACATGGTTTCATTATCGAACGCGCGCGGACCCTGCCAAGTGTCAATGCGGTGATGGAGCCACACTGTGCTCCGATGTTGCAGGAAAGCCGCACTTTTCAAAGACAAAGGTATTTTGCGGCGGGAATTTTAACACCCGATTTACCCTAATGGCGGCCGAAGCCCCCGCTTCAACCTTGAGCCGCCCAACGTCACCGCAATGGCCCCGTTTGGTGATGAAACGGCCGCAGTTGATGGCTAGGTGAAGGTTAACCGGATGATCAAGCGTCTGATGATCAAGCGTCTGGAGAGAAACACATTGGGAGTGAAAGATGCTGACTACCGACGCCGAAAGGCGTGAGCACGCCGACAAGAAACCGGTCAAGCGATCGGAATTGACCCGCCAATACGCCTCTATAGGGATACCGGCTGTCGCTGCCGCAGCGCCCTATGCCAAGATCGAGATGCGAAAGGTGCAGGCGACACCGCCGAACAACTTTGACCTTCGGTTCGAAGCCTCGACCTAAGAAGCTGCTGCCCGCAAGCATTAGGTTCGGTCATTTCACGGTTTAGGCACACCCGCCGGGACAGGCATGGATCGCGCGCGTCCGATGTTGTCGTCGTTCCGTCATCGTTCATGAGGTAGACGGCTCCCCTTTGTCGCGCTACCCGTAGCGTCGGCACCGACAAC
>JAFKKS010000028.1 GCA_017304555.1 Hyphomicrobiales bacterium
CTGCGTGAATGGGTCGATCATCGCCGCGACGTGCTGGTGCGGCGCTCGCAGCACCGGCTCGCCGCGATCGAGCATCGGCTGGAAGTATTGGGCGGCCACCTCGCGGCCTATCTCAACCTCGACAAGGTCATCAAGATCATCCGCACGGAGGACGAGCCGAAGCTCGTCCTGATGAAGACCTTCAAGCTTTCCGACGTGCAGGCGGACGCGATCCTCAACATGCGCCTGCGCAATCTGCGCAAGCTCGAGGAAATGCAGATCCGCAAGGAGAACGAGGAACTGCGCAAGGAGAAGGATGCGATCGAGAAGCTGCTGAAATCCGAGGCGCAGCAGTGGAAGACGGTCGCCTGGGAGATCAAGGAGGTCCGCAAGACCTTCGGCCCGAACACGCCGCTCGGCAAGCGCCGCACGACATTTGCCGAAGCGCCGGCGCACGACGAGGCGGCGATCGAGGCCGCCATGGTCGAGCGCGAGCCGATCACGATCGTCGTTTCCGACAAGAATTGGGTGCGCGCGCTACGCGGCCATGTCAGCGACCTGGGCAACCTGCAGTTCAAGTCGGATGACCGGCTGAAGCTATCGTTCTTCGCGGAGACGACGTCGAAGCTTCTCGTCTTCGCCACCAATGGGCGCTTCTACACCATCGACGCGGCGAAACTGCCGGGCGGCCGCGGCCACGGCGAGCCGGTGCGCATCGTCATCGACATGGAGCAGGAAGCCGACATCATCACGGTGTTCCCGCTGCGCGGCGAGCGCAAGTTCCTGGTCGCGAGCCGGGCAGGGCGCGGCTTCGTCGTTCTCGAGGACGAGTGCGTCGCCAACACGCGCAAGGGCAAGCAGGTGCTCAACGTGAAGCTGCCCGATGAAGCGTGCGCGCTGACGACCGTCGACGGCGAGCAGGTCGCGGTCATCGGCGACAATCGCAAGATGGTGATCTTCCCGCTCGAGCAGGTGCCGGAGATGACACGCGGCGCCGGCGTGCGCCTGCAGCGCTACAAGGACGGCGGACTGTCGGACGTGAAGACCTTCAAGGGCGCCGAAGGCATGACCTGGATCGACAGCGCCGAGCGCACGCACATGATGACCTTGAAGGAACTCGCGCCATGGCGCGGCAATCGCGCCGACGCCGGACGCGTGAAGCCGGATCGCTTCCCGCGCAACAACAAGTTCGGCCGCGCCGTCGAGACGGAACGCAACGGCAGCGGGAAATAGACGGCAGCAACCGCGCGCTAGTTCAGGCCGGAATCTCTGCTTCGTCAGGCGCGATCATTGCGCTGGCCCGAGCTCGACCACAGCGTCCGTCACTTCCGGCTCGTGTGGCGCGAGACGCGTCAGATTCGCGTCGGCCCAGTTGGCGAGATTGACCACCCGCGCCTCGTGCGACGCGCCGGCTGCGGGCTCGACGATGTTCAGTCCGTTTCCATCGAGAAAGAATGTGTGATCTCCGTACAGTCCGCTCAGTTGCGGAATGGCCGGATGACTGTCGGGAATCGCCTGAGCTTCGAATTGGCTCAATGTTCGCTCGACCTGACTTGTCGTGAGCTTCATCGTCTTCTTCTCCCTTTGTTCGCGCGCTTGCGTCGCGCGCCGGCTCTCCTCTCGAATGCCCCGACGGGCACGGCATGAGAACGGCACATAGGAGGCATCACGCATCGATCAAGCGTCGATCCGTTGATAAAGCCGCTCACCATCAAATGATCGCAAAAGGGACTCCGAACCTCCGCATCACGGGCGTAGCCAAGCGTGTGCAACGAGAAGCATGTGAACGTTCAAGCGAAGGAGCAGATGATGTCATCTTTCACGCGATTGTTCACGGCGACGATGCTTATCGCCCCGTGGACCTTGCTCGGACTGCCTGCGAACGCGCAGGCGCCATCCACTCCCGCGCCAGCACCTGCGCAACAGGCCGCGCCATCGGCCGACATACCGGATCAAAAATTGGACGCGGCGGCTGCCGTGCTGACGCGCGTCGCCAGCATCCAGCAGGACTATGAGAAGCGCGTCACCACCGCGTCGGCGAACGACAAGAAGCGCCTCACGCAGGAAGCGAATGTGGCGATGATGAAGGCGGTGACCGATCAAGGAATGAGTGTCGATGAATACAACGGCATCATCGACACGGCGCAGAAAGTTCCTGCCGTGCGCCAGAAGCTGGAGCAACGGCTGAGCACGCAGAAGCAGTAAGCTCGGCTGACGTCATCGCGCGGGATTGATCCCGCGCCTTTCTCTGCGTCGTCATGGCCGGGCTTGTCCCGGCCATCCCGATCAGGAAGCACGGTGCCAGCCTAAGCGAGATCGCCGGGACCAGCCTGGCGATGACGGCGCGTGTTGCGTCGGCCGGCACATTCATTGGGCATGAGCGGAGAAGATATCACCTTCTCCGTCATGGCTGGGCCAACCCGCACATCTATCCTTTGAGCCTCATTTCGGATCGCCGCGGATGCTGGTGCATCCTCTCCCGCGCGAGCGGGGGCCCTATGCGAAGCACGCTGGACGGACATGCCCGGCATGGGCCCGAGACTTGCGGTGCCGCGCGCTGGGCCTTTTCGCAGTCCCCATCCACCTACCATCACATCCTGAGGCTTCTGCGCATGCGTGGTGGACTAGTAGGCGCCACACTTGCAATTGCGAATGAGTTGCAATAGCATCCATCAATATGGACGCCCAGTCGCCCCGAGAAGTCATGCATGCACCCGCCCCGACAGGGTGGCTGCGCGAGCGTTCCGGCCAATCTTTGTCGGAAGTTTTCGGTTCGATCGCGACGCGGCCGACAGGACCGTTCTGGCGCAAGGCTATATGGATCCCGGCAACTGGGCGACGGCGCTCGCCGGCGGGTCGAAGTTCGGCTACGCGCTGCTCACCGTCGCACTCATCTCCAATCTCATGGCGATCCTGCTGCAGGCGCTGTGCGCGCGGCTCGGCATTGCGAGCGGCCGCGACCTGGCGCAGGCGTGCCGCGACGCCTTTCCGCGCGCGGTCGGCTGGCCGCTATGGCTGCTCGCCGAGGTCGCAATCTGCGCCACCGACCTTGCGGAAGTGATCGGCACCGCCATCGGCCTCAATCTTCTGTTCGGCGTGCCGCTCGAGATCGGCGTCATCCTCACCGCGCTCGACGTGTTCTTGATCCTATGGATGCAGAACCTCGGCTTCCGCTGGATCGAGGCGTTCGTCGTGACGCTGCTCGGCGTCATCGCCGTCTGCTTCGGCATTCAGATCGCCATGGCCGATCCGGAGTGGGGCGCCGTGATCCGCGGCTTCGCGCCGACGACGCAGATCGTCACCAACCCGCAGATGCTCTATCTCGCGCTCGGCATCCTCGGAGCGACGGTGATGCCGCACAATCTCTATCTCCATTCCGGCATCGTGCAGACGCGCCGCTTCGGCGACAGCCTCGAGGACAAGCGCGAGGCAATCAAGCTCGCGACGACGGACTCCACTATCGCGCTCATGTTCGCGCTCTTGATCAATGCGTCGATCCTCATTCTCGCTGCCGCAACGTTTAACAAAGCGGGCAAGATCGACGTCGCCGAAATCGATCAGGCGCATTCGTTCCTGACGCCGCTGCTCGGCTCGGCCATCGCGCCGACCTTGTTCGGCATCGCGCTTCTGTGCTGCGGCATCAATTCGACGGTGACGGCGACGCTCGCCGGTCAGAGCTTGCCGGCTTGGGCGCGAAGGCTCGTCACCCGCGCTATCGCCATCGTGCCGGCGGCCGTCGTCACCATCTGGTACGGCGAGAAGGGCACGGCGCAGCTTCTCATCCTCAGCCAGGTCGTGTTGAGTTTGCAGCTTCCCTTCGCCATCGTGCCGTTGGTGATGTTCACCGCGGACAAGCGCAAGATGGGTGCGCTCGTCGCGCCGCGCTGGGTGACCGCGCTGGCGGTCGCGGTGGCAGCGGTCATCATCGTGCTCAACGCGAAGCTGATCTACGATTTTATGACGGGGTGAGGGGGCACGGGTTTTGCCGCGGTCACCCGGGACTCGGCCCTCATCCTGAGGAGCCGTTTCGTAAGAAACGGCGTCTCGAAGGATGGCGCGAAATTCCCTAATCATCCTTCGAGACGCATCGCTGCGCGATGCTCCTCAGGATGAGGGCGGAGTGTGCCTGTCGACCTCGGCCGGAAGATCTCTCACGCCGCCTTGGTCGACGCCCCATTCCCGTGCAGCGCTTCCCACACCTTGTTCGCCGTCGCCGGCATGTCGATGTGGGTCGTGCCGACCTTGCGATGCAGTGCGTCGATGATGGCGTTGATGACGGCGGGCGGTGCGCCGATCGCGCCCGCTTCTCCGGCACCC
>JAFKKS010000029.1 GCA_017304555.1 Hyphomicrobiales bacterium
ATGAATGCGGACTATGTGCCGCGCCGGATGGTCGGCGCCGGCACGCGTTCGATCATGACATTGAGGCACGCGGGCTTGCCGCTTGCCAGCGCGCGCTGCAGGGCTGGGCCGAGTTGGTCCGGCGTCGTGACCAGTTCGCCGTGACCGCCGAGCGCCTGCACCACCTGATCGTAACGGGCGGGCGTGAGTTCGCAGCCGAGCGCGCGATCCTTTCCGTATTCGCGGATCTGGATCTGGCGCTCCGCGTTCCACGCCGCGTCGTTGCCGAGCACGACGACGAAGGGCAGGTTGCGGCGCACCGCCGTTTCGAACTCCGCCACGTGGAAGCCGAAGGCGCCGTCGCCCATCATGACCACGATCGGCGCTTCCGGTTCCACGACGCGCGCTGCAATTGCAAACGGGATGGCGCCGCCGATCGGGCCTGCCGCGCCGTTGACGACGCGGCGGCGCGGCCGGATGAACGCCTGCGGCCATTGCCCGATCTCGCCGCCTTCGCAAATCAGGATCGCGTCGGGATTGCCGTCGATGACCGGCGCAACGGCGCGGCTGAGATCGAGCGGATGCAGCGGGCCGGCCGCGGGAGATTGCGTCTTTGCCCAAGCAGGCGGCTGGTGGTCGATCGCCGCGGTGACTTCGTCACGCCACGCTGCGGAACGGTTCGGATTTTTCGGTGCGCGCGCGATCAAAGTCTGCGCGGCGCTGACGGAATCGGCGACGGCGGTGAGCACGACGCGTTCGCCTTGCTCGCGCACCGCGCGCTCGATCAACGCAACGTCCGGGTCGATGACGACGAATTTTGCACCGGCATCGACGAACGGCGGCTTGCCGAACTTGATGGCGAAGTCGTGCGGGCGGCCGAGCAGCACGACGAGGTCGGCGCGTGGCAGCATCTCGGCGAAGGCGCCGTTTGTCGCATCGTTCAGTCCGCGTGGATTCTCCATGCCGACGACGGGCGCGCGCGTCAACTCGGAGAGCTTCTGCTGCAGTGCTTTGCCGGGCGCGTCGCACAATGTCGGGCCGACCAGGATCACCGGGCGCTGCGCCGCCGCGAGCACCGCATGCGTCGCGTCGGCCGCGACATCGGAGAGCGGCATCGGCACGGTTGCGAAGGCCTCTGCGTCGGGCCAGAGATCGGCGCTGTTTGCGATCTCCTCTTCCAACAGGTCGAAGGGCAGGCTGATGTGTACTGGGCCGGGCCGCCCGGAGGTGGCGATGCGCGCGGCCTTCGCCAGATCGTGGCCGAGTGTCGCGACGCTCTCGGCGGTCCATGATGCTTTCGTCACCGGAGCGGCAAAGTCGGCCTGCCGCAATTCCTGAAACGCCCCACGGCCGACCTCGTCGCGGCCGACATGGCCGGACAGAAGGATCAGCGGCGATTCCGCCGCCAGCGCCGTATAGAGCGCCGAGACCGCATTGGTGTGGCCGGGGCCGCCGGTGACCATCGCGATGCCGGGCCTGCGGGTCAGGCGCCCGTAAGCGTCGGCCATGAAGACTGCCGCCGCTTCGTGGCGCACATGCACGAGATCAAGCCCGGTGCCGATCGCGGCGTCGAACACCGGCATGATGTGATTGCCGGAGAGCGTGAAGACGGTGCGCAGACCGGCGCGGTCCAGCGTCCGGGTGATGATGTCGGCGCCGCGCAGGGTGGAGGAGGGGTTTTTCATCGCGAACAGCTCTTTTCTTGTGACGTGCTTAGCGCTGCTTCCACACCAGCAGGCCGGAGATGCTGTAGTTCCACACGGCGCCAACGAAGGAACCGAGCAGGCCAGCGAGCCACCATACCGGCTCGCTCGTATAAAGCCACGTGGCGACGCCGATATTGCTCAGCGCGCCGATGGCGCAGATGACGTAGAAGATCAGCAGGCCCTTGACGATCGCAGCCCCGTGCAGGCGCTGATCGCGATAGGTCGCGGCGTTGTTGAGGAAGAAGTTGCTGGTCATGGCGACAAATGTCGCCAGCGTCTGCGCCGCGGCGAAGCCCAGATCGAGCGCCGCCAAGCCGATCTTCAGCGTCAAAAGATGCACGACGACGCCGATCGCGCCGACCATGACGAAGCTGACGAAACGGACCGGCAGCGCATTGCCGGTGAGCTTCGTGACCAGGAGGCCGAGGAAATCGAGCGCCACCTGATTGTCGAGCTTGCTCTCGCCGTGCAACCGCGTGCGGAAGCCGTAGGGCAGTTCGTGTACGCGCAACTTGCCGTCGGCGGAGGCGAGGATGTCGGCGAGGATCTTGAAGCCTTGCGTCGAGAGCCGTTCGGCGAGTTTGTCGAAGGCGTCGCGGCGCAGCATGAAGAAGCCGCTCATCGGGTCGGTCACGTCGACATGCAGCAGCCGCCGCGTCAGCATAGTGGCGACCTGGCTGCCGCGCAGGCGTGTCTCGGAGAGGCCGTCGGCGTTTGCTTCGGCCTGCGCGAGATAGCGGCTGCCGATGACGATGTCGCATTGTCCTTCGCGAAGCTGCTGCAGCATCGCGGCGAGCAGCGTCTCGTCGTGCTGCAGGTCGGCGTCCATGACGGCGACATAGGCCGCGCCACTCGCCAGCATGCCTTCGATGCAGGCGCCGGCGAGGCCGCGTCGGCCGACGCGGCGGATGCAGCGCACGCGCGCGTCCTGTTCGCCGATGGCCTTGGCGGCGTCGGCGGTGCCGTCCGGCGAGTCGTCGTCGACGAAGATGATTTCCCAGTTCACCCCGGCGAGGGTCGTTGCGACCTTCTCGACCACGAGGGGCACGTTCGCCCGCTCCTTGAAGGTCGGCACCACGACCGTCAGTTCGGGCGCCGTGGC
>JAFKKS010000268.1 GCA_017304555.1 Hyphomicrobiales bacterium
GGACTCGCTCGACGATGGCTGGAAACCGTTTTGGCTCGACACAGTGCTGGTGGCGCCGGAGCAAACGGTGCGGATCGCCTTCGTCGCCGAAAATCCCGGCAAGTGGATGCTCCACTGTCACCGGCTCGAGCACTCGGAGTTCGGCATGGCCGCTTGGTTCGAGGTGGCATAATCGCCAAAGATCCGGAAAGACGAATCTAGCGAACGCTGTCGGACCCACCGGGTGCCGTACCGGACTCGGAATCGTCGATCGGCATATCCAGCGTGCATCGCAAGCCTGACGGCTCATAGGCGATGTGCAAAGCCCCTCCCAAGTCAGCAGCGCTGTAAGTAATCAAGCGCGAGCCGAAGCCTTTGCGCGTCGGCGGCTCAACCACGGGGCCACCAGCTTCCGTCCAATTCAACACCAAACGGCGCGGCTGCGACGGAGCACCGGCGGCAATGCGCCAGCAAATGGCCAGGTGGCCATTGTCATTCGACAGTGCTCCATATTTCGTCGCGTTGGTGGTCAACTCATGCAGAACAAGCGTGAGTGGAAGCGCTTGTCGTCCAGTCACTTGCAGTTCCGGTCCTTCAAGGGACACCCGAGAGGACGTCAAATCGTAGGGCGCCAAAACACCTGAGATCAGGCCATGCAGCCCGACTGCTTCTGAAGATTTCTTCTGGAGGATATCGTGCGTGCGACTAAGCGCCAAAAGGCGTTCGGAGAACGACTGTCGGGCATTCGATAGAGGCAGCCCATCATCGCGAAATGTCTGGTTGGCGATGGCCTGCACGACCGCCAGCAAGTTATTCACGCGGTGGCGCATCTCGCTGACCAGCAATTGCTGGCTTTCTTCAGCGCGCTTGATCTCGGTCAAGTCCCGTGAAATCGCCAGGAGCTGCTGCGGTCGCCCGTCTTGGTCGTTGATGGACGTCACCTGAACGTCCCACCATTTGGGCGTGCCTTTCGCCGTTCGACACCAACCTTGAAAACGGCCCAAGCCACCGGCTCTCGCGACCGCGATCGCGGCGCGGGCGTCCTCTTCCTTTTCGCCTTTCCAGAAATCGAGCCACGAGCAGCCGGCGAGTTTTTTGAAATCATCGACTTCCATGACTTCAAGGCCGCCGGCGCTCATGAAAACGAGCCGAGCGTCGAGATCGAGGACCTTGATGCAATCGCTGGAGCTTTGCAGCACGCCGTGCAAAAGGACCCCGCTCTCGACGAGGTTCGTATCAATGCCCGTCAAGCGAACGTTCGGGGCGCGCACAGACTCTTCCAGAGCAATTGCTCGGGGCGCTGTGCGATTTGCATCCGCTGCGTCCTCAGGGCGCATCGTCATCCTGTGCTCGATTGAAAGCTGAACGCCGCGCCCATGCGCAAACTGCGCCGGAAGGTCCGACGCAGCCTCGCTCTTTTGCCGTTATCGCTTGAACGTGTCGCGGACGGCGTCCTTAGCCTCGCCGACCTTGCCTTGGACCTTGCCGGCGGCCTTTTCGACCTTACCTTCGGCCTCGGTCTCCTTATTGCCGGTCATTTTGCCGACACCTTCCTTGATGGCGCCTTTGACCTCTTTGGCTTTGCCTGCGATGCGATCCTTGTCCATCATCGTCTCCCGCTAATATTTGGCCTATCCTGGCCGTCTAGGGGCGAGAGCTAATGCGAAGCGCGGCTCCTCTATTTGTCATTTGACATAGCGCGGGGAAAAATTTCGCCGCAGCTGACGGGCCGAAAAAGGCAAGACCAACGTAATGGCAGAAAAACTGCGCGCGGTGCCGTGCGTGAAATGTCCGATGCGGCGCCTACCGATCTTCAAGCCGAATACGGCGGAGGAAATCGCGTTTATCGAGCGCTTGCGTATTGAACAGGTCGGCGTTCCAGCAGGCGCCTCGATCGTACGTGAAGGCCAGGTCAAACCACCGCTCTATTCACTCTTCGCCGGGTGGGCCTTTCGCTACAAAACGCTCACGGACGGCCGCCGCCAAATTCTCAATTTCCTGCTCCCGGGCGACCTGATCGGCTTCCAGGCGCATATGCTCGGGGACGCTGCCCATGGCGTGGACGCACTCACTGACGTCGTCCTCTGTCATCACGCTCGCGACAAGATCTGGACCCTCTACAAGAACTACCCAGAACTCGCCTTCGACGTGACATGGCTCACCGCGCACGAGGAAGGCGTCATCGATGATGCACTCGTGTCGGTCGGCCGCCGCTCCGCGCTTGAGAGCGTCGCGATGCTGCTCATCCACCTCTACAAACGCGCGCATGCGCTCGGCTTGACGGAAGGCAACGAGCTCGACCTTCCGGTGTCGCAGCAGCACATGGCGGACGCCCTCGGCCTGTCGCTGGTGCACACCAACAAGACGCTACGGCGGTTGCAGAAGCTCGGGCTGTTCAAACTCGACCGGCAGCGCTTCACGCTGCTCAATCGCGGCGCCATGGAGCGCCTCGCCGACTATTTCGAAAAACCGTTGGATGCGCGGCCGCTGCTTTGAAGGAGTTTCTTGAGCACTGACGGCAAGGTCTCGGGCAAGTCTTCCGCGATAAGACCGGGGCCGAAGATTGCCGCGGTTTCGCCATGCAGCCAGACGCCGGCACTCGCCGACTCGAAAGCCGGCATCCCCTGCGCCAGCAGGCCGGCGATCATGCCCGCGAGCACGTCGCCCGCTCCTGCGGTCGCAAGCCACGGCGGCGCGTTGTTGGCAATCGTCGCGCGGCCGTCCGGCGCGGCGACTACGGTGTCTCCGCCCTTGAGCAGAACGATCGCTCCGCTAACCTGCGCGGCCGCGCGCGCGGCCGACAGCTTCGAGCACCCTTTAGAAGAAGCATTCACATCTTTGAAAAGCCGTGAGAACTCGCCACCGTGCGGCGTGAGGATGGTCGGCGCCGCCCGTGCGCGAATAGCTCCGAACAAGCGCTCCGGATCATCCGCGAAACTGGTCAACGCGTCTGCATCGAGCACGACGGCCCGCTCGCCACCGAGCGCAATCAAGACCTGCGCACGCATCGCCTCCCCGGTGCCGCCTCCCGGACCAAGCACGACGGCGTTGATCCGCGTATCCGAAAGAAGTGACGCGAGCCCCTCTGGCCCTTCGGCGCTGCGCACCATGATCGCAAGGTTCGCGGTCGCATTCACAAGCAGCGCATTCAAGGGCGAAGCGATCGTGACGAGCCCCGCGCCGGCGCGTAGCGCACCACGCGCCGCCAGTCGCGCCGCGCCCGTCGTGGAAACGCCGCCGGATACGACGACGGCATGACCGCGCACATATTTGTGCCCATCGATTCGCGGGACGGG
Source organism: Hyphomicrobiales bacterium (assembly GCA_017304555.1). Taxonomy (GTDB): domain Bacteria; phylum Pseudomonadota; class Alphaproteobacteria; order Rhizobiales; family Xanthobacteraceae; genus JAFKKS01. The sequence goes on from JAFKKS010000268.1 coordinate 3,276, forward strand.
AAACACGTCGCGCCATAGGGCCGGCCGGTTCTCGAAGATCGGCGGCCGAATATGCTCCAGCACGTCGGCATCGATGCCGATGTCTGCGGCCGTCACCTGCCCGCAATGCATCCGCCCCGGCAGAAGCAAGTGTCCCGGCTTGCGGCGAAAGAACGTGACCGTCTCCGCCGCACGCACGGCGCCGCCCATCACCGCGCCGGTCTCGCCGGAAATGCCGCTTGGCAGATCGACCGCCACGATGCGCGCACCGGATGCATTCATCGCTTCAACGAGCGCCAGCGCGGCTCCATCGAGCGGGCGCGCAAGTCCGGCGCCGAACAGCGCGTCGACAATCACATCGGCGCCTTGCAGTCGAGCGGGTTTGGCCGGCCGCGTTGGTCCGGTCCATAGCGCCGCGGCTTCGGCGGCATCGCCCTTGAGGTCGGGACGCGCGCCAAGCAGCAGCACCTCGACGCGCTGCCCCCTTTCCGCCAGCAGCCGCGCGGCGACGAACCCATCGCCGCCGTTGTTGCCGGGGCCTGCCACGACAGCGATGCGCGTCTCGCCTTGGATGCCGGCTGCGACCGTTTCGGCCACCGCTCGGCCGGCCGCTTCCATCAGGACGATGCCCGGCCGGCCGGCGGCGATCGTCAGGCGGTCCGCCTGCGCCATTTCCGAGGGCGTCAAAAGCTCATGCATGGCGCCAGACTACCGGCTTTCGCGCACAGGAGGCCACCTGCCGCCTGAACGCTCAAAAGAAGGGCAGTTGCGCGGAAAATATGCTGCCTATTTTTTAGGCCGATTGCGCATTTTCCGCGCAGAAGATGCCTTGATCGAGTGCCTAAGCCTTTGTCAAACCACCCACACGATTGGCACGGGAACTGCAAACGGTTGGCTGCCAGTTCCTGAAGGCGGATTTGGTTCATCCATCGGCCAAGGAGAAGCGACGCAATGAAGAAGATCGAGGCCATCATCAAGCCCTTCAAACTCGACGAGGTAAAGGAGGCGCTGCAGGAGATCGGCCTTCAGGGCATTACGGTGACGGAGGCGAAGGGGTTCGGCCGGCAGAAGGGCCACACGGAGCTTTATCGCGGGGCCGAATATGTCGTGGACTTTCTGCCGAAGGTGAAGATCGAAATCGTCATCGGCGACGACATGCTCGAAAAAGCGATCGAAGCGATCCGCCGCGCGGCGCAGACCGGGCGGATCGGCGACGGCAAGATTTTCGTTTCCAACATCGAAGAAGCGATCCGCATTCGCACCGGTGAATCCGGCGTCGACGCGATCTAGGTCGCTCCCATTTTCCATTCCATTCACGCGCTGGCTCAACAAAGGAACGCACTGCCATGACGACGGCTAAAGATGTCCTCAAGCTGATCAAGGACAACGACGTAAAATACGTCGATCTTCGCTTCACCGACCCGCGCGGCAAGTGGCAGCACGTCACTTTCGACGTGGGCATGATCACCGAGGACACGTTCTCGGACGGTGAGATGTTCGACGGCTCCTCCATTGCCGGCTGGAAGGCGATCAACGAGTCCGACATGTGCCTGATGCCCGACCCGGCGACGGCCTGCATCGACCCGTTCTTTGCCGAGACGACGCTGGTTCTCACCTGTGACATTCTCGAGCCGACGACGGGCGAACCCTACAATCGCGACCCGCGCAGCATCGCCAAGAAGGCTGAAGGCCTGGTGAAGGCCTGGGGCATTGGCGACACGGTCTATTTCGGCCCGGAAGCCGAGTTCTTCGTGTTCGACGACGTGAAGTTCCGCGCAGACCCGTACAACACCGGGTTCAAGCTCGACTCGATGGAATTTCCGACCAACGCCGATACGGACTACGAGGGCGGCAACCTCGGCCACCGCATCGGTATGAAGCGCGGGTACTTCCCCGTCCCGCCGCAGGATTCGGCGCAGGACATGCGCTCCGAAATGCTGGCCGCGATGGCGCGCATGGGCGCCAAGGTCGAGAAGCACCATCACGAAGTCGCGTCCGCGCAGCACGAACTGGGGCTCAAGTTCGCGCCGATGACCTACATGGCCGACATGATGCAGGTGTACAAATACTGCATCCACCAGGTCGCCCACATCTACGGCAAGACCGCGACCTTCATGCCGAAGCCGATCTACGGCGATAACGGTTCCGGTATGCACTGCCATCAGTCGATCTGGAAGGACGGCAAGCCGACCTTCGCCGGCAACAAATACTCGGATCTGTCCGAGACCTGCCTCTGGTACATCGGCGGCGTGATCAAGCACGCGAAGGCGATCAACGCGTTCACAAACCCGACCACGAACTCGTACAAGCGGCTCGTCCCGGGCTTCGAGGCGCCGGTGCTGCTCGCCTACTCGGCGCGCAACCGTTCGGCCTCGTGCCGCATCCCCTACACGTCCTCGCCCAAGGCGAAGCGCGTTGAGGTCCGCTTCCCCGATCCGCAGGCGAACCCGTACCTCTGCTTCGCTTCGCTGCTGATGGCCGGCCTCGACGGCATCCGCAACAAGATCGATCCGGGCGAAGCGATGGACAAGGATCTCTACGATCTGCCGCCGCGCGAACTCAAGAAAATCCCGACGGTTTGCGGTTCGCTGCGCGAAGCGCTGATGAGCCTCGACAAGGACCGCGCCTTCCTCAAGGCCGGCGAAGTGTTCGATGACGATTTCATCGACAGCTACATCGAGCTGAAGATGGCGGAAGTGATCCGTCTGGAGCACACCCCGCATCCGGTCGAGTTCGATATGTACTACTCGGCGTAAGCCTCGCTTCGCCGCTCACAATGGAAATGCCCGGCTTACCGCCGGGCATTTTTCGTTTCTGCGTCTGAAGCGCCGACGGCGCGCACGCGCCGCCCATTCAAAGCATCAGAAACGCGAAAACCAGGACGCCGGTAAACACAACGCTAGCGATCCATCGCCAATGGCGCCGATGCTGAACGGCGACATTGCGATAAGCGCCGGCCGCGCGGCGCTCCCTGATCAGATCCGCCTCATACTCATCCGAGCACGAGAACAGGCAGGCGAGCGCGGTCCCCGCTCGCTCGGCCGCCCGCTTGAGGGCGGCGATATCGGCTTCGACTGTGGCAACGCGAACGTGTGTCATGGCACTGAGGTTACGGCGGTATGGTAAACGGTTGGTTGCCGTCACGGCCCGCCATCGACTGGCTATACAGAGCACACCTTCGCAACAGCGCGGCAGGAAGTGCCGTCGCAACCTAAGCAGCCGCCGATCTCTCGACACGGGTCAACACGCCCGCCAAGGCCGCTGCGGACAGCTTCTTTCCTTGCGCGGAAGCAACGCTGTGCCCGCTAGTCTCCGCCGCAGTCTCGGCGCCGCGGACGCAATTGCGCCCCGCCTTTTTCGCACGATAGACGGCGCGATCGGCCTCAATGATCAACGCGCTGGAATCGGCGCCATCCGCGCTCGACATCGCGACGCCGACGCTGACCGTCGGCAGAAAATCTTTCAGTGCGGCCTGCCGTGCGGCATCCGCAAACCGCTGGCGCACGCGTTCGCCAATCCGCAGCGCCTGCTCCGCATCGCAGCCGGGAAGGAACGCCGCGAACTCTTCGCCGCCGATCCGGCCGAGCAAGTCGCACGCGCGCAATTCCCCGCGCGCCACCACGGCAAAAAGTTGCAGAACACGGTCGCCCACCGGGTGACCGAAACGATCGTTGATTTGCTTGAAGCGATCGAGATCGAAGACGAGAACCGCCGTTATCGTGTCGGCACGCTCACTCGCCAGGCGATCACGCGCCGCGAACAGAGCGCGGCGGTTCAGTAAGCCCGTCAGTGAATCGGTGCTCGCCGCGATCCTGTGATGACGCTCGGCGCGTTCTTTTGTGAGCGCGAGCAGCGTGAAGGCAAAGGCCACGATGAACACGAGCAGGCTAATCGCCATGCAGCCGAAATATCCGCTTCGGATCAGATCCGCCTCGTTCGGTATCGCGACCAGGCTGACAACGACAATGCGGACCAGATGGCTGATGCCATGCAGCATAAGAACCGCCACGACCGCCCAGCGCGACACGAGGTGTTCGGCGCGCCCGCTCCAAAACGTAAACGCGGCAGCGAAAATAAAAGGCGCGAGCAGAATGCAATTCAGAACAATGCGCGCCGTGACATCGTTATCGAAAGCCGGCGTTTGGCACGCGACGATCCAGACCAACGGCGGGGCGATTACCCAACCGAGATTTGTCTTCTTCCCCTCGAATTCGCGCGCGCCGCACCACATCGTTCCCGCGGCGAGAATGAGGATGGCGTTGGCAATGCCGATCGATACGAAGTTGCCGACGACGTCGCGGAGGCCGAGAAGCGCCATTCCCAGCGCCGCCAGCAGGCAGGTCGGCCCCCACCACAACAATGCCCGCGCCGTCCGCTCCTGAAACCAGGCGAAAAGCAGCAACGCCCCGAGAACGGTCGAGACGAGAACTGTCTCCATGACGAGAGTTGGGACGTGAGGCGTCATCGGCAGCGGCGCGAACCCCCTAATCGGTTCGCGATCTTGCCACGCAGCAGCCTACGACAGCGTTAATATTCCCATTTAGCGACCGCATTCCCAAAACAAAAAAGGCGCGTCCCGCAGGACGCGCCTTTCGTGCGATTGAGAAATCGGCGCCTTAGCGCTTCGAGAACTGGAACGAACGGCGAGCCTTGGCGCGGCCGTACTTCTTGCGCTCGACCACGCGCGCGTCGCGCGTCAGGAACCCGCCACGCTTGAGCGTGCCACGCAGGTCCGGCTCGAAATTGGTGAGAGCCTTCGAGATGCCATGACGCACAGCACCGGCCTGCCCCGACAATCCACCACCAGACACGGTGCAGACGATGTCGTACTGGCCATTACGGTTGGCGGCGACGAGCGGCTGCTGGATCAGCATGCGCAGCACCGGGCGAGCGAAGTAGGTCTCGAGCACGCGGTCGTTGATCGTGATCTTGCCGGCGCCCGGCTTAACCCAGACGCGCGCGACCGCGTTCTTGCGCTTGCCGGTCGCGTAGGCGCGACCTTGCTTGTCGAGCTTCTGAACGTACTTCGGGCCTTCCTGCGTCTCCGTCTTGAGCGCCGACAGTCCTTCGAGAGATTGCACGGTCTCGGCCATGTCACGCCTTCCTTACATTCTTGCGGTTCATGGCCGCGATATCGAGTTTTTCCGGCTGCTGTGCCGCGTGCGGATGCTCCGAGCCGGCATAAACGCGCAGATTGCCGAGCTGGCGCCGGGCGAGCGGACCGCGCGGAAGCATGCGCTCCACGGCCTTCTCCACCACGCGCTCAGGGAATTTGCCGCCGAGGATGAATCCGGCCGTGCGCTCCTTGATGCCGCCGATATAGCCGGTGTGATGGTAGTACACCTTCTGCTGCACTTTGCGGCCGGTCAGAACGACCTTGTCGGCGTTGATCACGACGACATGGTCGCCGTCATCGACGTGCGGGGTATAGGTCGGCTTGTGTTTGCCGCGCAGACGCATCGCGACGATGGTGGCGAGACGGCCGACGACGAGACCTTCGGCATCGATCATCACCCATTTCTTCTCGATGTCGGCCGGCTTGGCCGCATAAGTTGCCATGGTGTTGAATCCGGGAATGTAGGAACGGAATAAGCGCGGGCATGGCCCGCAAGTCGGCGTGTGTTTACTGATGCCGGAGATGATTGTCAACGCGTTCGCTGAAAAACTGTCTATATTTCAGCAACCTAACGAAATGGTATTATATCACCTCGAGCTAGGAATCGAGTAAGTCAGCGTCGCGTGCGAGACGGGCTCGCTCACGCCCTCCGAACGGATCGTGACTTCACCGACGGCAAGCCGTTTCCCCAGCTTGAGAATTCGCCCATCCGCAATCAGGTCGACCGGGTCGGGCTTGCGCAGAAAATGGATGTTGAGCTGATTGGTGACCGCGAGCGGCACCCAGCCGATCGCGGAAAGCACCGCGACATACATCGCGACGTCGGAGAGCATCATCATGGTCGGCCCGGCGATCGTGCCTCCAGGCCGCAGCAGCCCCTTATGAAAGACCTGCCGCACCCGGCTCGCGCCCTGCGCGGCGGCTTCGATGACCACGCCGTTCGTCCCGTTGAACATCTCCGGAAACTCGGCCGAAAGCCGCCGCTCCAATTCTTCGGCCGTGATCGTCGCTGCCTGCATGTCGCTTCGCTTCCTTGCGCTACGGAAGCCTCTAGCGCAGGGCGGCAGCGGCGTCATCTACCGCACGCTAAGCAACATTGTTCAATCGGTCTCAGACCAAGGGGGAATGAAATCCGGCCGGCGACTAAGGCAGGGTTGCGCCGCCGCCGTGGCACGCTAAGTATCGCCTATCCCCTCCCCGCGAGGCTTACTTTCATGAACGCTCCCGCCTCCGTTGCGCACACCGCGCCGCCCGCCGAAAAGGTTCTGCTGCGCGAGGATGCCGAAGGCATCGCCACGCTGACGCTCAATCGGCCGCGCGCGCGCAACAGCCTGTCCGAGGCTTTGCTCGCCGCATTGGGCGAGGAACTTGCGAACATCGCCGCCGACCGTTCGATCCGCACCATCATCATCCGTGCCAGCGGCCCGGTGTTTTCCGCCGGGCATGACCTGAAGGAATTGACGGCGCGCCGTAGCGATCCCGATCGCGGTCGCGCTTATTTCAAGCAGGTGATGGATGCGTGCAGCGCTGTGATGCAGATGATCGTGCGCGTGCCGCAACCGGTCATCGCGTCGGTCGAGGGCGTCGCAACCGCCGCAGGCTGCCAACTGGTCGCGAGCTGCGATCTCGCGGTCGCCGCGCAGGATTCCCGCTTTCAGACCCCCGGCGTGCATATCGGGCTGTTCTGCTCGACGCCGATGGTCGCCCTCTCACGCAATGTCGCGCGCAAGCACGCGATGGAGATGCTGCTCACCGGCGATCTGATCAGCGCCGACGATGCACAGCGCATGGGGCTCATCAACCGCATTGCCGCGCCTGGAAAGGCCTATGACGAAGCGCTGGCCATGGCGCGCAAGATTGCGTCGAAGTCCTCGGCGATCATCAAGATCGGCAAGGAAGCCTTTTACCGACAAGTCGAGATGGACCTCGCGGACGCTTACGCTTATGCCGCCGAAGTCATGACGGAAAACATGATGGCGCGCGATGCCGAGGAAGGCATCGGCGCGTTCATTGAGAAGCGCGAGCCGCGCTGGGGGGATCGGTGAATCACGACACTTACGCGGACACGTACATCCGCGGCATCCTCAATACGGTGAAGACGATCGCGATGGTCGGCGTCTCGCCGAAGGAAAATCGCCCCAGCTATTTCGCCTTCAAATACCTGCTCGAGCGCGGCTACGCGATGATCCCGGTCAATCCCGGACAGGCGGGGAAGGAACTACTCGGCCGCAAGGTCTATGCGCGGCTCGCCGATATTCCCGAACCGGTCGACATGGTCGACATCTTCCGCGCCTCGCAGCACGTCCCCCCGGTCGTTGAAGAGGCGCTGGCGTTGCAGCCGCACCCGCAGGTGATCTGGATGCAGCTCGGCATCCGCAGCGATGAGGCGGCAGCCAAGGCGGAAGCCGCGGGCCTCAAGGTGGTGATGAACCGCTGTCCTAAGATCGAATACGGGCGCCTGTCCTCGGAGATCAGTTGGATGGGCGTCAATTCGCGCACGCTGTCGTCCAAGCGCGCCCCGCCCGGTAAGGGGCTGCAGCGCATGTCGCTCAACCGCGCGACGATGTCGGGCGGTTCGGTCGAGGCGAGCGACCGCGCGCAGAAAGACGGCGGCTGAGTCGGCCGCGCGGCCGGCGCGCATATAAACCAAGGCACTATCCCGGTCTTGCCAGGACGCGCGGTTGAATCGAGATTGACCGGAGGCGACCTTGCGCCTGACAGCACCGTTCTATAAAAAGAACGAAATGAATTTTCCGCCGGACATCCGGCCGCAACCGCATGAGGAACACTGATGACTGAGCGCGTCCCCGGCTTTTCCACGCTCGCCATCCACGCCGGCGCCCAGCCCGATCCGACGACCGGCGCGCGGGCGACGCCGATTTACCAGACAACGTCGTTCGTGTTCGACGACGTCGACCATGCGGCGTCGCTGTTCGGCCTGCAGACCTTCGGCAACATCTACACCCGCATCGGTAATCCGACGACCGCTGTTCTTGAGGAGCGCGTCGCCGCGCTCGAGGGCGGCACCGCCGGCCTCGCCGTCGCCTCCGGCCACGCCGCGCAGGTGCTCGCGATGCAGAGCCTGATGACGCCGGGCGACGAATTCGTCGCGTCGAAGAACCTCTACGGCGGCTCGATCAACCAGTTCAACCACGCCTTCAAAAGCTTCGGCTGGAACGTGGTGTGGGCCGACCCGTCCGACATCGGCACTTTCGAGCGCGCGGTGACGCCGAAGACGAAGGCGATCTTCGCCGAGTCGATCGCCAATCCGGGCGGCGTCATCACCGACATCGAAGCGGTCTCGGCCGTCGCCAAGCGCGCCGGCGTCCCGCTGATCATCGATAACACGCTGGCGACGCCGTATCTGTGCAAGCCGATCGACTACGGCGCCGACATCGTCATCCACTCGCTGACGAAGTTCCTCGGCGGACACGGCAACTCGATCGGCGGCATGATCGTCGACGCGGGCACGTTCAACTGGTCGCGCGAGGGCCGCTATCCGATGCTCTCGGCGCCGCGGCCGGAATACAACGGCATCGTGCTGCACGAGACGTTCGGCAATTTCGCCTTCGCGATCGCCTGCCGCGTCCTCGGCCTGCGTGACCTCGGCGCGGCGCTGTCGCCCTTCAACTCGTTTCTGATCCTCACCGGCACGGAGACACTGCCGCTGCGCATGCAGCGCCACGTCGACAACACCAAGATCGTCACGGAATATCTGGCCAAGCACAGCAAGGTGGCGTGGGTGAGCTACCCCGGCCTGCCGGGCGACCGCTATCACGCCCTCGCCGAGAAATACTGCCCGAAGGGCGCGGGTTCTGTGTTCACGTTCGGCCTCAAGGGTGGCTACGACGCCGGCGTGAAACTCGTGTCGAACGTGAAGCTGTTCTCGCATCTCGCCAACTTCGGCGACACGCGTTCACTCATCATTCACCCGGCCTCCACGACACACCGCCAGTTGACGGACGAGCAGCGTGTCCAGGCCGGCGCAGGGCCGGACGTCGTGCGGCTTTCCATCGGGCTTGAGGATCCGGCGGATATCATCGCCGATCTCGAGGAAGGACTGGCGACAGCGTAAGTCACACGAGCCAAATGAAACATCATGGCCGGGCTTGTCCCGGCCATTCACGTCTTTGCGCAGCTCCACTTCTTCCGCAACGTCTTCGCGACGTAGGCGGCGATCGTTCGCCCCGCTTCCGGTGCGGTCCAAATATCCGTCACGACCGCTTCAACCGCCGCACCTTCGCGGCGGAAATGATCCGCAACCGGCTGACGGCTCTGCTTCTTGGTTTGCATGAAAGCGGGCGGTGAAATCGCCGCGAAGGATTCGGCGACCGCCATCGCTCTTTCAAAAACGGTCCCCGGCGCGACAACCTCATCGACAAAACCGCGCTCGCGCGCGGCCTCCGGTTCATATGTCGTGCCGGTGAACAGCACCTCCTCCAACCGCGCATTCACGACGACGTGGCGCAGAATCTCGAAAGCGAGCGCTGGAAACGGCAGCCCGACAAGAAGCTCGGTGACACCGACACGCCCGCTTCCGCTCGCCATGATCTTACGATCCGTGACACAGGCGAGGACGCAGCCACCGGCTATGGCATGGCCATTCATCGCCGCGACGACGGGCTTCGGAAAGAAGAAGATCGTTTCGTAGAGCCGATGCAGCGTCGGCAGGAAGCGGCGGATGTAGTCCGGGCCGCCCTTATCCGCCTGCAGCAAATCGACTCCGGCGGAGAAGATGCCGCCCTCGCCTGTCAGTACCACGGCGCGCGCCGGCGACGCTTTCAACGTCTCGAACGTATCGGCAAGTGCGGTGCAGAACGCAACGTCCAGCGCGTTGGCTTTGCCATGCTTCATGGTGATGACGGCGATATCGCCTTGCGTCGTCGTCTCGATCATGATCGGCCCTCGGCTACGAGAGAATTCACGTCGGCATGTGTGACAGTGGCGCCGCCGCTTCGGACTGGCGAACGCGCCCCTTACCGGACGTCAATTGCGCCGCGTTGAGCACCGCGAAGGTCAGCACGATGATCGCCATGGCCTGATGCGCGAGCGCCATCGACAGCGGCGCCTGGTGCAGCAACGTTGCGATGCCGAGCATCGCCTGCAACGTCACCGCGATGGCGAGCGACAGCGGCCCGCCCGCATAGGAGCGTTCACGTATCGAGCGCACGGCATCGATCGCATGCAGGACCGCGACGCCCCACAGCGTATAGGCGACCATGCGGTGGACGAACTGCACGGTCAGATCGTTCTCGAAGAAATTGCGCCACGCCGGCGAGATGAAGAACAAATGTTCAGCGCGCGGAATGAAGGTTCCATCGATCAGCGGCCAGGTGTTGTAGACGAGGCCTGCATTAAGGCCGGCAACGAGCGCGCCGAGATAAATCTGCAGCAGCACCAGCGGCACCAGAATGATCGCCGTCACGCGCACGCGCGTCGGGACGTCAAAGCCCGCGGGCTCTTGCAGACGTTGCCCCGCCCATAGCACCGAGGTGTAAATCACCGAGGCGAGCGTCATGTGAAACGCCAGCCAGTATTGCGACACGCTGACCCGGTCGGCGAGCCCCGACTTCACCATCCACCAGCCAACGCCGCCCTGCAGTGCGCCAAGCGCAAAGATGACACCGAGCGGACCCCGCATACGCGGCGCGATCCACCCGCGCGCGAGGAAATACAGGAACGGGAGAAAGAACACGAAACCGATCAGCCGCCCCAGATTGCGGTGCGCCCACTCCCACCAATAAATGGTGCGGAAGGCGTCGAGCGTCATGTCCTTGTTGATGTTCTTGAACTGCGGCGTCGTCTTGTACTTGTCGAACTCGGCCTGCCAGTCATTCTGCGAAAGTGGAGGCATGGCCCCCGTTACAGGCCGCCATTCGACGATCGAGAGCCCGGATTCCGTCAGCCGCGTAGCGCCGCCGAGGAGCACGATGCCGAAGATCAACGCCGCGACCAAGTAGAGCCATCGCCGCACGATACGATCGTGGCGCCCAGAAGGAGATCCGTCAGTCATGCGGTGATTTCGCTTCGTCGGTAGAGGGTGTGTTTCGGCCGCAGATATAATAAGAAGCGGCCACTCCGACAACGATTTCCCGGCTATTGCCCAAAAACGCCATGTCTCTTCGTATTCGCAAGCTCATCGGTACCGTCGTGCTGATGGTGCTTATTACGCTCTGGGCCCTGCTGGCGATGGTGGTGGCGCAGGCCATGCTTCCGACCGCGGGCGCCGCCCTCACTGCGCTTTATTACATCGCGGCAGGGCTCGGCTGGCTCATCTTCGCGATGCCGCTCGTCGCGTGGATGTCGCGCCCCTGACGCGGGCGACGCTATGCCGCATCAACGCGGCGGAAGCCATTCCACAGCGCGCTGGCCGCACCGGAGGTCAGCACCTGCACATAGCGCATGCGCTGAAACTCGCCGTTGAGCGAGAGGCGCGGTAGCGCGGTAAGATGGTCCGCGTGCTCTGGAAACAGAACGCCCGGCCGCGTCGTCACCGCCGTCTTGAATCCGAGCTCACGCGCGATAGCAAATTCGCGTGGTCCTGCCGACGTCGGGTCGCCGACCGGGTAGGAGAAATGTTGCGGCCGTTTGCCGAGCGCAGCCTCGATCACCGCCGCGCTCATCTGCATCTCGCTCCGCACGGCCTCCGGCGTCGCCTTCGCCAGCATGATGTGATTGACGGTGTGGGCGCCGATGGTCACCAGCGGATCGCCGGCCAACGTCGTCAACTCGTCCCACGTCATGCATAGCGTTTCACAAAACGCCGCGATATCGACGCCATAGCGATGCGCCAGATCGCGCCCCGCCAAACTCATCTCTTCGGGCGTGCGTAAGCTGCGCAGCCACCAGTAGATCGCGTCGTAGGCCTGCCGCTTCTCCTGTGTCGTCGTGCAGTCGAAGCGGCAATCCTGCCCATCCATCCGCAGCGCCACGCGCGTATTGGCGGCGATGACGTTTTCGAGCACAAGCCACCACAATTCACCGAGCCGGTCCGGAAAGCTCGTCGGGATGTAGATGGTGAGCGGGACACCGTGCTTTTTCAGGATCGGATAAGCGAAGGCGTGGTTGTCGCGGTACCCGTCGTCGAAGGTGAAGCAGACAAAGCGCCGGCCGAAGTCGCGCTCGACCAATCGTCGATGCATCTCGTCCAACGAAATTGCCTCGACCCCCGAGCGTAGCAGGCGCTCGACAACCTCCTCCAGAAAGTCCGGCGTCACCTCAAGCAGGCGGTTAGGTTGAAACGCGGCGCTTCGCCCGGGGCGGACATGATGCAGCGTCAGGACCGCGCCGACGCCGCCGAAAAATGGCCGCAAGGCCCGGTAAGCGCCGGTAAAATAGAGGCTTTCAAGCCCTGTCCGGATGATAGCCTGCTTTAACACTGGGCGCCTCTCGTCTCGATACCCCCAACTTTCCAGGGTTGCATTGACGAATCTTTACGATCTTCCCTCTACCCCGGGTTGGGCAGTGGGAATTTCGTTCATGACCCAGTCTCTTGTGATTCACGCGCGGACCTCCGTCCGTCCTGGCGCGCCATCTGCAGCGCGTACGGATGCGCGGCCGAGCGGGTCTCGCATCGTCATCGACGTCGTGTCCGATCTCGCAGAGCTCGAACGGGAGTGGCGCCAGTTCGAGCGACAGGCAGACTGTACCGCGTTCCAATCGTTCGACTGGCTTTCGACCTGGCAGGCTTGCATCGGCGCTCGCAAGGGCGTGCGCCCCGCGATCGTAACCGGACGGTCTCCTGGCGGAGATCTGTTGTTCCTCTTGCCGCTGGCGACCGAAAGCGCCGGACCACTGCGGCGATTGACGTTTCTCGGTCGCGATTTGTGCGACTACAACGCGCCGCTGCTCTCTCCCTCGACGGGACACATTCTCGCGGACGATTTCCATAATCTGTGGTCCCGCATCACACAGCGGCTACAAAAGGATTCGCGTCACCGCCACGACCTCATTCTGTTCGACAAGATGCCGCAGCAGGTCGGCCATCAAGCTAATCCCCTCTGTCGCCTCTCCTGCCGTCCCAATCCGAGCGGCGCCTATTTGGCGACGCTTGCCGCAACATGGGATGCATTCTACGAGCAAAAGCGATCCGGCAGTTCGCGCAAACGCGACCGCCAGCGCCAGCGCCGCCTCGCCGCGCTCGGTGACGTTGCCTTCGATACAGTCAAGGATGCCGACGACAGGCGTGCGACGCTCGACACCCTGATGGCCCAGAAGCGGCAAGCGTTCGCCCGCATGGGTGTGACCGACATCTTTTCGCGCGCAGGCTATGTGGACTTCTTCCACGCGATCACGCAGCGCGCGCCGGATCTCATCCATATCGGCAAGCTGCAGGTCGGCGAAACACCGGCGGCCACGAATATGGGCCTCGTCTTTCGCAATCGCTTCTACCATGTGCTGATCAGCTATGACGCGGGGCCGATCTCGCGCGCGGGCCCCGGCACGGCGCATCTGCACGACCTCATGCGGTATGCTGTCGAACGCGGATGCAAGACGTTCGACTTCACCATTGGTGACGAGCCGTACAAGCGCGAATGGTCCGACGTCGAACTAACGCTCTACGATTACATCGCGCCTGTAACCATACTTGGCACGATTGTCGCGGCTCCGCTCGATGCGCTTCGCGAATTGAAGCGGTACATCAAGCAGTCGCCTCGCTTGTGGAGCCTGACGACAAAGACACGCGCATTTCTCAGCAGAGGAAAAGCGGGCGCCGAGCGCGGCGATACGCGCTCAAAGATCGAAAACGACGGCTGACGCCCCAGCCTCCTACACGCAACGACGCGTACCGTGCAGAGAGTCCTCTCCGCTTGATGGCGAGAGAAACGGCGGCTCAGGCCGCCGCCATACCCATATCGTCCGCTGGCGGGTTCGTCTGGTCCGGCACGACGCCATCGAACACCACGATATGCTTGAAGCCGGCAGCAGACAGCGCATCCTTCGTCGTCTGAATGGCTTCGGACGCGGGATCGGCGGCGACGAGAAGCGCGTAGGTTCCGAGCCGGGATAGCGCACGCAGCGGCACACCCGAGATAGAGCCGGCATCGATCATCACGTGATCATAGGTGCGAGCCAACGCGTCCATGGCGATCGACAGACGTTCCGACGCGATAAGCGCCTCGCTGTCAGTCCCCGCCTCCCCGGCCGAGATCACGTGCACGCGCGACTGGTGGTCCCGCGTGATGATCTGACTGAACGACACGTTGCCGCGCAGGAGTTCGGCAAGGCCCGGCGCATCATGGTCGTTGGAGATTGCTGCAACGCTGGGCGAGTTCACGGCAACGTCGACGAGCGCGACCCTGTGACGGGTCGCAAAGTTCCGCGCCAGTGCAATCGCCACCTTGGCCGAACTCGGTACGTCGGCAAGCCCGATCACGGTAACGCGGCGCGCGGCTTCGCCGCTTTCCTCAATTTGCGCCATCAGATTCTGGAAAGACTCCGATCCTGCGACTGCAGCTTTCGGCTCTGCCGAAGCTTCGGCAGCCCCTTCGCCTGGTGCCACCGGCTCGGGCTCCGTCCGGAAGACGTTCCCGGCGAGCAACTCGCCCGTGACAATGAACCCGGTCGCGAGAAGAAGCGTCGCCAATGTTGCGATCAGGACGATCGGAAGCTTCTTTGGAAAATAGGGCGTATTGGACACGACAGCCGGCGAAATGATCCGCGCATCCGCAGGAGCCGCACCGAGGCTTTCCCGCGCCGTCGCCTCGCGATATTTCGCCAAATAGGATTCGAGCAGATCGCGCTGCGCCTTGGCCTCGCGCTCGAGGCCGCGCAATTGCACATCCTCGTCATTGGTGGACGCGCTTTGGCGCTTGAGCTGGTCGAGGCTCGCGGTGAGTTGGTCCACGCGCTCTTTGGCGATCAGTGCGTCATTCTCGATCGAGCGCGCGACCTTATTCGCCTCAAGCCGGATCTGCTTGTCGAGATCGGCGATTTGCGCCTTGAGCTCTTTGATCCGCGGATGCCTGTCGAGCAGCGTCGAGGATTGCTCCGCGAGTTGCGCGCGCAACGTCACGCGCTGCTCGCCGAGCCGTCGCATCAATTCCGAATTCAAGATGTCGGACGACTCGATCGGCCGCCCCGACTTGAGCATCTCGCGAACGAGACGCGCCTTGGCGTCAAGCTCCGCCTTGTGCGCACGGGCTACGGCAAATTGAGAGTTGAGCTCTCCAAGCTGCTGTCCGCGCAGCGTCGTATTGTTGGTCCCGACGAAAAGGTTCGACTTCGCGCGGAAGTTCTCGACCTTCGCCTCCGCTTCGGACACTTTGCTGCGTAGCGTTTCGATTTCGCCCGCGAGCCATTTGCTCGCAGCCTTGGTCTGATCCTGCTTCACGCTTTGTTGTAGGCGCAGATAGGCATCGGCGATGGCGTTGGCTGCGCGTGCGGCCAATTCCGGATTGGAGGATTGGAATTCAGCCGCAACAACCCGCGACTTGTCGACCGAGAAGGCACTGATGCGGTCGTAATACGCTTCAAGAACGCGTTCTTCGGGCGTCATGCGCAAGGGGTTTCGCGCCAGCCCGACCAACATCATCATCTGGCGGATCGGATTGAAGCCTCGCAGAACCGGATCGAACTCCGGGTTCTCGTTCAGTTTGAGTTCCTTGATGACCTGCTGCGCGACCTCGCGCGAAAGGATAAGCTGCACCTGACTGGTGATCGCTTCAGCGTCGACGGTCCGCGCCTCGCGGTCACCGTTCTTGTCCGCCTCGGGGCGGAAAAAGACGCTCTCGCGCCCTTCGATCAGCAGGCGCGCTTCCGACTTGTAACGCGGCGTCATCATATTGACGGCGACGAAGGTCAGCAGCGCGACAAGCAGTGCCGGACCGATCACCCATAGTTTCTTGCGCCATAGGGCACGGCCGACAGCGCCTAGATCCAATTCGCCATCGCTGGGAATTTCAGTGTCAGGTGCCATCGTCTGCCTGCTTCCAAGCCTTCAAAGAATCCCCGGCGGGACTGCATTCGGAACTAGAGACGATTATGGTTTCCGCGACGTTAATGAACGGTCACGTCAAGGTTAACTGGCAATATCGAATGGAACACGTTTTCTTAACTATATGAGAGCCTAAATCCCTCCCGTTGCTGTCGCGTTTTGTTGAGGGATTTTCCCATGCGGCTAAGCCGCATCATTGCATTTTCGCTGATCGCCTTCGTCCTGGGCGGATGCGCGTCCTCGTCCTATCAATCGCCGGGTGTGATCGCGCCGGTCGCCTATGCCGATCAGTCGATGACCGAGCCCAGCGGGCCTTATCGGCTCGGCTCCGGGGACCGATTACGCATCGTCGTTTTCGGCCAGGAAGGGCTGACCAGCACATACGCCGTTGACCCGAATGGCTCCGTCACCATGCCATTGATCGGCACGGTTCCGGCACGCGGACTGACGACGAAGGAGTTGGCGCAGAGCGTCACGGCGCGGCTCAAGAACGGCTACATCCGCGAACCGCATGTCGCTGTCGAGGTCGAATTTTATCGCCCCTTCTTCATTCTCGGCGAAGTCGCCAATCCCGGCCAATATCCTTACGTGGCAAACATGACCGTGGAGACCGCAGTCGCCATTGCCGGTGGTTTCAGTCCGCGCGCCTATAAAGGCCGCGTGCGCGTGAGCCGAACAATCAATGGCGAACTCATGCGCGGGCAGGTCCCGCTCTATGCCCCCGTGCGTCCGGGCGACACGATCAACGTCGCCGAGCGCTGGTTCTGAATTTAGACTGTTGTGCGTCCCCTCCGCATTCTTCACGTTTTGCGGGCGCCCGTAGGGGGGCTGTTCCGTCACGTCGTTGACCTGGCGAGTGGGCAAGCCGCACGCGGCCACCGCGTCGGCGTCATCGCGGATGCATCGACGGGCGCCAAACTCGCCGAGGCGACACTTTCATCGATGGCGCAAACGATGGCGCTCGGCGTGCGGCGCATTGCGATGAGCCGGCATATCGGCTGGGGCGATGCAAGCGCCGTCCGCCTGGTCTCCTCTGTCGCCTCGGAAGAAAACGTCGACGTGATCCACGGCCATGGCGCGAAAGGCGGCGCTTACGCGAGGCTGGCCCGCAGCAGGCGGGCGATCCGCGCCTACACCCCGCATGGCGGCAGCCTGCATTACAGCCGCGCCTCACCAATCGGCTTCATGTACTTGACGATGGAGCGGATTCTTATTCCGCGCACGGACCTGTTCCTGTTCGAAAGCGCATACGGACAGAAGGTTTTCCAAGCCCAGGTCGGCGAACCGGGTGCGAAGGCGCGTATCATCCATAACGGCGTCGCGGCGGAAGAATTCGTTCCGCTTGCGTCCGGCGCCGAAGCAACCGACCTCGTCTTTGTCGGGGAGTTGCGCCTGCTCAAGGGCGTCGACGTGCTTCTCGACGCGATCGCCCTGCTGCACCGGGAAGGAATGCCGGTTTCCGCCACCATCGTCGGAGACGGGCCCGATGCGGGACTTTTCCGCGCTCAGGCGGAAAGGCTTGCTTTGGCTGCAGTGCGCTTTCCTGGCGCCATGCCTGCCCGCGCGGCGTTCGCGAATGGCCGCGTCCTCGTCGTCCCTTCACGGGCGGAATCGCTTCCCTACGTCGTCCTGGAGGCGGCGGCCGCCGCCATGCCGCTGATCGCAACCGCCGTCGGCGGCATTCCGGAGATCATTTCCGCACCTGAGGCTCTCGTTCCGGCCGGTGACAGCGGCGCCCTCGCCCATGCCATTCGCGCGACGCTTACCGACCTCTCAGCCGCCAGTGTGCGCGCCGCACACCTTCAGGAAGACATCCGGCGCCGCTTCTCGGCCGACGTCATGACCGACCAGGTCATCACAGCCTACCAGCAGGCCCTTCGCGCCCATTGAGGCCGCTTTCTTACGATCGCACTAAGCCTTTCTTGAAACTTTTCACGTAGGCGAAGGGCGCGCCTGCCGTCGGTGCTTTTGGCGCACAGGGTCGAGTTGCGTCATGACCGAATTTCAGAACCGATCCACATTGCAAGCGGGCGCGACGGCCATTCCGGCCGGAACCCGCATCATGCAGACGCCGCGACGGGCCGCCAAGCTTTCGGCTGCCGCCCTCAAGGTCATCGCCCAGCCCTTTCGAGCAGCCTACTCTCCCATCGTATTGGCAGGCCTGGTCCGCCTCATCGACTTCGCTTTGATCGTGCTGACCGGCACCGCCGTATATACGGCTTACGTCCTGCCGCACCATGGTTTCGACGGACATTATCCCGTCGCTATCGGCGTCATCGCGGCCATATCGGTTCTATCGTTCCAGGCCGCCGACATCTACGAGATCACGGCCTTTCGCAGCCCCCTCCGGCAATTGATCCGCATCGTGCCGGCGTGGACCGTCACGTTCTTCATTGCCATGGCGATAGCCTTCTTCGCCAAGTTTGAAGGCATGTTTTCCCGCATCTGGCTTGCCAGCTACTACGGCGGCGGCTTGGTGGTCCTGGCCATCTTCCGTCTCGGCCTATCGGCGCTTGTGCGACAGTGGACCA
>JAFKKS010000030.1 GCA_017304555.1 Hyphomicrobiales bacterium
ACTTCGTCACCGCGACGCGCGGGCCGAACGGTCCGCAGACACCGGCGCAGCGTGACGGTGCGGCGCGCTCGGATGTCCTCGTCGACGAGCTTCTCGCCGCCGACACCGTCGTGATCTCGGCCGGCATGATCAATTTCGGCATTCCCTCGACGCTCAAGGCGTGGATCGACCACGTCGCGCGGCCGGGCCGCACGTTCTCCTACGCCAGCGGCGCGCCGGAAGGCCTGGTGAAGGGCAAGAAGGTGATCCTGGTGGTGGCGACGGGCGGCGACTATTCCGGCGCCGGCGCGACGATGGATTTCCAGGTGCCGTATCTGCGGCATGTGCTCGGCTTCCTCGGCATGACGGACGTCGAGGTGTTCACCGTCGCCGGCACGGGCTCCGGGCCGGAGGCCGCGGAAAAAGCGGTCGCGGCGACCGGCGAGCGCATTCACCAGCGGTGCACGGAAGTCGCGTCCGCTGCCTGATCGATTTCTGTTTCAAGAGGAAAAGACAATGGCGAGAAACGCTTGGACAAGAAACGCCTGCCCGGGACTGACCCTTTCCGAGGCTCTCTCCGATCCGCTGGTGCGCGCCGTCATGCGCGCCGACAAGATCGATCCTCCGCACTACGAAGCGTTTCTGCGCCGCACCGCCGGCGAATTGGCGCAGCGCGGCAACGCGTGGCCGATGCCGAAGGCTGCGGCCGAGGCCGTCTGCTGCTGAACTTGAGTTTCGTGCGGGCACGCGCTTGTTGATCGTTGCATGCCCGCGCAACGCCTAGTGAGCATGATCGTTGCCGAAGGTTGTTCCTTTCCTTCGTTGTCATGCTCTGGCGCGGTCGCGTCCCCGACTGCGCTTGCGCCGGACGATGCGTCATTTCCCCGATGCGTGCGTCGTCCGGCGCTTTTCTTTCGATTGATTGACCGCCTCTCACGCTCATTCCCGCGAAAGCGGGAATCCAGTATTTAGGTTCTGGGTCCCCGCTTTCGCGGGGACGAGCAGAGAATTGGGCTCAACCCCGTTCCGCCATCAGCCGCACGATCGCGGCGCGCAGTTCCGCAATGCCGGCGCCGCTGCGTGACGAGGTCGCGATGATCTCTGGAAACGCGGCGGGGCGCCGCTTGAGGCCGGCGGTGACATCGTCGATGCGCGCGCTCAGCGCCGCGGCGCTCAACTGATCCGCCTTCGTCAGCACGATCGCGTAGCTCACCGCCGCCTTGTCGAGATTGTCGAGCACCGGCTTGTCGGCGTCCTTCAATCCATGGCGCGCGTCGATCAGCACGTAGACACGTGCGAGGTTGGCGCGGCCCTGCAGGTAGGCGTGGATGAGGCCGGTCCATTCCTCGACCTTCGCCTTCGGCGCCTCGGCGTAGCCGTAGCCCGGCATGTCGACGAGGGTCAGTCTGTCGTCGGCGCTGAAGTAGATCAGCTCCTGCGTGCGCCCCGGCGTGTGCGAGGTGCGCGCCAGCGCCTTGCGGCCGGTGAGCGCGTTGATCAGGCTCGACTTGCCGACATTGGAGCGTCCGGCGAGCGCGATCTCGAGACCGCGCATCTTCGGCAGCGATTCCACCGAACTTGCGGCGGTCGCGAACTGCCAGTCGTGCGCGAACAGCTTGCGTCCGGTCTCGATCTCGCTGCGGGTGAAGGCGGGGCTTTGCGGGGCGCTCGTCATGGGACTCCGTCATGCCCGCATGTGTCGCCGGCATCCATGTCTTTCTTACCACGTTCGACGATAAGGCGTGGATGATTGGAATAAGCCTCTCGGCCGTCATGCCCGCACTTGTTGCAGGCATCCACGTCTTTTCTTTTTCTAGGTTCGAAAAGTAAGACGTGGATGGCCGGGACAAGCCCGGCCATGACGATGTCGGAAATCCATAATCCCTGCTGCGGCGTATGGATTCCGGACTTGCCGTTACACGGCAATCCGGAATGACGGAAGCCGGCGCTAAGCTATCCGCCCGTCGCGTTCGTCCGCATCTGCGCCGCAAACTCCTCCCAAGCTTCCTCATAGATCCGCGGCATTTCTTCCTCGCGCTGGCGGATCATCGCATCGATCTGCGCCGTGAGCGACCGCCGAAACTCCTCCATGTCCGTCGGCTCCCATTCGTCGGCGGCCTGCTGCGCGAGCAGGCCGTTGAGCTCGCGCAGGGTGCGGGTGAGCGCGCCGAGCGAACGCGCGGCAAGCTCCATCTGCCGTGGATGCAGCGACCCGGACGCGAGCGTCGTGAGCGTCGTCTCGATCGCCGGCATGATACGCGCAATCGCGCCGCGCAACGGCTCACTGAGCGAAGCGCCGTCGGCCGTTTCACCGTGCGCCTTCGCTTCCTGCGCGATGAAACGGGAATAGGTCGGCGGCGGCGCGGCATCGGTTGCAGGGCCGGGCATTGCGGTGTCGGCATTCTCGTCCAATGCGGCCGGACGTGACGCCGTTTCGCACATGTCCGAAACATGCTCTTGCTCGCGTGCATCGGCGACGCTGTCGCCAAGGCCGGCGAGCGTCGGCGCCGTCATCGCTAGCGTATGCGCCAGCGGCGCCGGACCGACCGGCGGAATAGGCTCGCGCCGTCGATTCCATTTCCAGCGCCGCACGCGGTCGCGCAAGGTGCCGGAGGAGATGCCGTATGCGGCGCAGATAGCGTCCACCGGACGGTCGCTGTGCTCATAGGCATGGCGCATCCGCGCCCAGTCTTCAGGGGTCGGGGAGGGCATGGCGATTTCCGTTGGTTTGATGGCCGCGCGCGCTCAGGCGTTGCGCGCTTTGGCGGCCGTTCGCTCGCGGCGGCCGGCGTTCCGGGCC
>JAFKKS010000269.1 GCA_017304555.1 Hyphomicrobiales bacterium
GGAACTGGCCGCAGACGGGAACTTAAAGTCACGCGGCGGCGTCGCCGAGCTTGTCAGGCAAGCCGTAACCTCGTCGTTGCTGGGCTCGACCCGGCAATCCATCACCACAGCGTCATGGCCGGGCTTGTCCCGGCCATCCACGTCTTACTTGCAGTCACGAAGAAAGACGTGGATGCCCGCAACAAGTGCGGGCATGACGACGGAGAGATGAGCGCGAATGAATGCGCGCGTGATGACACGGCGTTGCGACGTCCCTCATTCCGCCGCGGCGATGCGCTGCGCGCTCCACTGTGCGAGCAGCGCCCGCAGCGCTGCCGGCTTGACCGGCTTGTTGAGCAGCACGACGCCACTCGCGCGCGCCTCCTGCCGGACGCGCGGACTGCGATCGGCGGTGATCAGGATCGCCGGGAGATCGGCTCCAGCCTGCGCGCGCATCGCCGCGATCGCCTCGATTCCGTTGCCGTGATCGAGATGGTAGTCGACCAGCAGGCCATTCAGCGGCCCGCCGGCGTTTTGCATCTGCGACAACGCCGTTTCGACGTCCGGCGCGATCAAGACCCGGCAGCCCCAACCGCTGAGCAAGATCTGCATGCCTTCCAGGATCTTCGGCTCGTTGTCGATGCAGAGGACCGTCATGCCGGACAGCGTGCCGGAATCGGCCGCCTTGGGGACGCTCAGCGACACGACGCGCGCGCCGGACGACGCGATCGGCACATCGACCCAGAAGTGCGAACCGCGCCCAAGCGCCGACTGCATGTCGACCTTATGGTCGAGAACGCGTGCGATGCGCTCGACGATGGAGAGACCGAGACCTAATCCACGTGCGACGCGCGCGCCCTGGTCGAGCCGCTGAAACTCCTTGAACACGGCACGCCGTTTCGACGGCGGAATGCCGAGGCCGGTGTCGTAGACCTCGATCCGCAGCCGGCGGCGGAAGCGCCGGCAGCCGATCAGAACGCGTCCCTGCGGCGTATATTTGATGGCGTTGGAAACGAGGTTCTGCAACAGGCGGCGAAGCAGGCGCCGGTCGGATTTGATCGCCAACGAGCACGGAACGAAGGTGAGATCGAGCCCTTTGGCGCGCGCCAGCGGCATGAACTCGACCTCGAGCTGGCGCAGCATTTCACCGACCGGGAACGCCGCCACCTCCGGCTTCATCGCGCCGGCATCGAGACGCGAGATGTCGAGGAGCACGCTGAGGATTTCCTCCACCGCCTCGAGCGACGCATCGATGCTGCTCACCAGACGGTCGTCGGCATGGCCTTGCTGCTCGACCAGGCTGGTGACGTAAAGGCGCGCAGCGTTGAGCGGCTGCAAAATGTCGTGGCTCGCGGCGGCGAGGAAGCGCGTCTTGGAGATGTTGGCTTCGTCGGCTTCCGCCTTGGCGCGGCCGAGTTCGGCGTTAAGGCGCGTCAGTTCCTCCGTGCGCTCGCGCACGCGCCGCTCCAACGTAACGTTCGACTGCTCCAGCGCTTCGGCGGCGGCAACGCTCGGCGTCATATCGGTGAAGGTCGTGACCAGCCCGCCGTCCGGCATGCGGTTGGCGCGTATCTCAATGACGAGGTCGCGCTCCGGGAAGCGCTCCAGGAATGGATCGATCGACGTCAGATAGCGTGCGTGCCGCTCGCGTACCTGCGCGTCGATGTCGTCAACGTCGGGCATGCGCCCGACATAGTCGCGCACGACTTCATCCAGCGTCGCGCCGACGCGCACGCGCTGCGGCGGCAAGTCGAGTATCTCACCGAACTGCCGGTTCCAGCAGATGAGATGCATGTCCTTGTCGAACACCGCGATGCCCTGCAGCACGTGATCGAGCGCGATCTGCAGGATTTCGCGGTTGTGGTGGATGGCGGCGCTGGCATCGTCGAGCAGTTTCAGCGCCGCCTTGGTGGAGACGGTGCGCTGGCGCAGCAACAGCGAGAGAACAAGGCGCGACGAGGCGCCGCCGATCGCCGACGCCAGCAGATGCTCGGCATACCGCAGAAGATGGATATCGGCCTCGTGCTGCGGTTCGAGGCTGATGCGCCGCGTCGACGCGAAACTTTCGAACGAACCGCGCGCGCGCTCCTCGCCGATTGCCTGCAGCCGCTCGATCGATGCCGGTTCGCGCATGAGCGAGACGCCGACATAGGCGATGACGTTGAGCGTCAGGCTCCATACGACGCCGTGCGTCAGCGGCAGAAGGTCGAGGCCGAACAGCGCCTGCGGGCGCAAGGCCATGACACCCCAGGGGCCATCCGCGACGAACCCGGCGCTGATGAGGCCGGCGTCGGCGAAGCTCGGCAGCAGCAATGTATAAATCCACGCCGCGATGCCAGCCGTCATCCCTGCGATGGCGCCGCGCGCCGTGCCGCGACGCCAGAACAGGCCGCCGAAAAAGGCCGGGGCGAACTGCGCAATCGCCGCAAAAGACAGAAGGCCGATCGACGCGAGCTGCGCATCACCCGACACACGATAATAGATGAAGGCGAGCGCCAGAATACCAAGGATCGCGGCGCGGCGCACAGCCAGCAGAAACTGTCCGACATTGTCGGGGCCGCTGACCAAGGCGGCGCGCCGCTTCAGCATCAACGGCATCACGATGTCATTCGACATCATGATCGCAAGCGCGACCGACTCGACGATGACCATCGCCGTCGCTGCCGACAGGCCGCCGACGAAGGCGACGAGCGTGAGAATCTCGGAGCCGGCCGACAGCGGCAGCGCCAGCACGAACATGTCGCTGTCAACGTAGCCGCGCGGGAACGTCAGCATGCCCGCGAGCGCAATCGGAACGACGAAAAGATTGATGAGAACGAGATAGACCGGGAACAGCCAGGCGGCGCGGCGCACCTCGGCATCGCCGTTGTTCTCGACCACCGAGACGTGAAACTGCCGCGGCAGCAGGATGATCGCGAAAAACGACAGCAGCGTCATGGTCAGCAGGTTGCCGATCGGCGGCATGCGGGTGAGCACCTCCGCCGTCTGCGCCTTGTCCATCGCACGGGCAAACAGATCGTGCGGGCCGTCGAAGATCATCACGGTGACGAACAGGCCGACCGCAAGGAAGGCGACGAGCTTCACGATCGATTCCGTTGCGATCGCGAGCATCAGGCCGTGCTGATGCTCGGTGGCGTCTGCGTGGCGGGTTCCGAACAGCACCGCGAAGGTCGCCATCGCCAACGCGACAAACAGCGAGAGGTCGCCGAAGACAGGCTGCGCCAGGCCGACCTTGCCCTGCCCGTGCTCGAGGATCGTCGCCAGAGAGCTCGACACCGCTTTGAGCTGCAACGCGATGTAGGGAATAGTGCCGAGGATGGCGATCAAGGTGACGGTCGCCGAAACGGCTTGGCTCTTGCCGTACCGCGCGGCGATGAAGTCGGCGATCGAGGTGATGTTCTGCGCCTTGGCGAGCCGCACGACGCGCAGCATCAGTGGCGTGCAAAGCCCGACCATGACGGCCGGCCCGACATAGATGGTGAGGAAGTCGAGACCGTTCTTCGAGGCGAGGCCGACCGAGCCGAAAAACGTCCAGGAGGTGCAGTAAATGGCGAGCGAGAGCGGATAGATCAGCATCCGCGGCCGGCCCTCGCGCATGCGCCGCGAGCGGTCGCCGTAACTCGCCACGAGAAACAGCAGGCCGATATAGGCGAGCGCGACGACGATGGCGACCCAGCCCTGCAGCATCTCCGGCTTTCGCGTCCTCCGCACGCTTTCGTGAGCGCCGCGTCTCACCGCGGCCCGGTGGCGCATGCTATAGGATCGTCCTGGCGAACACGACTCCGTCCGCCCCTGCGAACCTTTCCCGCTATCCCAAATGCCGATCTGCGAAGCCGACCCTTGGCGGTTACAATATTTCGCGGACGTGGCTTGCCCCGCGGATGTCTTCATCCCCACCGAGGACAGCGACGCCTGGGCCTGGAATCCGCGCCATCGCTGGGTCTACGACAAGCTTGCCGTCGCCCACAGCCAGGGTCTGACTGCCGGGCCGCATGGCACGCCGCCGCCCTTCTTCCCGGTCTTTTCCAAGCCGATCATCAACCTGCGCGGCATGGGCGTCGGCAGCCGCGCCTTGGCCACCGCCGCGGACTATGCTCGGCACTACACCGCCGGCCACATGTGGATGCCGCTGCTGCAAGGCCGGCACGTCAGCACCGACGTCGCTGTGGTCGGCGGCCGCCCGCGCTGGTGGCGGCACGTCACCGGCAAGCCGGCCGGTGAAGGCACATTCGACTATTGGACCATCCATGCCGAGCCCGACCCGACAATCGAGGCACCTTGCGGCGCCTGGATTGCCGCGCATCTCGCCGGCTACACCGGCATGCTCAACCTCGAAACCATCGATGGGCGGATCATCGAGGTACACCTGCGCTTCAGCGATCAATGGCCGGACCTCTACGGGCCGGGTTGGGTCGAGGCCGTCATCGGGCTCTATGCGCGCGGCACTTGGGATTTTAATGACCAAGATCGGCGCACCGCGTTCAGCGTCGTCCTGTTCGGGCCATGGGGGCCGCACTATCGGCATCCGCCGGGCGACGTCGTCACCGGCGTGCGCGCCATGCCAGGCGTTACCAGCGCCCAGGTGACTTTCCATGAAGACCGGGCGCCCGAAACGCACGCGATGCCGCCCGGTGGCTTCCGTCTCGCCATCGTCAATTGCCATGATCTCGCGGTCGGCCTGGCGGCGCGCGAGCGCCTGCGTGCCGCATTCGCGGCGAAGCTCGCGCCGCCTTCCGCCGCGGCAGGCTGAACCACCGCAGGGTGTGAACTTCGGGGTGTGGACTTCCCCGCCGCGGTTCCGCTATCTCGCGGGAGCAATCGAAAGGACGCACTGTGAAAGATCCCAAGGACGCGAAGAAAATCATGTCTCATCGCGAGGCCATCCGATGAGCCGCGCCAAACCCCTGCTTGTCGGACTAGCCGGAATGGGTGGCGTCGGGATCGGCGTCGCCAAGCGGCTCGAAGCCGGCATCGACGGGCTGAGGCTGCGGGCCGTGTCGGTGCGCGACGTCGAGAAGGCGAAGCGGACAGTGCCGCGCATCGGCAACGGCGTCGATGCCGTGACGCCAGCGGAACTCGCGGAGACCTGCGACATCGTTCTCGAAGGGCTGCCGCCGAAGATGTTCCGCGAGGTCGCGGTGCCCGCGATCGAAGCGGGGCGCATCTTCATGCCGCTCAGCGTCGGGCAATTGCTCGTGCACTGGGACCTTGTCGATCGCGCCCGCGAAACCGGCGCGCGCATTCTGGTGCCGACCGGCGCGCTTATCGGCCTCGATGCCGTGCGCGCTGCTGCCGAGGGTGAAATCCAGTCAGTCACCATGATCACGCGCAAGCCGCCGGGCGGCCTCGAAGGCGCGCCGTATCTCGTCGAGAACGGCATCTCGCTCGTGGGATTGAATGCACCGAAGAAGGTCTTCGACGGCACGGCGCGCGAGGGCGCACGTGGTTTTCCCGCCAACGTCAACGTCGCGGCGGCCCTCAGCCTTGCCGGCATCGGGCCGGACCGCACGCGGCTGGAGATCTGGGCCGATCCGGCGCTCGACCGCAACACGCACCGCATCGAAGTCGAAGCCGATGTGGCGCGTTTCAGCATGGCGATCCAGGGCGTGCCGACCGAGGAAAATCCGCGCACCGGCAAGATCACGGCGCTGAGCGCCATCGCAGCGCTGCGTGGACTGGTGTCGACCTTGACGGTGGGGACTTGAGCCTCGCCTCCACCTCGTCATGGCCGGGCATAGCCCGCCGAAGACGGGCGTGAACGCCCTTTTGTCCCGGCCATCCACGTCTTGTTGTCCGTCCTGGAGGTTAAGACGTGGATGCCCGCAACAAGTGCGGGCATGACGGTTGAGTTCTGCGCGCTTCCCTTCTGCCTCCGATTGCTTAGAGTCAGCGCGACAGGAGACACACTCGATGCCCATCATCCGCTCGCTCGAGGACGCGCTTGCGCCGATCATCGACGGCTGCATGCTCGTCGTGCCGCGCGAGAGCACCGGCGCTGCGATGGAAGCGACACGCGCGCTGATCCGGCGCGGCGTGCGCGACCTCAATCTCGTCACGCTGCCGACATCGAGCCTGCAGGCCGACCTTCTCATCGGCGCGGGCTGTGTCGCGGCGCTTGAGACATCCGCCATCAGCCTCGGCGAGTTCGGGCTCGCGCCGCGCTTCACCGACGCGGTGCGATCGGGAAAGCTGCATGTGCGCGACGCCACCTGCCCCGCCCTGCATGCCGCGCTGCAGGCATCGGAGAAGGGCGTGCCGTTCATGCCGCTGCGCGGGCTGATCGGTTCCGATGTTCTCGCGCACCGGCCGGACTGGATGGTGATCGACAATCCGCTCGCCAATAGCGATCCGATCGTCCTCCTCCCGGCGCTGAAGCCGGACGTGGCGCTGTTCCATGCGCCGATGGCGGACGCGGCGGGCAATGTCTGGGTCGGGCGGCAACGCGAGTTGGCGACGATGGCGCATGCGGCGCGCACCACGATCGTCACCGTCGAGAAACTGCACGAAGGCTCATTGCTTAACGATCCGGTGATGGCGGCGGGAACGCTGCCCGGCCTCTATGTCGAAGCGATCGCGCTCGCGCCGCGCGGCGCCTGGCCGTTGACGCTGCCCGATCATTACCCGAACGACGGCGCGCATCTTGCGGAATATGCGCGGCTTGCGGCAACAGCCGAAGGTTTCGCGACCTATCTCGACCGGTTCGTGCATGACCGACGCGCCGCTTGATTTCTCCACCGAGGAGATGCTGGCCGACGTCATCGCCGGCCTTATCGGAGATTTGCGCCATGTCGCGGTCGGCGCCGCCTCACCGATCCCGGCGACCGCAGCCCTGCTCGCCCGTGCGCGCGGCGGCGGGCGGCCTTATGTGTCGCTGCTACAAAGTCGCAAACACAACTTCTTCACCGATGGCGGGCGTGAACTCTTCGACTGCGCCGGACAGGGGCGCGTCGATGCGTTTTTCCTCTCCGGCGGGCAGATCGACGGCCAGGGCAACGTCAACCTCGTCACGATCGGCGATTACGAGAAACCGACCGTGCGCTTTCCCGGCTCGTTCGGCTCCGCCTATCTCTACTATGTCGTGCCGCGCGTGATCCTGTTCCGCACCGAGCATTCGCGGCGCACGCTGGTGCCGCGCGTCGATTTCATCAGTGCGCCGGGCGTCTCCGACGACAACGTGTTCCGCACCGGCGGCCCCGTCGCGCTGATCACCAATCGCTGCCACTTCGCGTTCGATCGTGCGGCGAAGCGCTTCCACTTGCAGAGCGTACATCCGGGCCACACGCTGGAAGAGGTGCGTGACAATACCGGGTTCGACTTCGACGTGCCTACGCAGGTGCCGGAAACGCCGGCGCCTTCGGGTGAGACGCTTCGCTTAATGCGCGAAACTGTCGCGCCAGAGTTGGCGGAGATTTATCCGGAGTTCGCGAAGCGCGTGTTCGAGCCTGTGTAAATTCGGTCCTCATCCTGAGGAACATCGCGTGAGCGATGCGTCTCGAAGGATGGCGTCTCGCAAGTCGGCCATGCTTCGAGACGCGCTGCGCGCTCCTCAGCATGAGGCTGAGGGTGGCGCAGGCGTTTTGAAATGAAGCCGGGGGCGCGACCGCTTCACGCGACCTTTACAGGCCGGCCTTCTTTCGACGAGCGCACGATCGCCTCGAACGTCTTCACGCCCATCAGCACGTCGTCGAGCGGCACGGGGAACGGCGCCTTGCCGGCGACCGCATCGGCAAAGGCGGCGAGTTCGGCGTTGAGGGTGTCGAATTTCGCCGTCTCGATCACTTCCGGCGTTCCGTTCGGCTCGCGCGGCCGGGGCGGCGCCGGGATGAACGTGAACTGGTCGAGGTTCGGTTTGGAAATCTCAGCCACGCCTTTGATGCCGAACACCTTGAAGCTGTAATGCGCGGCGCTCGAGATCGAGCAGAAGATATTTCCGGTGACCCCGTTCGCGAATTTGATCAGCACGCTCGTTGTGTCGTCCGCCTGCTGCGTCGCGCGGCGCGCAGTGACGCAATAGACTTCAGCGACCGGGCCGAACAGCGCGATCATGCAGTCGAGCGTATGCACGCCAATCGCGGTCATCGCGCCGGCCGGCGCCTCGTCGGGACTCGTGCGCCATCCGTCCGCGGTGAGAGCGGGCGACGAGAACGACGTGTGATGACCGAGCACGCTGACGACGTCGCCGAGCTCACCGTTTCGCACGCGCTTCGCCACTTGCTGCATCGACGGATGGAAGCGCCGGTTGAAGCCGACGGCGAGCACGACACCCGCTTTCTTCGCCGCCGCGATGGCGCTTTCCGCCTCGGCGCCCGTCAGCGTGAACGGCTTTTCGCAGAAAATATGTTTTCCCGCCTCGGCCGCCAGACGAACCTGCTCGCCGTGCTGACTATGCGGCGTCGCCAGAACCACCGCCTCGACGGAGGGGTCGGCGAGAACCGCGGCGTAATCGTCGACGAGCTTGATGTTGCGCTTCTGGCAAAACTCCTCAGCGCGACTGCGCGTCCGCGTTTGCCCGACGACGAACTGCACATCGCCCTTGCCGTGGATCGAATCCACCAAGGTCTGTCCCCACCAACCCACGCCGACAATCGCCGTCCGCAACATCCTCAGTCCCTCACATTTCATGCATTGCAAGCGCAGCAGAACAACGACAGCGTTGCGCCGCTGTCAACATCGCAATAGCGTGATCTCCTTCCTGCCGCGTCACGGCATCGTCGGCCGGCCAGACGAAAGACCGAAACGATGACGCATTCGTTCGCCGGCATCGCGCTGCACACCTGGACACTCGATACGACGCCATTTCCGGACGCGTTGCGCGCTGCCAAGGCCGCCGGTTTCGATGCCGTCGAAATCCGTCGCGTCGATTTCCTGCGGCTGTTCGCGCAAGGGTTTCCCAACGCTGCGATTCTCGATCTCATTCAAGAGAACGGCCTGCCGGTCGCCGCTGTCGGCGTCGAGTACGGCTGGTTCTTCGCGCAAGGCGACGAGCAGAGGCGCCTGTTCGCGGCGTTCCGCGAAAGCTGCACCGACGCCGTGGCACTCGGCTGCCCGCTCCTGATGAGCGCGATCGGACCTGGAACCGGCACCGTCGACGTCGCAGTGAATAATGTGCGGCACGCGTCCGACCTCGCGAGTGAGTTCGGCCTGCAGCTCACAATCGAGTTCCAGTATCTGCATCCCGCCGTCGCGTCGATCGAGGCGTTGCGCGACATCCTGCATCGAGCGGATCGCACGAATGTGCGGCTGCTTCTCGACGCCTATCATCTGCAGCGGTGCGGACGCAGCGGGCGTGGCTTTGAAGACATCCCGGCGGAGGAGATTTCTTACGCGCAATTCAGCGACGTCCCCGATGCGCCCGTGCCGAGCATGCCGGCGACGGATCGCCTACCGCCCGGGCAAGGTGTCGCTGATTGGCGCGGCTTCTTCGGGCTTCTCGCGGAGAAGAACTATCGCGGCTACCTCAGCTACGAAGCGCCGAATCCCGCGCAATGGGCGCGCCCGCCGGAAGAGGTCGCGCACGAAGGGCTTGCCGCAACGCGCGCGGCGTTGGTGCAAAGCTTCCGCTAAGCAAACGGGCTATTTCGCGTCCGTTATTGGCCGCAAGGCGATATCGACGACCGGCACGGCGACGTCACTCAACTGAATCACCACAGGCGCGGCGCTCAGATGAAAGCGCACGCTCTTGCGCACGCCTTTGCAGTCACGGCTGCTGGAATGCGCCGCCGAACGCGCGAAGGCGTCGCCCTGGATGACGTCGATCCACGCCTCGTCGGACAAAGTGATCTGGTAGAGCCCCGGCTTGAGCGCGCCGATCGACACCATCCCAGCATAAGCACCGCCGTGCCGCGCAGGACGTTCCGGCGCGCGCGACAGCTTGGCGGAGGACGCGGGCTCGAGGCGCAACGCGAAAGCTTCGCCAGGAACGTCCGACCGCACCGTCCCGCTCGGCCATACCGGTTTGGTCGCGGCGGCAAATTGCGCGCGTTCTTGCGCAATCGGCCACGCAAACTTCGCGCAAGCGTCCTGCGCTCCCGCCGTCTGCAACGCGAGCGGAGGTGTCATCAGCGCGAGCGCAACGACCATGGAGACGCGACGCATGGAGCTCTCCTTTTCAGCGCGGCAGTCCGACACCCTTGAAGCCGTGCTTCGCGAGCAGCGCCTGCCCGTCCGTGCCGAGAATGAACAGCGCGAAACGCAGCGCATCCGGCGACGCGTCCTTCATCACCGTGAGCCCATAGTCGGCGCCAACGCCCAGCGAATCCGGCAAGGCGACGATGCGCTGCGTGGGATATTCACGCTGCGCCTCCGCTGCGTTGGTGCAATAGGTGAGGAAGAGATCGGCTTCACCCGAAGACACAAGCTCGCCGTAAAGGCTTTTTCCTTTCGGCGCACTCCGGCTGGTCGGGCCTCCGGTGAGCTGGCGCGCCTTCGCCTCGAGCGCTGCGCGTGCGCCGGCCTTGACCTTCTCCGCCTTGGCGAAAACCTCGAAGGCATAGTCGCCCGACGGGTCCGCCTTGGGCGTGGAGGTACCGACTTTTACGGCGGGGTCGAGCATCGTCTCGAGGAGCGTATCGGTCTCGACGGCGAGCCCCGGTCGAACAAGCGCGCAGAGATCGTTGCGCGCAAAGAGAACGACGGGGCCACTTTTACCCGCGTCATGCAGGGCGCGCGGATGCGTCATGTTGGCCGAGGCGAACACCTCGGCCGGCTCGCCTTGCGCGATCTTGTCCTTGAGCAGACCCGAAGGCCCGAACACGGCCGAAACCTTTGCGCCGCCGCCCGCTTCGTAGGCGGCGGCGACCTCCGTGAGCGCCGTGCGCAAGCTGCCGGCGGCATGCAGCCGGACGGAGTCGGCTGCGGCGCCGTGCGTGACGAATGCCATAACGGTCGCCGCAGCGAGGAGACGCGCGCGTCGCATCACGCGCTCGGATCGTTCGCGTTCGGATAGAACAGCTGCTGACCGTCGATCTTGTAGTCGGCGATCGCCTTCTGCCCTTCCGGAGAGATCAGCCAGTCGATGAAGGCCTGGCCAAGCTCCTTCTTCACAGACGGATGCTTCTCCGGGTTCACCAGCATGACGCCGTATTGGTTGAACAGGCGCTTGTCGCCCTCGACGGCGATGACGAGATCGCCCTTGTTCTTGAACGAGATCCACGTGCCGCGATCGGAGATGACGTAACCTTCCATCGACGCAGCTGTATTGAGCGCGGCGCCCATGCCCTGCCCGATCTCGCGATACCAGGGGCCCTTGTCCTTGGCGATGTCGATCTCCGCGACCTTCCACAACCGCAACTCGGCGCTATGCGTGCCGGAGCGGTCACCGCGCGAGACGAAGGGCGCCGCCTTCGCCTTGATTGTCTTGAGCGCAGCGACGATGTCCTTCGTTCCCTTCACACCGGCGGGGTCGGCCTTCGGCCCGATCAGGACGAAGTCGTTGTACATCACCGGAAAGCGTTTCACGCCGAAGCCTTCGGCGAGGAACTTCTCTTCCTGCGCTTTGGCGTGAACGAACACGACGTCGGCGTCCCCACGCCGCGCCGTATCGAGCGCCTGGCCCGTGCCCTGCGCGACGACCTTCACCTCAATGCCGGTCTTCGCTTTGAACAGCGGAAGGATATGTCCGAACAACCCGGAATCCTGGGTCGACGTGGTCGATGCGACCACGATCGATTTATCCTGCGCGTAA
Source organism: Hyphomicrobiales bacterium (assembly GCA_017304555.1). Taxonomy (GTDB): domain Bacteria; phylum Pseudomonadota; class Alphaproteobacteria; order Rhizobiales; family Xanthobacteraceae; genus JAFKKS01. Next base: position 11,663 of record JAFKKS010000269.1, read on the forward strand.
GCGCACGGCGCCAAGGTTGCGAAAACCAAACCGGCGATAAAAAGTCTACGTCGCAACATGATCGTTTCTCCTCGCTTCTTTCATTCGACGATATCGCCGCGCAGAAATGCGGCTGCTTTTTCGGTGCGCGGCCGGCTGAAGAAATCGGCCGCCCCCGCGGTTTCGACGACGGCGCCGTTTGCGAGAAACACGACATCCCCGCAAAGCCGCCGCGCCTGACCGAGATCGTGCGTCGCCATCACGACCTTGATGCCGGATGCGTCGGCGTCGCGGATGATCGCTTCGACCGCTTTCGTCGCCGCCGGATCGAGATTGTTCGTGGGCTCATCCAGAAACAGAATTTCCGGTTCACGCGCGAGCGCACGGGCGAGCGCAAGCCGCTGCTGCTCGCCACCGGACAACCGCCGCGCCGGCCGATCATGGAGGGCGCCGAGCGACACGCGTGCGAGAAGACGCTCGACCGCCGCGGCGCAATGGGCGCGCGGGCATCCGGCCGCGGCGAGCGCGAAGGCCAGATTGCCAGCCACGGAGCGGCGCAGCATCACCGGCCGCTGGAAGACGATGGCGCGGCGCTGCAAGCTCTTGGCCGAAAGACCGCCCCAAGTCACCGAGCCTAAAGACGGCTGCAACAAACCCGCGGCCACGCGGATGAGCGTACTTTTGCCGGCGCCGTTCGGCCCGAGGATCGCCGTCGGCGCGCCGGGCTGGAACACAAGCGAAACATCGCGCAGGATGTCCTGCGTGCCGGCACGCACGCCGACCGCGGCGAGGACGATGGGAAGATCGGAAGCGGGCGCGCGCATCGCCTCATCCCGCCTTTCGTTCGCCATACGAACGCATGCCCCAGACCACGCCGTTGATGGCGACGACAATGGCGATGAGGACGGCGCCCAGTCCCATGGCGAGCGGAAGATCGCCCTTCGAGGTTTCGAGAGCGATGGCCGTCGTCATGGTGCGCGTGAAGCCATCGATATTGCCGCCGACGATCATCACCGCGCCGACCTCCGCCGCGGCACGGCCGAAGCCGGCCAGCAGCACCGTCAGCAAGCTCAGTCTGGCGTCCCAAAGAAGCGCGCCGACCCGTCGCAGCGGCGTCGCGCCCATGGCTTCAAGCTCGGCGCGATATTCGAGCCAGAGGTCCTCGATCGTCTGACGTGCGAGGGCTGCGACAATTGGCGCCACCAAGATCGCCTCCGCGATGACCATCGCTTGCGGCGTGAACAGGAGTCCCCAGGAGCCGAGCGGCCCGGAGCGGGACAAGAGAAGGAAGACCGCGAGGCCGATGACGACCGGCGGCAAGCCCATGCAGGCATTGAGAACAATGATGACGGCGTCACGCCCGGGAAACCGCGTCAATGCGAGCCAAGCGCCGAAGGGAAACCCGACAAGTGCGGCGATGACCACGGCCGAAAGGCTGACGAGAAGCGAGAGACGCACGATCGCATAAAGCGAAGCGTCTCCCTGCAGAACCAACTCCATCGCCGTATGGAAGCCCGACATAAGCTTCCCTTACGGTGCGCCTCAGGCGGCGCAAATATGCCTTTTAGCGCATATTTGTCCGCTCAGTGCAGAAGTTCGTACGTCACCGAGATGGAAACATGCAGCGTATTCTCGCCGGCGGCGACCGGTGTCGGCATCGCCATCGCTCTCTTGTTCGCCGTAGCGGCAAACCCCATCGGCCGCGGCGCTGCGGCGCCGGATTCAGCGATGTCGACGGCGCGGCCGACCTGCGCGCCTGCCGCCTTGGCGTAGATGTCCGCCTTCCGTTTCGCGTCGGCGACGGCGGCGGCGCGCGCCGCATCGAGCACCTTCGAGGTCTCCGAGACCGTGAAGGAGATGCCGAAGACATCCGTCGCCCCGGCTGCAATTGCCTGATCGAGTACCTCACCCAAGCGGGCAAGGTTGCGCACCTTCAGCCTCACCTGATTGCCAACCCGATAGCCGACGATGCGCGGCTCGTCTGGGCGGCCTTCCTTCTTGCTCTGCGTGTTATTGTAAACCGGCTGAACCGAGATGTGCCCGGTCTGAATATCCTTGTCACCGAGCCCGGCCTGCTTCAACGCGGCAATCACGGCCGTCATCGCCTGGGCATTCGCCTCGCTCGCCTCGCGAACCGTCTTCGCCTCGGTGGTGACGCCGGCGGAGGTTTCAGCGACGTCCGGTGCGACCGAGATCTCAGCCTCGCCGGTCACGGTGATCGCAGGGAACGGGCGATCGACCGCCGCATTCGCGGCAGGCGCAAAGCCGCCCGCCAAAGCAACGACCACACCGACCGCGCCGACCAGATTCATCCTGCGCATTCTCTTTATCCTCCGACGCCGTAGCGGGCTGAAAAAACTGCGCCGCAACCTGTTGCCGAAACGTGTTGCGATTACGGCGGCGAGGGTAATTGGCGCTGCGCCGCCGGACAACCGGACATTTGACCGCGCGAACCGCGACAAGCACGCGCGGGCCGGCTCATGCAGCGTCAGAGGCACTTCGCGCCGATTCAGCCGTGTCGACTTTGTAATCTTTGGATTCGCTGCGCTTTCTTGCCGCAAACGGCTGCACATCACACACAAAAATGCTCTAACGTGCGCCAGCTCGCACTGCTTCGGGCCCGTAGCTCAATGGTTAGAGCCGGCCGCTCATAACGGTCTGGTTGGAGGTTCGAGTCCTCCCGGGCCCACCACGTTTTCATTATACTTTTCGCCCCGCAGCGCGGATTTGTTTTAGCTCGACCACCGATTGGACCACCGATACGTTCGTGACTTGATCTCGCTTTGTGATCGCTTCGGCCGCGTCGCGCATGAAGTCGGGGTGATGGTGCCCGTAAGTGTCGATCAGCGTCTTGATCGACATGCCGAGGAAGCCCGCCGCCTGCCACGGATCGGCGCCACGCTGCATCAACCAAGTCGCCGCGGTGTGGCGCAGCGTGTGCGGAGTGACGTTGCCGTCGACGGTCGACAGCTTCGCGAGCGTGACCGCGTGCTTGAAGCCGGTCTTCACCGACTTCACGCCGGCACCGTTCCACTCGACGAAGTGATTGACGACAAGCTTGAGCCGCACCCAGCGGCGCATGTGCGCCAGCAGGCGCCCCGGAATAGGCGCTGGGGGTTGCCGCTTGTTCGTGCGTCGCCTGCCGCGCGCGAGGCGATAATAGATGCCGCGATCGAGGTCGACGAACGAGCGGCCCTCTGCCGGCGTCGGTGAGGCCGAAGCAATCGCGCCAGCGCGCGTGCCAGAATAGAGGCCGATCAGGATGAAGCGCGCGAGATGACGCAGCGGCCTCTTGTCTGTCTCGACGACCTGTCCCTTGTCGCGCCCCCGGTGAAGCTTCTGCCGCTCTCGATATCGCCAGCACGCCCATAGGAGCTTTGCCGCTTCGCTGCGCGTCAGCCATCTATCCCGCGGCTCCCCTTTTTCCGGCAATGCGACGTGAATGACAGCGTTGTGCAGGTTCTCCTTGGCGTGGTGGCCGATGGACGCCCGCAGGTCTTCGAGGTCGCGCCGCGCGCCTCCGGGCGTGCCTCTCTTCTTCACGTATTCGTTCGATAGTGCGGTGCTCATCGAGCCGAGCATCGTGCCGCCGAAGAAGTCGTTGAGCCGGCCGATGCGATTATCGAACTTGCGCTTCTGCGACTCGGTCGGGAACGTCTCCCGCTTGTCCGTGTGATAGATCGAAAGAACGTCGGCGATGTCGATCGTGTCGACGTCGCGCTGTTTCCGAGGCGGCTGATATTTGCCGGCGATGTATTCCGCTAACTTGCGCTCGGCTGCGCCGGGCGGTTTTGTTTCAGCCGGGCCCGCAACGCATCCTGTGGCGATATGCTTCCCGCCGTCTTTGATGAGCCAGACGGCTTGCTTCCACACCCGCCCGTTTTTTCGCCGGGCTGGCCGCTTCCAGAGCCTGGGGCCTTTACTGATCCGCGACATAGCTCCCGCATCCGTTCGATGGCGGCAAGGGTGACGAACTGCTTGCCGGCGATGGTTTCGATTTCGAGGCGCCCGCGCGCGTGCTCGCGCCGTAGGCCGCTGACCGTCATGCCGCCCAAAGGAAAGGCAATCTTGACGGCCTGGGCAAGTCGCAGGGGCGCTTCGGGGTCAACCGGCTCTGCCATGCCGCTCCCTCCGGACCCGCTTGTAGGCATCGAAGCAGCCGTCTTTAGCCGCCGTGAGGTTGGGATATTTATCGAATTCCTCGACCAGCTTTTCGTTCTTCGCGCTGCGGATGCTGATCGAAAACCGGCCGCTTGCCAGGGGATTTTCGGGCTGGCTGGAGATGACGAACGAATAGCCACCATGGTCGGCGCGCCAGCAATGCATGTCGGTCAGGTCAAGGATGTTGGCGGGCCGGTCTTTGTCGGCCAGCAGCGGCATCGTGAACGACTCGAATTTGCGATGGAAGCGGGAACGTTCGCCAAGTACAACCATCAAGGGCCGTCCTTTCTGTTGGCTGCGAGCACAGCTCGCCCTATCCATTCACAGCGACGGCGCTCCACGCGACGGATAAGCCGCATCAGTTCATCGTCGTCGCCAATACGCATATACGCGGCCAGGGCCTCTTCTTGAGGCCAGTCGGCGATCTCGTCGACCACAAGTGTTTGTGCCAACGCAGCCGTGGCCGCAACGTAAAGTGCGGGTGAAAAGGAACGGGCGCACGCCCGCAGCGCAGTCTTCGCCGTCACATAGCTTTCCGGGAGGCGCGCCTTTGCGACGGAGGGGTAATGCGTGATCATGCTGCCTCCGGCTCGCTGTAAGCGCAGTCGGCGCACCACAGCGCCAGCTTGTCGCCGGTGAAGCTCTTGTCGCAGTTCCGGCAGACACGCTGGAATCGGCCGGGTTGCCAGCGGCCCTTGGCCGGGCGTTCATCCGCGGCCGGTGACGGTGACGGTGACGACGTGCCCGACGACGTCGTCCGTAACGCGGCAGGCGGTGGTGGGGCTGGCTCGGCGGCAGCGTTCTTCGCGCGCCGGTTCTTGAACCAAGTGATCGCCAGAGCGCGCCACAGCGGCGTGCTGGGATGCGCGGCGGTGAAGACCTGCGCCTCGCTCTCCGCAAGCGGCCCCATAGTCTTGACGACGGCCGTCAGGCGCTCCGGCGTGATCTGGCGGTTATATTCCCCGTTCGTCAGAAGCTCGGTGCAGGCGCGAATCTGCGTCGCGGTGATCGGGATGCATTCGCCATCGGCGAGCACCTTCAAGGCCAGCGCTGCGGCGTCGACCTTGTGCCATTTGATGATCTGCTTGATGGCGGCGACGGCGACCGTCTGGCGCTCCCCAAATCGTCCGGGCTGACGCTGGATCGTCACGCCGGCAAGCTGGCACGCACGTTCGATCTCGGCGGCCTCTTTATCGCCCGCGGTGACGGCCGCGACGTGCAACTGCACGGCGGTGACGGCAATGCGGTTCCGGTTGTGACCGATAAACGCGGCTGCGCGCCCTGCCCGCTCCGGGATCTCCACCACCATGACCGGGATGGTGTCGACGCGAGGATGTGTCGCCGCAGCGATCGCGGTGCATTGGCCGTCGATGCATTCGAGGCCCGCGGCCGTCGGCACGCAGATCGGCGGCTTGAAGCGGCCCCAGTCCCAGTCGCTGACGATCTGCCGGATCAGTCGGACCGAACGCTCCGATGGGTTACGCTGGTAGGCGTCGTCAATGAGCAGTTCCGCTGGCTTCACCCATTGGAATGTCGGCGGCTTCGAAGCGTCGCCTCCGGGCGTGAGTCCGGACAGCGATGCCGGCTTGATGTTGCGAAGATCGTTCATGGGCGCGGCCTCAGAAATGCATCGCGTCGGCGGCGATGGTGTCGATCAGGCGAAGGTTATCCGTGCCGCGCACAAAGCCGTCGAGCGAAACCGCCCCCATATCGCGGTAAAGCCGGTTGTGTCGGGCAACCTCGCGCTTCGCGAACGTCGGCAAAGTCGTCATGTCGCACTCACCTTCGAGGAAGGCGACGACAAGCGACGCGATCACGTCGTCTCGAATGTCAACGGCGAGCGACGCCGGAAGGACCGCCGAGCACGTAGCCCAAAGAGCGTTGTCCTTCAGTCTCGTTTGTCTGGGTCGCTGCGCGGCGCCTACCAGACTGACCGCTCTACGCTTTGCACTCCGCTTTGCGGTCCGCTTTGCGTTGGACCGCAACAAATGTTCGCGCACTTTTTCCGGATTTTTAAGTTTCCACCGTTTGCGCTCCGCGGCTCTCTTGTCGGGATATTTCTTCTTCCAGCGCTGGCGGTACGCCTTCATCTTTTCGCGGTTCTTTTCGCGGTATCGGCGCTGCTGCTCAAGCCTGAGCGCGCGTTGGTGCTTCGCCTTTTCTTCCGGGGTCATGCGGCGCTCCTGAAGGTCGGACGCCGGTGGACGCCGTCGACCGGACCGCACACAAGGAAGACGTCGTGATCGTCCTGCGCGAGCGGGTGGACGATTGAGGCGTGCAGGTCTTGGAGGTCGGCGATCGCGACAGCGTCCGCGCCTTCCGCGCGGCGCTTGTCGATCAGGTATTCGACCGACCCCGCGGCATCGCGAAGGCCGTCCTTATAGAAGAGCATCTGGCGGATGGTGGTGTCGCTCACGTCTGTGGCCCGGAAATCTGGTTGATGATGGTTGGGGGAAGCGTCTCGGCGAACGCGATCAGTTCGCGCAGCGACCACTTGGTGGCGGGCCGGAACTTGCCGGCGATCCAGACGCCGTTCGCCACGGCGTAGAGGTCGCAAAGCGGGTGCTCCGACCAGAAGGCATGGCGCGCCAGGTCTCGGCCCGTCATGGCGCCACCGAGCCGTCAAGCGGCAACTTGCCGATCAGATCAAGCGCGATCACCAGCGAGTCCCGCGCGGTGGCCGCATGTCGGGCCTGGATCGCAACGACCGCGCCGCGCGCGGCCACTTCGATCGCTTCCCAGTCGTCGCCGAGCAATGGCGTCGGTGCGATGCGCCGGCCTGGGCCCGCGTACCATTCAAGCGATCCCATGGCGGGCTCGGCGCCACACCGCCCCTGAGACGCGAGCCGATCAGCGCGCTCGTTCCCGTCGTGTCCAGCGTGTCCCCTGATCCATTCCCAGGTGACGTTGCGGGTCGCCGCCGCCTGATCCAGGCGCCGCCAAAGGTCAACGTTCAACACGGGCTTGCCGCCGCGCTTTACGCGCCAGCCCTTGGCCTTCCAGCCGTGAATCCAGAACTTGATGCCTTTGACGACATACTGACTGTCGGACCGCACGATGGCGCGGCACGTTGCGGGCAACGCCTCGAGAGCGGATATCGCCGCCATCAACTCCATGCGGTTGTTGGTGGTGTTGGGCTCGCCGCCGAAGAACTCGACGCGCTCGCCGTCACCGTGCTCGATGACGACGCCCCAGCCGCCCTGCCCTGGATTTGGCTCGCAGCCGCCGTCACAGTAGACGGTGCAGACCTGGACGCCGGCGAGCGCGGCAATGATGTCCGCGTTCATAGGTCGCCTCCGAAGATGCGACGGAGATCGTCTCGAATGGAGCAAAGAGTGGCGCTTTCGATTTCGCCATCATTGCGCGGGCGCCAGTTCGCCAACCCCTCGGGATGAGACTTGACGTTGTCGCTGCCCCACCGGCCGGCAGCGCGAATTTTCAGGAAGACGTCATTTACGGTTTCTGCTGGCTCTTTGGACAGCCGGTGGAGCAAGCCGGCCTCGGTTGATGCCATGCGATCGAAGGTCGCCACGTTCTGCGGGTCGTTCGTGTGGTGATACGCGGCCTGCTTGCGGATGCCGTCTTCCAGCCGGCGATAAAGCTTCTCAACCGATGTCGCCTTCGCTCGGCGTTTCGGCCGGCGAAGTGATCGATGGCGGTTCGCATTCGGAATCGGGTTGGCGGCGCCGGTGAACTCCAGGACGGCGTCGATGATCTCGCGAATGCTAAGATGATCCCAGTCCGCGTCATCATAGCTTTCACGCCAAGCGGGGTCGGTGCCGACCGCCGCCGCCTTTGCCTTCAACGCGATCGCCGCCAGCGAGGTCGGCGGCAACCGCCATATGGCCCGGATGATCGGATCGGATTCGCTGGTTATGTTATCGGGGTGAGGTACGCGCTTCTTTGTTTCGACCGCACGCTGCAGCCGATCCCAATACGGCCGGTAGGCGGCGATCGACGCGTACATTCGCGCGATGACGTCGTCGAATTGACGCTCCAAGCCCGCGATGGTTTTCGCCTGCGGCGGTGATGCCGCCTTTCGGCGGGCGCGCTTGGGGATGACGACGGATTTCGTGGTGGCGGTGATGGTCTGCTGCTGCATCACGCGCCTCCCTGGAGGAAGGCCGCGATGTTCCGGCAGATCGTGGCCGGATAGTACTCACCTAAGCCGTAGGGGCCCTTCCCGGCGCTCGCCGAATATGAGCGCCGCGCCGCGTCGACGAATGCTGCCAAAGCGGCCGCGCCCTTAACGGTAGTCGGCTTCGTGGTGACCACGCGATAACGCGAGCGTACGACCCTGTAGTGCGCCGCGGTCTCTTCCTCGACGATCTGGCTCCAGCCGGCCTCACGCTGTCGGGCAACAAGTTCCTTCGCATCAGCTTCGAACGCGGCCGTAATCTCCTTAAGCTTCTTGTGGCGAGAGGCAAAAATTTTGCGGCGCTTATCCCGCAGTTCCTTCGTCATCGGCAGCGGTGTGGGCTTGTATGTGCCGTCCGTCTGTCGAACCCATTTCTGCGGCTGCGGTGCGCTTATGCCGATATGATGGTCCCAGAGCCGTCGAATCTCTCGGTGTGCTGCCCAAATTGAGTTGACATAACGCGGGAACAGAACGGGCTCGTCATTTGCGTCGACGATGGTGTGGCCGTTCTTATCGCGCTCGCGTACCCGCCCGACCTGGACCCGCGGGTCGCGCTTGACGTCATCCGGCAAGCGCTTTTCGAGGCGCCGGTATCGCGCGTTGACGCGGCGCCACGCTTCCAGCGCCTCCCAGTAATCTTCGATCGCCGCGAAGACTGGATCGACGGACTTTGCTTTCGGTGGGCTGGCCTTCGGGGTTTGGCGAGGGCCCTTGAAGGTGGGTGGCGGCGCCGATCGAGGCCGCGGCTCGACGTGTGCGTGCATAATGGCTGTCCTCGCCGGCGGAATTGCCGGGCGAAACCTTTATGCGTAAATCGCACAGTCCATGTCAAGGCGCTCGTGCGAAAATCGCACAATACCGATCAGATGGCGACTCGATATGCCAAGAATGTTCTTGCTATGTTCTAGGAATGGAGTCAGCGTGAAGGGGTAACGACAAACAACGAGGCGTTGAAATGACCAAGTATTTCGTAGTTCAGCCCTTCGAGCGATCCAAGAAGGGACGCATGGTGCCGGGCGCGCCGGTGCAGGCGAAAGATGAGCCCCATGCGCACCGTATGGCGCGACGACTGGCCGAAACCCGCGGCGGTGCGTTGGCGTTTTCGCGAACCGGGGATCTCGCGCTCGGCGACTTCGAGGATGCTGTTGTGCTGGGCACCTACGGTCAGGTGCCGGACGAGGCGCTGCAGACCTAGCGTCGGGCGTTGTATTTCCCCACCACCCAATGGGCGATGGGCCAATCGGCCCGGTGCTCCGTGAAATCCTTCTTCGGGTTCCACTGCCTCAAGGTCCAGGTCTTGTCATTCCAGCGAATGGCGCGCTTCACCATGGCTTCGACCTCGCCTTGGGGCTCGGCGCCATACAGAATGACGTCGGCTTCAGGCGATGACGGCAACTGGTTGCGGACCAAGGCCATGTCACCCGGCTCGAAGACGGGGATCATGGACTCGCCAGTTATCAGGATCGAATAGGCTCCCTTTGCGCCCTCCAGGAAGAACGGTCGCTTGACCCAATCGATCGGCTCGAAGGTGACAAGCATGTGTCCTTGGCCGCCTTGGGCCGCGGCGTAGACGGGAAGGTCTCGGGCACCGACAAGATCGCCTGCTGGCCGCGCGAAAGTCAGCGGTCGCCCCAGCCTGGCATTCAATGCGTCAGGGTGAACTTCTGACGCACCCATGAGAATTCCGACGATCCGCGCATGTTCTTCAGCAGAAAGCTTCCGCTTCCCATTAAGAACCTTATTGATCACTGACGGGTCTCTGCCCACAAGCCGAGCCAGCTCGGATTGGCTAATGCCAATCCGCTCCATTTGCTCTTTGATCTGCTCCGGGATGGTCTTTTCAGCCATGTGTGCGCTTCTCGCATAATCCACAAGCCGCCGTCTTTGGCTAAGATCGCACAGAAATCGCTTGCGCGACTGTGCGATTATCGCATATGTACGGCGGCATGACCGAGATTCATTGCAACCACGCCGCCCGGATCATCGTCCTTTTCGGCGGCTGAAAGCCGGTGGCGCAAGCCGCCAAGGTGGACCTTTCGCGGGTGACGCGGTGGCGCCTGCCGAAGTCGCGTGGCGGCACCGACGGTCTGATCCCGCAAAGGCATCACATCGCGTTGCTGGATCACGCCGACGCGAACGGCATCAGGCTTAAACCCGAAGACTTTTATCCGTCGCGGAAGTCGTCGCGGCGGCCACGTAAACAGGCGCGCCGATGATCAGTGCATCGTCACGCCGAGCCGTCGATGCCACAGCGGCCCGTAACGTCGACGCATGTCGGTATCGGTCCGGTGCGCGTCCTCGATCGCGCGGCGCCGGCGCAATGCGGCCGATCGGGTGGCCCGCGTCCGGTGATCGGCTCGTCGGTAAGACACTGTTCTGCGGTGCATCTGCAATCACTCCATCAAATTCGGTGAAGCCTCTCGCCTTCGTTTCTCAGGCGTCGCGAGCGGCTTCGTTCACCACCACCGTCAACCGACGGCTCCCCACAAGGAGCCACAGTCGATGTCGGAAATCTCCCACATCTCGTCGGACGGCCGCATGACCACGATCACCGAGGCATCGAGCTTGATCCGGCGTCTCGCCGAGCCAGCCCCTCCGGGGGACAGCGTGAAGGCAGCGATGCGTCGCGCGTGGCGCAAGCTGCCGGATTGGTCTGCCAACCGAATTAGGGACGTTTGGCATGCCGAGAAGCGTGTTCGATTGCGTGCTGAAGAACTCGAACATCTGCGCAAGGCCACTGCGCAGGAGAAAGCGGCAAAGGATGAACTTCAAGAACTGCGCGCCAGGGTTAAGCGGCTCGAATGCCTGCTTGAAAACAGCGCGCACTAAGGCGGCACGCGCGATCGTCGCCATCGCCAATTCGGTTGCGAAGGCCGGTGACGCCGTCGCGGTGCGCATCGCGCCATGGATCGATCCAGAGGAACAGCCGCCGCGACCGGCAACAAAGGAGACCAGCAATGCCCGATAACGTTGTCCACATCGGTGGACGCGTAAGTGCCGACGCTATGCCGACCTCGGCGCCGCCGGAAGTGATCGTGCCGGTGCACAAGGAACTGCACGTCGCCGCGGCACGCTTCCGTCACTACTGCGAAACCGCCTTGAAGGCGCAGCGGACGATGGACCTGCAAGACGGCATCGCAGCCGGTCGCGCCTGGGCATCGTTCCTGCAGGCCTTCGAACTCCCGCCACCCGAAAAGACACCGGCATAGGCGGCACGGGCAGCGTGGGCGACGATTCCAACATCAACATTGAGATTGAGCAGGCGCTTTTCGGCTCCCTGCTGAATGATCCTCGGTTGTTCGACCGGGTAGATAGCCTCATTGAGGCCGCCGACTTTTCCGAGCGGCTGCACGAGCATCTTTACGAGATCATCAAGCAGCGCGCCGATGCCGGTGAGACGGTCGACGTCGCGATGGTGCGCGCCGCCCTCGGATCGCACGAGGCCCAGCCGCTTCTCTCTGGGCAGGGCATGACGATCGGCGAATACGTCGCCCGGCTCCACGCGGCGGCAACGACGACATGGGGCGCGATCGACTACGCCCGGGAATTGCGCCGGCTGGCGAATGTCCGCCGCCTGAAATGGCTCGGCGCGGATATTCAGAACTGGGTCGATGCCAACCGGCCGGTGAGCGAGATCGTCACCGCCGCCACCGACGCGCTGGACGCCATCGGGGCGGCGAGCATCACGCGCAAGACGACGCGGATATCGATCGGCGACGCCGCTATGGAAGCGCTCGCCGACATGCAGGACGCCATGCAGCGCGGCGACGGTGTCGCCGGCATCAGCACCGGCCTCCGGGAACTGGACAAGCTCATGGGCGGGTTGCAGCCCGGCCAACTCATCGTGGTCGGTGGCCGTCCCGGCATGGGCAAGACGGCGCTGGCCTTGTCCCTGGCCCTATCAATCGGCGGCGCAGGCGGCGGCGTGCTGTTCTTTTCGCTGGAAATGCCTTCGAAGCAGTTGGCTGTGCGGGCAATCGCGGATCACGCCGAGCGCATGGGCGGCAGGCCTGCAGCTTATGAAGCGATGTCCCGCGGTGACGTAGATCAAGCCGCCGCAGAGGTCGCCATCGATGCCCAACGGTCGCTCACCGCCGTGCCGGTCGTCATCGACGATCAGGCGGGCATCACGATGTCTCAGGTCGCTTCCCGGTGTAAGCGCGAGGCGGCGGCGCGCCAGCGCGACGGTGGGGCGCTGGCCCTGATTGTCATCGACCACACGAACATCGTCGCCGCGTCCAGCCGGTACCGCGGCAACCGCACGAACGAGGTCGGGGAGATATCGGCGGCGGCGAAGGTGCTGGCGAAGGACCTCGGCGTGCCAGTGCTGTTGCTGTCGCAACTGAACCGCAGCCTGGAGGCGCGTGAAAACAAGCGGCCGACTATGGCCGACCTTCGCGATTCCGGCTCCATCGAGCAGGACGCTGACGTCGTGCTCTTCCCCTTCAGGGAGGAATACTACGTCAACCAAGCGATCGCTGCCGGTGACGAAGAAGCCGCGATGCGCCTGGGTGCTGTCCGGAACGTCCTCGAACTCAACGTCGCCAAGAATCGGCAAGGACAGTGCGGCACCGTCCGCGCGTATTGCGACATCAGCCGCAACATCATTCGAGACCTGGAGCGGCGCTATGGTGGATGACACGCGCCCCGAGCCGCTTGTCCCGGCCAACGCCGATCTTCGCGACTTCGCGTTCATGCCTATCGACGTGACGCGGCTGTTCGCCAGCGAGTTCCACGCCATGGCGAGCGACGCCGAATGGCGCGCCGGGTTCACGTTGTGGCTGAAGTCCTGGCAGCAGGTTCCGGCCGGGTCGTTGGCATCCGACGACGTCGCCCTTGCTCGCATCGCCGAGTTCGGCCGCGACATGAAGCAATGGCACAAGGTGAAGGCCGTCGCGCTGCACGGATGGGAGGAATGTTCGGACGGTCGCCTCTATCACCACGTCGTCGCCGAGAAGGTTTTGGAGGCGTGGTTGTCGCGCCTGCAGCAACGCCGCAAGAGCGGGTCGGGCAATCAGAAACGGTGGGGCGCGGCGTTCGATCCGCAGCAGCTTGAAGCCGAAATCGACACCGCGTCGCGCCTGCTGTTCGCCATCAACCCGACGTCCAAAGCGCTGCAGAAAACAGCGCGCAGGGACTCCCGCAAGGAATCCCCCGGCGATCCCACAGGGATTCCCACAGGGACTCCTACAGGGAATCCCAAACGCATCCCTGAGCTATCGCAAGAGACAGGGACAGTAGAAAGAGAAGAACCCCCTATAGCCCCCCCTTCGGGTTCGAACGGAAAAAGCCGTCGGCGGAAATCGCCGAAGACGCCATGGCCTGAAGGCTTCGCCCTGGACGCCGACCTGAGAGCTTACTTCGCAAGCCACGGCATGCCCGGCGCAGTCGCAGACGCCGAGTTTTCGAAATTCGAGCAGCACGCAAAGGCGAACGGCAAGACGTTCAGCGATTGGCGCGCTGCTGCGCGGAATTGGGCGCTGAACGCCGAAAGCTTCCGGCGAGAGCGCGGTGGCGGCGTGCCAACGGTGCCGAAGGCAGAAAAGCGCGACCCGCGCACACTCAGCACCGACGAATGGCGGAACCTCATGGACGTCTACCGGAATGAAAACCGGTGGTTCCCGGTGTGGGGTCCGGAGCCCGGCAAGCCCGGATGTCTCGTTCCCGCAGAGCTTTTGCAAACCCAGGAAGGACCACGATGACACCGACGCAGGAGATCGCAGCAATTTCAGCGGAACACGCCGACAACGCCTATGCCGGTCAGATCGACGGCGCCGAGTTGTGGCGCGGCCGGCAGTGGTGCGTGACGACGACGGGGATCTTCCAGATCGCGGCCCGGCCCGGTGTCGCGCCGTACTACTGGATTGATCGCGCCGACGTCGGGATGCGCCATTGGCCGGAACACATGGCATCGAAAGGCTGGGTCGACGTCGAAGACTTCTGCCTTGCCTACGCCATCGCCAGCACGGTGTTCACCGCCGGCGGCAACGCTGAACTGGGTCGGCAAATCTCGGCGGCACAAGCGGCCCGCAAGGCGCAGAAGGCTCGGTGGCCGCGTTGGAAATACGACCCCACGCACCCGGATTATCCGATCTACCGGGGCGTCATTTGATGACGGACGCGCCGAAATATCCCTCGGTCGTACCGGCGAGGCTGGAGCGTGCGAAGGCGGATGCCGCAGCCGCTGAACCCGCTCGTCGTCGCCGCCGTGCCGACAAGAGGCGCAAGAAGCAATTCGACTTCGCCGCGGCGCTGGTGACGCGGGGCAACACGCCATCGGAGGTCAGGCGCGCCGTCGCGGAAGCGCCGGACCTTCGCATGACGATGGTGGAAAGCCCTGTCAGCGGCCGGCGTGAACCGGCGCTGAAGTCGCTTCGCGATGACCCGCTCGGACGCATGGCGAAGCGCGGGCAGATCAGCGTTGCGCAGGAAGAGGCCGGCCGCTTATGGCAGGGATATTTCGAGGCCGCGGAAATTGGCGGTGCGCGCGCGATCGACACGACGAAGGAGTCCGTCGATGGTGGACGCCTGGGCGAGCCCTTCACCGATGAGCAGCGGCGCGCCGTCCGGAAGTTGGCAGAGGCGCGGACGTGGCTTGGCGAAGTCCATCACCGGCTTGTCGAGCGTGTGCTGGGCCACCGCATGTTCCTCTACCAGGTCGCCGCGCTGGACGGCATGAACCCGGAATCGCGAAGCGACGACATGCGCTACCTTTCGCGCACGCTTAAAGCTGCCCTTGACGTTCTGGCGGAGAAATTCGGGAAGAGCGGAATCGGAACGACGACGCGCGGCTTGCGCGCGAAAGTGCCGGCCGACGCGGCGGCGCAATTGGCGGAAAGGCACGGCGTTTAATCGGTGGAGAGTTGGCGAGGCCACGCTTGCGCGTGCCCCACCAAAATGGTAACAAAAGACCATGGTCGTGATCTGCGACCACGCGGCCCCGCCTTCGAGCGGGGTTTTTTGTTATCGCGACGGCAACGATCCGGTGCAGGCCAACACGGCAGACCACGCGCCCCGACGCATGCTTCAGCGCGGAACGGCAAATATCGGGCTTAAGGCTTTCACGCTAGAGTCAGTGGCGCGTCGGTCCCTTGGGAGCCTTCGCGCCGAGAATTTCGCGCACAGCATGTTCCGCTTGGTCCATAAACTGCATCAGTTGAGCCTGTACCATCACGGTGGTGTCCACCTTTTGCCGCTCGTCCACTGAGGACAACTCGGCGACGCTTGCGTCCAAGCCTTTGCGGATAGTGGCGATTGCCTCGTTCCGCTCGCCGCTCATCGTTCGTGCGTAGCCCGCATAAAGAGATATCACGATCGCCAACAGTCCGACGTTGACGCCCTGCGCGCGGGACAGCCGCTCTTCCAGTTCCTTGATCGGGTCCATGAGCTTCGCTCCTGCTGCCCCGCGATCGGCAGAAGGTACGACGTTTCGTGGCCAATAGGTGAAGGCCGATGCCCGCTTGGCTTGTCGAGTTGATTAAGAAGCTGCTGGGCGGTGTCGCCGCACCGATGCAAGCGTGAAGCCTGAGTGGCGGCGGCACCGCAATCGAGAGTACGACGCGCGGCGTCGTCGAGAGAAGCCCTGGCGCCGCCTGTATGCGACACCTCGGTGGCGCGCCTTACGCGATGCGCAGCTCGAAGCCGAGCCGCTATGCCTACGGTGCAAGGCTGCCAACCGACTGACGCCAGCGACCGTCGCGCACCACAAGAAGCCCCACAAGGGCGATGAAGTGCTGTTCTTCGATCCGAACAACGTCACGTCCAGTTGCGCCGACTGCCACGACACCATTGAGCAGGGCATCGAGGCGCGTGGCTATGAGCGGGGCTGCGATGTCAATGGGCGTCCGATCGACCCCGATCACCCGTGGAACCGAAAGGCTGGAGGCAGTGCCTGACGTGGCGTTCCGTCAATGATCTCGCCGATTAAGCGAACGCTTCTCCTGATCCGCTGCCCTTTGCTCCAACCATTCAGCCACCAACAGGTTTTGCGTCCGCTCCTTGTGACACCGG
>JAFKKS010000031.1 GCA_017304555.1 Hyphomicrobiales bacterium
AACGGCGCCACCAGCAGGACGCCGATCACCCGGTTGGCGAGGTTGCCGAGCGGTAGCCGGTAGCTGGCGGGGTTGTCGCGGCGGGAACCCTCGAAGATCGGGTTGATCGCGCTGCCGAGATTGGCGCCGAGCACCAGCGCCAATGCGGCTGTCGGAGTAATGAAATGCGCAAATGCCAGCGACATCACCAGCAGCACGCTGGCGACGCTGGAATGCACCACCCAGGTCACCACCGCGCCGACGACGATGCACAGCACGGGATCGCCGGTGATGGCGCTCATGAACACGCGTGCGCCCGGCGCGTTTTCGGCCGGCGCCAGCGTGTCGAGCAGGATATGCAGCGACAGCAGGATGAGGCCGAGGCCGATCGCGACCCGGCCGATGTCCTTCATGCGCGAGCGGCCGCCGCCGCGGAAAGCGACAAGGCCGATGACGAAGAGCACCGGCGACGCGGCCGCGATATTGAACGACAGCACTTGCACGATCAGCGTGGTGCCGACATTGGCGCCGAGCATGATGGCGAGCGCCGCCGTGAGCGTGACGAGGCCTTCCGTCGCGAACGCCGCCGTCATCAGCGCGGTCGCCGTGCTGCTTTGCAGGATGGCGGTCAGGCCAAGACCCGCGGCGAAAGCGTTGAGGCGGTTGCCGAGCGCGCGCGACAGAACGCGCCGCAGATCGGGGCCGAACGCACGCAGGATGCCGGTGTGGACCATGTGCAGGCCCCACAGCAGCAACGCAACGCCGCCCATCAAGTCGAGAAGAACGACAGAGCCCATCGTCACGGCCTCGTTGTGTTCACAACATAGGCCGGCAAGTCCCGTCAGCAATAAAGAATTTCAGGGCCGAGTTTGCCGCTCGGCGGACATCGGCTTTTGAAGCGTTGATGCAACGGGTCCGATCAGTGGCCGCGATGGTCGCGGACGACCGAGCGGTGGTCGCGAACCGTCCCGCCCTGCTGACCCGAGGGCGCGGGCTGGACCTTGGGATCCTGAACGCCGTAGCCGGGATGCGGGCGGTGGCCGCTGTAAACGCGAACCCCGCCTTGGGGCGACAAATACGGCGAGCCGTCCCCGCGATGATCGCGCGTGGCGCCGCCGGCAAAGGCGGCCGTGCTCGCGAGGGTCAAGGCAACCGCCGAGGCGGCGACGAGAAGCCGTTTCATGACGCGCTCCTGATGCTGGTGGCGCTTTCCGCGTTCGATAGCGGTGTGTCGCGCCAGCGTCGGGCCCGGTTCAAAGCGGCTCTTTGGGTCGGGATTGTTCCTGGCAGGAATGAAGCGCGTCAGATTTGCGAGGCGACCTGTTCCAGGCCGATGACGCGGGCGAGCTTGCGGACCTCGCGCTTCTGATCTTCGCGCAGCCGCATCAGGAGCGGCATCGCCGCATAGATCAGCTTCTGTACTTCGGGGCTGTTGACGTCGATCGAAGCCTTGGCCCCTCGCGTGCGCTTGGCGCTGGTCGCGCGCAATTGGGTGCGCGCCACGTCGCGCAGCGCTGCTTCGACCGCGGGCCAGTATTCCATCTGGTCGTTGGTGAGGCGCAGCCGGCTCTTGAGGCCGGCGATCTGGCCGTCGCCAAGCAGGTCGCCGCTTTCGGGCGCGGGCCGCTTGGGTTTCTGCGGTGGCAGCGGCGCAAGCGCGACTGCGGCCGAGGTCGGCGCTTGACCGGCTTGCGGCGGCTGGTCCGGCGTCGGCGTCTGATCGGCCATGGTCGAGGCGGCGGCGACGATATCGGTGAAGCGGCCGAGGTCGGCGCCCTGCTGGGCCGAGGCGAGCATGAAACCGCCCGCCGCGGGCGCGGCCGGGCTCATGGCGGCGCGGATCATCGCGAGCCTGTCGGTCTTGGCGGCGGCGTTCGACGCCTGGATGCGAGGTTCAGCGTGACCTGGGATATGGGCCTGGGGTGGTGTCTGGGCAGGGCTGACCGCAAGCCTGTCGGTTTTTTCGGCCGGGGGATGGGACGGCCACATGGCGTAAGCGCTGTATCCGGCCAGAAGTCCCGCGACAGCGCCGAGGACGACAAAGCAGACGACGAGGCGGGCGGCAGGGCGTCTGGACAAGCGTCTCACTCCTACACGATGAGATTGGTACGCCGTCTTGTTCGCAAAGTCCGATTAATACCGGCTTAACCATAACCGGCCCGCGCGCGCCGGGACGTTGCCGCCGCCTCAGCGCGTGCGCGCCAGGAACGTCATTCGCTTGTTATTGTGGCCGATGTTTGTAGGGGCCCGCTCGACGGTGAAGCCGGCGGCTTCGAGCTTGGCCGTGATCTCGGCATCATCGTACCGCGACAGCCCGACGGACTTGCGCAGCCGCCAGTAACTGGAAAACCGGGTGCGGATCAGGCCGCAGAGTGCCGCGCCGGTGAAGCCTTCCTGACGGCCGAAACGCAGCAGCGCCAGCGCGTCGCCAAACGCCGAAACCTTGCGCGGGATAACGTCGCCCAGCATGAACAATCCGCCTGGCTTGAGCAGCCGGTAGAACAGCGCCAGCAGCGCGTCGAGATCGGATGCGCTCAGATATTGCAGGACCGAGTGCATCACGACGACGTCGAGAGAATGCGCGGGCATGGTCGCGACGTCCTCGGGCTTGCGCACAACGATCCGGCCGTTGCCGGCAAAGCGGCCGGCGAGCGTCGCGCGCACGTTCGGCGCGGGCTCGCTCAAGATCAGGCGACCAAGCTTCTCGGCGACCAGATCGGCCGACATCGCTTCGCCGCAACCGTAGTCGAGCATGACGCCATAGCCGCTCTCGGGCGCA
>JAFKKS010000270.1 GCA_017304555.1 Hyphomicrobiales bacterium
CGTTGCAGATGCTGCAGGTGAACGCCGGAAACCCATGCAGCGGCTCGCCGAACTTGTCGAGCGACAGCGGTTGCACATGGAACTGGATGTTGGCGCGCTCCCGCGACGGGTCCGAGCGCGTGAACGCGCCGAGTTGCGACGGCGCCATGGTGAGCGGCCCGCGCCGGCGCAGCGCGTAGTCGAGCCCCATCTGCGCACGCCCCCACAGTGATCCATACGTCTCGTTAAGCGTCTTGATGCCGCTCACTTTGTAGATTAGCCGCAGTTGCAGGTGATCCTGCAGGTTCGCGCCGACGCCGGGTTTATCGAGAACAAGCGGAATGCCATGTTCGGCGAGATGCTCCGCCGGGCCGACGCCGGAGAGTTGCAGCAGTTGCGCCGAACCGAGGGCTCCGGCCGCCAGCACGACCTCGCCGTTCGCACGCGCCGTGCGCACCCCGCCGCTCTGCCGCCCGCGTACGCCGACAGCACGCCTGCCCTCGAAGACCACCGCCTCGGCCTGACATCCGGTTTCGAGCCGGAGATTCGAACGGTTGAGCACGGGCTTGAGAAAACCGCGCGCCGCCGACCATCGCCGGCCGCGCCGCTGGTTCACATGGAAGTAGCTGACGCCCTCGTTGTCGCCGGTATTGAAATCCTCGATCCGCGCGATGCCGGCCTGCTCCGCCGCCGCGCGCCAGGCGTCAAGGAGATCCCAATGCAGTCGCTGCGCCTCCACGCGCCACTCACCGCCGGCGCCATGCAGAGCGCTCGTCCCTTCGAAGTGGTCTTCCTGCCGCTTGAAGAACGGCAGCACGTCGTCCCAGCCCCAGCCGGCCAGGCCAAGTTGGCGCCAATGATCGTAGTCGGCTGCTTGGCCGCGCATATAGATCATGCCGTTGATGGCGGAGCAGCCGCCGACGACCTTGCCGCGCGGATAGTTCAGCGCACGGCCGTTGAGGCCCGGCTCCGCCTCGGTCTTGAAGCACCAGTCGGCGCGCGGATTGCCGACGGCAAACAGATAGCCGACGGGAATGTGGAACCAGATCCAATTGTCGCGGCCGCCCGCCTCGAGCAGCAGCACGCGGTTCTTCGGATCGGCGGAAAGGCGATTGGCGAGCACGCATCCCGCCGACCCCGCCCCGACGACGATGTAGTCGTAGTCTCCTTCAAGGCATGTAGCATCGTGTGCCTTGGGCATATTCATTCTTACTCCGCCCTCCACCGTACTTCGCACGGTCCCCTCCCCCGCTTCGCGGGGGAGGATAACGCGAGTGTGCTCCCCTATTCCGGAATGACAGCCTTACTTCGTCATCGGGCAGCCGCTCTCCGACGCCTTGAAGAAGGCCTGCTCACCGGGGATCTTTGCCAGCAGCTTATAATAATCCCACGGGCCTTTGCTCTCCTTCGGCGACTTCACCTCGAACAGATACATCTCGTGGATCATGCGGCCGTTGGCGAGCACTTTGCCGCCGCGCGCAAAGAAGTCGTCGACCGGCATCTCGTGCAGCTTCTTGGCGACGGGCTCGGTCGCGTCGGTGCCGGCAGCCTTCACCGCTTTGAGATACTGCATGACCGACGAATAAGTGCCGGCCTGGATCATGTTCGGCATGCGGCCCGTGCGCTTCTGGAACTTCTGCGCAAAGCCGCGCGACTGCTCGTCGAGATCCCAGTAATAGCCTTCCGTCAGCACCAGGCCCTGCGCCGCGTTGAGGCCGAGGCCGTGCACTTCCGCGAGCGTGAGCAGCAGGCCCGCAAGTTTCTGCCCACCGGCGACGATGCCGAACTCCGACGCCTGCTTCACCGCGTTGATCGTGTCCTGGCCGGCATTGGCGAGACCGACGACCTTCGCCTTCGAGCTTTGCGCCTGCAGCAAGAACGACGAGAAGTCCTGCGCATTCAGCGGATGGCGCACGGCGCCGAGCACCTTGCCGCCCTTCGCCTTTACATACTTGCTGGTGTCTTCCTCGAGCGAGTAGCCGAACTGATAATCGGCCGTGATGAAGTACCAGGTGTCGCCGCCGTGCTCGACGAGCGAACCGCCGGTGCCGACCGCCAGCGCCTGCGTGTCGTAGGCCCAGTGGAAACCGTAGGGCGAGCAGAGGTCGCCCGTGAGCCGCGTGGTCGCGGCGCCATCGGTGATCGTGATCTTCTTCTTGTCCTTGGAAAGCTCCTGCACCGCGAGCGCGACCGAAGAAGTCGTCAGCTCCATGATCGCGTCGACCTTATCGACGTCGTACCATTTGCGAGCGACACCGGTCGCGATGTCGGGCTTGTTCTGGTGATCCGCCGTGACGATCTCGATCGGCTTGTCGAGAACCTTCCCGCCGAAATCCTCCGCCGCCATTTTGGCCGCCTCGACCGACCACTTGCCGCCGAAGTCGGCGTAGACGCCCGACTGATCGTTGAGAATGCCGATGCGCACGACGTCGTCCGAGATCTGCGCGCTTGCCGGCGTGACGAACGCAACCGCAGCAAGCGCCGCGGCAAATGAGGCGACCAGCTTCATCATCTTCTCCCTTTGGAATCGGGGGTACGCCAAGTCCGGATGGGCGGGCGTCCTCCTGAATTGGCCGGGACTGAAACAGAAACACCGCAGTCTGACAAATAGACTATGGTTGCACTCCCAACCCGGAAAAGACCGCAAAAACGCGATGTTCCCGCCTGCCCGTATCGTCTGCCTGACTGAGGAGACCGTTGAAACGCTCTATCTGCTCGGTGAGCAGGAGCGCATCGTCGGCGTCTCCGGCTATGCGGTCCGCCCGCCGCAAGTTCGCCACGAGAAGCCTCGCGTTTCCGCTTTCACAAGCGCCGACATTCCGAAAATTCTCGCTTTGGCGCCCGATCTCGTCCTCACTTTTTCGGACCTGCAGGCCGATATCGTCGCTGCGCTGATCCGCGAAGGCGTCGCTGTCCACGCGTTCAATCAACGCGACATCGCCGGCATCCTGGCGATGATCCGCACGGTCGGCGCACTCATCGGCGTGCCCGGCAAAGCCGACGCACTCGCGCAACGACTGCAATGTCGGATCGACGACATCCGCACCGTGACGGCGACCGGCACGCGACGCCCGCGCGTCTATTTCGAGGAATGGGACGAGCCGATGATTTCCGGCATCGGCTGGGTGTCCGAACTTGTTGCCATTGCCGGAGGCGATGACGTTTTCGCGGAGCTCGCGCGTGAAAAAGGCGCGAAGAACCGCATCGTCGCACCCGCCGACGTCATCGCGCGCGATCCCGATATCGTGATCGCTTCCTGGTGCGGCAAGAAATTCGCGCCGGCGAAATTTGCAGCGCGGCCCGGCTTCGATCGGATCGCCGCCGTGCGCACGAATTGGCTGCGCGAGATCAAATCGCCGCTCATCCTGCAGCCCGGCCCGGCGGCACTGACCGACGGCCTCGACGCCATGCGCGACATCATCGCGTCGTGGCAGGATTCGCAGACGGCGCTTGCGTGAATGTGCGCAGCGGCGGTGGCGCGCGCACAAGGCGCGTCAGGAAATCGAGCGCTGCGACGATCGATGGCCCACCGCAGAGCGCAAAGCGGCGCGGCACAACCAGGCGCCGTTCCGGCGGGAACCGCGCTTCCAGCGCCGGATGCGACAGAAACAACGCGCCCTGATCCGTCGTGCCCTCCGTCGCTTCGTAGACGACGAGGACGTCGGGATTGATCTGCAGCAACCACTCCATCGGCACGAAGCCGCCAAGGCCCGCCGGCGCCCCGCGCGGCAGCACGAGGCCCGCCTCCCGCAAAAGATTGGCGATGAGGCTGTCCGGCCCCGCCGTATACCCTTGCCGCTCGACGACCAGGGCCGTGCGCTTCTCCTTGCCCACCGCGGCAGAAAGCCGGACGCGCGCGGCATCGATCGCCGCGTTCAACGATGTGCCGCGCTCGGGATGCCCCAGCCGCTCCGCCATGCTCCGCACTTGCGCGCGCACCGAGGCGAGATCCGAAACGAGGCCGACCTCCTCGACATGCAGGCCAAGGCGCGTCAACGCACGGCGAATCGTCGACCGGTCGTTCGGGCCGACCAGGACCAGGTCGGGCTGCAGCGCGACCGTCGCCTCCGAGCGTTGATCGAGTGTGCGAAACGCCTTCGCCTTTTCGGCCATCACGGAAAGTTCAGGATCGGAGGCGAATGTCGACACCCCGGCGATCTGACCGCGATCGGCAAGCGCGAGCACCAGCTGATCGGCGCAAAGATTGAAGGAGGCAACCCGCTGCGGCGCCTCCGCGGCCTGCGCAGCCGTCGCAAAAATCAAAAAGCAGAGAATGGCGAGACGCAGCATCGGGAAAGCATTCATCCTATAGAATGGCGACGGCGGCGGACTTGACCGCACCGCCCGACAGGTTACGCAGGCACGTCCACGCTCCGCCACCCCGCGCGCTCACGAGGCCGTCCATTACATGCATCCGCCGCGCAGCCGCATCAACCTTGGCCTGAGCCTGCTTGTTGTCGCGCTCGCAGTGGTCTCTCTCGCGGTCGGCGCGGCATCGCTGCCGCTCGCCGCAGTATGGCATGGCTTGATCGGTGGCGACGGTATCGCCGGCCTGATCGTGCGCGAGATTCGCCTGCCGCGCACGATTCTCGCGCTTCTGATCGGCGGAACCTTCGGCCTCGCCGGCGCTGCCTTGCAGGGCCTGCTGCGCAACCCGCTCGCCGAGCCTGCGCTTTTCGGCGCCCCGCAAGCGGCGGCGGCGGGCGCCTCCTTGATGATCGCCTTCGGCTTCGCCGGCGTCACGTCGTTCGCCGTGCCGCTCGCCGGGATTGCCGGTGCACTCATCTCGATCGGAGGCCTGCTCGCCATCGCCGGACATCGCACGAGCCTGACGGTGACCTTGCTCGCCGGCCTCGCCTTCGCGAGCTTTGCCGGCGCTGCAACCGCGCTCATCCTCAATCTTGCACCCAATCCGTACATCGCGCTGGAGATCGCGTTCTGGCTGCTTGGCTCGCTGGAGGACCGCAGCAGCGAGCACGTCGTTCTCATCCTGCCGTTCCTTTTGCTGAGCTGGGTGCTGCTGAGCCTTTGCGCTTCCGCTTTCCGCGCGCTGACGCTCGGCGAGGACGGCGCCGCGTCCCTCGGTGTCGATATCACGCGCACACGTCTCCTCACGGTGGTTGGCGTCGCGCTCGGCGTCGGCGCCTCCGTCGCCGTCACCGGCGCGATCGGATTCGTCGGGCTCGTCGCGCCGCACCTCGTGCGCCGCGCGGTCGGCTCCGATCCGGCGCGCATCATGCTGCCCGCGGCGCTCGCAGGCGCGGCGCTGCTGACGGGGTCGGACATCGTCGTGCGCCTCGTTCCGGCGGCGACAGAAATCAAGCTCGGCGTCGTCACCGCACTGATCGGCGTTCCGTTCTTCCTCTCGATGATCTTGCGTGAACGGAAATTCCTGGAGGGCGCGCCCGCGTGAGCGACACACCCGCCAAACGCCCCGTCCTGGATGCGGCTTCGCTGAGCATCGCGCTCGGCGGCCGCGCCATCGTCAGCGACGTGACATTCGCGCTCGAGCGCGGGAGCATGACCGCGCTCGTCGGCCCGAACGGCGCTGGCAAGACAACGTTGTTGCGCGCACTCGTCGGGCTGATTGCGTCACAGGGCGAGGTGCGGATCGAAGGCTGCCCCGCGAAGGCGATGAGCGGACGCGAGCGCGCGCGCCTCCTCGCCTATTTACCGCAAGGCCATGCTTTCAATTGGCCGTTGGCGGCGGCCGAGATCGTGGCGCTTGGCCGGCATCCGCATGCCGATCCGTTTTCTCCGCCGACCGACGCCGACCGGCAGGCCGTGGCGCGCGCCATTGCCACGACCGGCATCGAGGATTTCGCCGAACGCTCGGTGCTCACCCTCTCGGGCGGCGAGCGCGCACGCGTCGCACTTGCCCGCGCGCTGGCGACGGAAGCGCCGATTCTCCTCGCCGACGAGCCGACCGCGTCGCTCGATCCGCGTAATCAGCTCATGGTGATGGAACAACTGCGCGAAACCGCGCAGCGTGGCGGCGCCGTCCTCGCGGTGATGCACGATCTCGCGCTCGCGGCGCGGTTCGCCGATCGCGTCCTGGTGATGGCGCAAGGACGTCTTGTCGCCGATGCACCGCCGCAGGAGGCGCTCTCGACCGCGCGCGTCGGTGACGTCTTCGGCGTCGACGCAATCATGGTGGAGGTGGACGGCGCGCAGGTTCCGTTCATGCGTGCGCCGCGGCCGGCGTGAAGCCTAGCCAAGCCCCAGCCCGGAAATGAGCGGTTTCACCGCAGCACGCAGGCGTCCGCTCCAGGTCAGCGGCCCGGGGGGAGTTTCGGGCTCGTCGGCAAGATCGAGACCAACCGTCACGACCTTGCCGTCGACAACGCGATCGGCCACCACTTCGATCGCGCCGAGCGGCAGGCGATCTCCTTCCGTCGGTGTGTCATCGAACTGCTGATCGAACCACTCGGCGAGCGGCAACGTCGCATCCTCTTCGGAGATCGACAGCCCATAGATTTCCGCCAGCGCGCCGAGCGTCACATCGGCCGAAACCTGAAAGCCACCGAGAAGCCGCGCGTCAGGCGCACTCGGCGCCGGCATATCGACGAAGAAGCGGTCGAGCGCTCGCGCCTTCTCAAGCGGCGCGAGGAAGTAGACATAGTCGTTCTCGCGCACCGCACCGCCTTCGAGCGGCGAGAGCACGCGCTCATCGCGCACCAGGAGTGCGAGTTTCGCCCAGGTCGGTAGAACATGGCGACGCAGGAAAAGGCTGTTGGCTCCCACCGCATAGCCGACCAGTTCGTGCGTCGTCTGTCCCGGAAGATCGAGTTCGACGCGCTGCGGGGCGGCATCGCTGCGCGGCAGAGCGACTTGCAGGCGCCGCGCGGCCGGCGTCAGCGTCCAGCCCTGCACGAGAAGGGAGACCAGCACCACGACGAAGGCGACATCGAAATAGATGTAGGCCTTCGGCATTCCGACCAGCAGCGGGATCGAGGCGAGGAAGATGCCGACCGCGCCGCGCAGGCCCACCCATGAGATGAAGATCTTCTCACGCCAAGCATAACGGAACGGCCAGAGGCAGAGGAACACAGCCGCAGGCCGTGCGATGAACGTCAGCGCGAAGGCCACGAACAGCGCCGGCACGAGCGATGACAGCAGCCGCTCCGGCCAGACCAGCAAACCGAGGATGACGAACATCACGATCTGCGCGAGCCACGTCACCGCGTCGAGGAAGGTGATGATCGCGTTGTGCGCACGGGTCGGCCGATTGCCGACGATCATGCCGGCGACATAGGCGGCAAGATACCCCGAACCATGCGTCGCCTCGGTGGCGGCGAAGATGACCAGTGCGGCCGTCGCGACGAAGGGCGCGTGCAGGCCCTGCGGCAGGCCGAGCCGATTCATCACGCCGACAACCGCCTGCCCGCCGAGCAGGCCGAGCGCCAAGCCGACCAGCGCCCGCACCGAGAGTTCCGCAGCCGCCTCACCCCAGCTCCCATGCCCTTGAGCCAGGATTTCCACCAGAATGATGGTCAGGAAGATCGCGAAGGGGTCGTTCGTCCCCGACTCGACCTCAAGCGTCGCGGCAATGCGCGGGCGCAGACGCAGACCGCGCGTATGGATGAGGAAGAACACCGCCGCGGCGTCGGTCGAGCCGATGACCGCGCCGACCAGCAGGCTCTCCGTCCATGACAGGTCGAGCGCGAAGAAGGCGACGGGCGCGACCAGCGCCGCCGTGACCAGCACGCCGACCGTCGCCAACAGCCCGGCGGGCGCCAGCACGTTCTTGAACGCCTGGAACCGAGTCCGCAGGCCACCATCGAACAGAATGAGCGCCAGGGCGATCGAGCCGACCGTGAAGGCGATTCCGACATCGTTGAACTTGATGCCGCCAGGCCCCGATTCGCCCGCGAACACGCCAATCAGAAGGAAGATGAGCAGCAGAGGGGCGCCGAACCGGAGTGCTACCAGGCTCGACAGAATGCCGGCGAGTACGATTACCGCCCCGAGCAGTACGGTCAGATTGACGATTTCGAGGGCGGCCATCGATGTCGAGCGTCTCTCCTGTAGCCGCGGTCAGCATGCGCGCGACATCAAACCATATTGCACAACGATTGCTGCTCGTGGGTAACAAAGCGAACGATCGCTCCTATCTTTTTCGCCACGAAATCGGGAACATCGCCGGATGCCGCATAGCACGCCTTTGGTATCAACCATCGTGGCGGGCTTTGTGTTGGCGTTCGCGCTAGGGGCTCTGGTGCAGCGGTTCCGGGTATCGCCGTTGGTCGGGTATCTCCTCGCCGGCGTCGTCATGGGGCCGTTTACCCCCGGTTTCGTCGCGGATCAGGGGCTCGCCAACGAGCTCGCCGAGATCGGCGTGGTCCTGCTGATGTTCGGCGTCGGGCTGCATTTCTCGCTCAGGGATCTCCTCTCCGTCCGCGCAATCGCCGTGCCCGGCGCTCTGGTGCAAATCGCGGTGGCGACCGCCCTCGGGCTCGGCCTGGCCCGCTTGATGGGCTGGAGCACGGGCGCCGGGGTGATGTTTGGCCTTGCGCTCTCCACCGCCAGCACCGTGGTGCTTCTGCGCGCCATGCAAGAGCGCCGGCTGGTGGAAACCGAGAAGGGCCGCATCGCCGTCGGCTGGCTCATCGTCGAGGACATCACGATGGTGCTGACCCTGGTGCTGATCCCGGCGATGGCGGGCATCCTCAAAGGCGAGGCCGCCGACGCGGCCGGCCTCTCCCGTCTCGCCGTTCCGGCCCTCGTCATCCTCGCCAAGGTCACAGCATACGTCGCAGTGATGCTGCTCGTCGGCCGCCGCGTGATCCCCTGGATCCTGCATTACGTCGCGCACACCGGATCACGCGAACTCTTCCGCCTCTCCGTCCTTGCGATCGCGCTCGGCTGCGCCTTCGGCGCGACGAAGCTCTTTGACGTCTCCTTCGCGCTCGGCGCGTTCTTCGCCGGCATGATCTTGAGCGAATCCGAGCTGAGCCAGCGCGCCGCACAGGAAACGCTGCCGCTGCGCGACGCCTTCGCCGTGCTGTTCTTCGTCTCGGTCGGCATGCTGTTCGATCCGACCATCATCGTACGCGAGGCCGGCCCGGTGCTCGCGACGCTGTTCATCATCATGTTTGGCAAGTCGATCGCGGCGTTCCTGATCATGCGCCTCGCCGGATATGCGACCAACACCGCGCTAACGATCTCGGCAAGTCTCGCGCAGATCGGCGAGTTCTCCTTTATCCTCGTGAGCCTCGGCGTTGCACTCGCGCTGCTTCCCGAGCGCGGCCGCGATCTCGTGCTCGCCGGGTCGATCATCTCGATCATGCTCAACCCGGTCGTCTTCCAAATCCTCGACTGGATGCAGGCCCGCACCGAGGAGGAGCGCGCCGACGACGGCAAAACACAGGACGCCGAGGAAGGAACACGCGCCGAGATCCCACCGACCACCCTGACCGATCATGTCGTGCTGATCGGCCATGGGCGCGTCGGCAGCCGGATCAGCGAAGCGGTGCGTGCGAGCGGCGCATCGTTGCTCGTCGTCGAAGACAATGCCGACAAGACCGCGCAGTTGCGCGAGCAAGGCGTCGAGACGATCACCGGCAACGCCGCCGATCCCGAACTAGTCAAGGCCTTGAATCTATCGGCAGCCCGCTGCCTTCTCGTCGCGATCCCGGACGGTTTCGAGGGCGGTCAAGTCGTGGCGCAGGCGCGCGGCATCAACACCGATCTCCCGATCATTGCGCGCTCCCATTCACAGGACGAGACCGCGCACCTGATGAAATACGGCGCGACCCGCGTGGTGATGGGCGAGGAGGAGATCGCGAAGGCGATGATCGCCGACGCTTGCGCTCCCGATGCGACGGTCAACGACCGCGCCTACGCGTCGGAAGCGAGCCTCACGCCGTTTCCGGAACAGCCGGCTCCCTCTTCCGCTGCATAAGCGGCGTCAGAACCCGACCTTGTCGCCGCCCTTGAGCGCAAGGATCTCACGCGCCTCGTCCGCGCTCGCGATGGCGAGGCCAAGTCCCTCGATGATCTGCCGCGCCTTCGCCACTTGCTCGGCGTTCGATTTTGCCAGCTGGCCGGGGCCGAGCCAGAGCGAATCCTCCATGCCGACGCGGACATTGCCGCCCATCGATGCCGCCATCGCTGCGATCGGCAACTGATTGCGGCCGGCGCCGAGCACGCTCCAGCGGTATTGATCACCGAACAGCCGGTCGGCCGTGCGCTTCATGTGCGCGACGTCTTCCGGATGCGGACCGATCCCGCCGAGGATGCCGAACACCGACTGCACGAAGAACGGCGGCTTCACCACGCCGCGATCGGCGAAGTGCGCGAGCGTGTACAGATGCCCGATGTCGTAGCACTCGATCTCGAAGCGCGTGCCGTTGTTGGCGCAGGTCGTCAGGATGTACTCGATGTCCGCGAACGTGTTCTTGAAGATGCGCTCGCGCGAGCCTTCGAGATACGGCTTCTCCCACGCGTATTTGAACTCCTTCTGCCGCGCCAGCATCGGATAAAGGCCGAAATTCATGCTGCCCATGTTGAGGCTTGCAACTTCCGGCGCGAACGTCGCCGCCGGTTTCACGCGCTCCTCCACCGTCATCGTCGGCGCGCCGCCGGTGGTGATGTTCACCACGCAGTTCGAACGCTGTTTGATTACGCGCAGGAACGGCGCGAACGCCTCTGGCGACTGATCCGGCTGCCCGTCCTCCGGCTTGCGCGCATGCAGATGCACGACCGCAGCGCCGGCTTCCGCCGCGCCGATCGCGGCGTCCGCGATCTCCTGCGCGGTGATCGGCAGATGCGGCGACATCGAGGGCGTATGGATGGAGCCGGTGACGGCGCAGGTGATGATGACTTTGCGGGGGGCCATGGTCGTTTCCTCTTTTTGTTGAAATCAGGGATCAGGAATCCGGCTGCGATGCCTTGTGCCCACGCAGCGCCGCGAGCCGCTTGTCGCGCCAGCGCATCTTGTCGGCGATCTTGCGCGCCGACGGCGACAGCGGCCACTGCGCCATGATGCGCTCGACGTTCTCCTTGCGGTACACTTCCGAGCCGCCCATGCCGTCCTGCAAACGCCCGAGGCTGGGCCCATAGCGCGCACAGTAATCGGGAATGCCGCCGGGCGCGTTGAGCTCGATCGTCTCGAACGGCCCCATGAACGCCCAGCGCAGCCCGAGCCCGTCCTTGAGCGTCTTGTCGCAGTCTTGCGGCGAGACATAGCCCTCGCCCACGAGGCGGAACGCTTCGGAGAGGAGCGCCGCCTGCAGCCGGTTGAGGATGAAGCCATCCACCTCGCGCTTCACCACGATCGGCACCTGCTGGATGCTCTCGTAGACCGCTTTTGCGCGTGCGATCGTTTCCGGAGCCGTCCATGGCGCGCCGACAAGCTCAACCAATGGCACGAGATGCGGCGGATTGACCGGATGCGCGACGAGGCAGCGCGCGCGGCCAGCAAGATTCTCAGTGAATTTGCTGGCGACGATGGTCGACGTTGACGAAGCGATAATGGCGTCGGGCGCAGCGGCGGCATCGAGTGCGCCGAAGACATCGATCTTGGTCTGCAAATCCTCCGGCAGGCTCTCTTGTATGAACTCCGCGCCCTTGAGCGCATCGGCGATATCGCGTGCGACACGCACACGCCTCGCTGCGGCTTTCGCGTCGGCGACAAGCCCTTGCTCGGCCAACTCTTCCAAGCTTTCGGCAATCAGCCCTAGCGCCTTCTCACCGGCCCCCGGCGCAGCGTCGTAGATTGCGACGTCCCATCCGGCGCGGGCGAAGACGATAGCCCAGGAGCGGCCAATCAGTCCGGCGCCGATCATCGCTGCTGATGGCATCGCTTCGCCCTTTCGCAATCCGTTCGCGTCATGCTCTGATGCGGCCGGAACCAGCCACAAGGGCCGACACTAACTTAGCTTGCGTGCTGTGACCAAGGCCGGCGTGGATCATAGGAGGATCGAGCGATGGACCTCGGCATCAAGGGACTGCGCGTTCTCGTGACAGCGGGCGCTGGCGGCATCGGGTTGGAAATCACCCGCTCCTTCGTCAACGAGGGCGCCAGGGTGCATGTCTGCGACGTCGATCAGCGCGCTCTCGACGCCATGGCGAAAAGCGACCCGCAGGTCACACGCAGCGTCGCCGACGTTTCGGACCGCGCGCAGGTCGCAAAGCTTTTCGATGAGGCGCTCAACGCGCTCGGCGGCCTCGACGTGCTCGTTAACAATGCCGGCATCGCCGGTCCGACGGGCCGGGTGGAGGAGATCGCGCCGGAGGATTGGGACCGCTGCCTCGCGATCGACATCACCGGACAGTTCAATTGCACGCGGCTTGCGGTAGCGCATCTGCGCAAGAGCAAGAACGCCTCGATCATCAACCTGTCGTCGATCGCCGGGCGGCTCGGCTACCCGCTGCGCACGCCCTATTCGGCCTCGAAATGGGCGACGGTCGGTTTCACCAAATCGCTCGCCGCGGAACTCGGCCCTGAGGGCATCCGGGTCAACGCTATCCAACCCGGAATTGTCGAAGGCGAACGCATCCAGCGCGTGTTCGAGAATAAGGCGAAAGCGCGCGGTGTTTCACTGGAGGCGATGCTGACGGAGGTGCTCTCGGTCGTCTCCATGCGCACCATGGTGACGCCGCAGCAGATCGCCGATCAGATCGTGTTCCTCTGCTCCGAGCGCGGTCGCACCATCTCCGGCCAGGCGATCAGCATCTGCGGCGATGTGCAGATGCTGCCGTAGCGTCCGTCCGGCGATTTCGCTCCCTCTCCCCGCTTGCGGGGAGAGGTGAAAAGCGCCGCGCTTGTTTCAGATGCCGGCGCGCGATTACACCCCGCCGATGCAGACGTATTTCACGTTCACGTAGTCGTCCCAGCCGTACTTCGAGCCTTCGCGGCCAAGGCCGGATTCCTTGACGCCACCGAACGGCGCAACTTCCGTGGTGATGACGCCGGCATTGACGCCGACCTGCCCATATTCAAGGCCTTCAGCCACACGGAAGGCGCGGCCGAGATCCTTGGTGAAGAAGTAGCAGGCAAGGCCGAACTCGGTCGCATTCGCCATGCGGATGCCGTCCTCTTCCTTCTTGAACTTGAAGAGCGGCGCGACCGGCCCGAACGTCTCCTCGCGCGCCACCGCCATGTCCGGCGTGACGTTCGCAATCACCGTCGGCTCGAAGAACGTGCCGCCGAGCTTGTGGCGCTTGCCGCCGGCCACCACCTTGCCGCCCTTCTTCACGGCGTCGGCGATGTGCTCCTCGACCTTTGCGATCGCCTTGTCGTCGATCAGCGGGCCCTGCTGCACGCCCTGCTCCATGCCGTTGCCGACCTTGAGCGCCTTCGAGGCGGCCGCAAGCTTCTCCGCAAACTTGTCGTAGATGCCTTCCTGCACGATGAAGCGGTTGGCGCAGACGCAAGTCTGCCCGCTATTGCGATACTTCGAGGCGATCGCGCCTTCCACCGCCGCGTCGAGATCGGCGTCGTCGAAGACGAGGAACGGCGCGTTGCCGCCGAGTTCCATCGACACGCGCTTCATCGTCTGCGCGGACTGCTCCATCAGCTTCTTGCCGATCTCGGTCGAGCCGGTGAAGGTGATCTTCTTCACGATCGGGTTGGAGGTGAGTTCCGCGCCGATCTCGCTCGCCTTACCGGTGATGATGTTGACGACGCCCGGCGGGATGCCGGCCTTCTCGCACAGCGCACCCCAGGCAAGCCCGGAATACGGCGTCTGCGACGCCGGCTTGATCACCATGGTGCAGCCGGTTGCGAGTGCGGGACCGAGCTTGCGCGCGATCATCGACGACGGGAAGTTCCACGGCGTGATCGCACCGATGACGCCGACCGGCTGCTTGATCGTGACGATGCGCCGCCCCTGCCACGGGGACGGGATCGTGTCGCCGTAAATGCGGCGCGCTTCTTCCGCGAACCAGAGGACGTAGGCCGCGCTGCCGCCGACCTCGCCGCGCGCTTCCGCAAGCGATTTGCCCTGCTCGACCGTGAGCAGCATCGCCAGCTCTTCCTTGTTCTGCTCGATCAGCGCCGCGAGCTTGCGCAGCGCATCGGCGCGCTCGGACGCGAGCTTGCCTGCCCATCCGGGAAACGCCTTGGCCGCCGCCTCGATGGCGCGCTTCGTTTCTGCCCGTCCGCAGGAGGGAACCGTACCAATGACGTCGCCGGTCGCCGGATCGTTGACATCGATGGTCTTCTTGCTGTCGGCGCCCACCCATTCGCCGTTGATGAAATTGCTTTCGCGCTTGAATTCGAGCTTCTGCAGCATTCCTGCCTCCTGTCGGACAATGATGGGCTTAAGGGCAATCTAGGCCCTGGCGCGGTTTCCCGCCACACCGGCCAAAAAAATCATGAACCTTTCGCTCGGTCCCCGCGACGAATGGGTGAAGGCCAATACCGGCCTCGCATCATTCAACGGGATTGAGCCATGTCGATCAACACCAAGAAGTTTCTCGCCGGCCTCGTCATCGCCGCAACCGTCCTCTCCACCGCCAGCGCCGCGCAGGCGAAGGGCTGGGGCCATCACCACGGCTTCGGCGGAGCCGGCCTCGGCATCGGCCTTGCCCTCGGGGTTCTCGGCGCCGCCGCGGCCGCCAGCGAATACGAACCGGTTTGCGTGCGTACGCCCGTCTACAACCGCTACGGCGACTATATCGGCAGCCGTCGCGTCTGCGACTGAAGCCGAAAACGCTAAACAGCCCCTGATCGGCGCATCCCCCCGCCCGCAACTGCGTCGATCTTAGCGACCCGTCCAGACAAGTCCCCGTCCGGACGGGTCGCGCTCCTGGATCGGTACGCCCCTTCTTTACCTCTCCATAGAGAGAAGTGACGAACGCAGCGTGCGTGCATAACTGAGAACGGCTCCAAACAGGTTGACATCGCGCATCTTCCGTCGCGAATTTGCGCTCTTGCCTCGCGGCCCTCGCCGCACCTGTTCCGGAGATATTATGGCCAAGGGTTTGCGATCTCGTCTCTCGCAGTATGGCGACGAGGCTTTTGCCCTCTTTCTGCGACGCGGCTTCCTCAAAGGCGCCGGCTACACCGACGAGGCGCTCGACCGGCCTATCGTCGGCATTCTCTCGACGGCGTCGGATTTCAACCCCTGCCACGGCAATGCCACGCAACTCGCGGAGCACATCGCCAAGGGCGTGCGCCTTGCCGGCGGATTGCCGTTCGTGTTCCCGACAATTTCGATTCACGAATCCTTTTCGTTCCCGACCTCGATGCTCCTGCGCAACCTGATGTCGATGGACACCGAGGAGATGCTGAAGGCATTGCCGGTCGACGCGGTCGTGATGATCGGCGGCTGCGACAAGACGATCCCAGCACAACTCATGGGCGCGATCAGCGCCGATGTTCCCTCCATCATGGTGCCTGTCGGTCCGATGCTTGCGGGCCGCCACGAAGGCACGCGGCTCGGCGCTTGCACCGACTGCCGGCGGCTCTGGGCCGGCTATCGCGCCGGCTCGATCGACGATGAATCGCTCGAGCGCGCGCACAGCAAACTCATGCCGACCACCGGCACCTGCATGGTGATGGGCACCGCCTCGACGATGGCTTCGCTGGCGGAAACGCTCGGCTTCACGCTGCCCGGCGCCGCCACCGCACCGGCCGTCAGTTCCGAGCGCATGCGGCTTGCCGAAGCCTCCGGCGAGCGCGCCGTCGCCATGGCAAAAGCGGGCGGACCGAAGCCGAGTGAATTGATGACCAAGGCGGCGTTCCGCAACGCCTCGGTGGTGCTGCAGGCGACCAGCGGTTCGACCAACGGCATCGTGCATCTTGCCGCGATCGCCGGGCGTGCCGGCATCCGCTACGACCTCGACGAACTCGACGCGATCGGCCGTGAAGTGCCGGTGCTCATCAACCTGAAGCCCGCGGGTGAGCATTTCGCCGAGGACTTCCATGCCGCCGGCGGCGTGCCGGCACTGTGGCGGCGACTGCGCGACCACCTCGACATGAGCGCGCGCACCATCATGGGCGAAACGCTCGAGGACGTGACCAAGCGTTGGTCGAACTACGTCGACGACGAGATCATCCGCCCATTCGACCGGCCGGTGGTCGAGGGCGTTGCGCTCGCCGTACTGCGCGGTTCGCTCGCGCCCGACGGCGCCATCATCAAACTCTCGGCAGCGACGCCGTCGCTGACGCAGCATGAAGGCCCGGCGCTCGTTTTCGATTCCGTGCCCGACCTCGTCGCGCGCATCGACGATCCAGATCTCCCGGTGACGCCTGATCATGTGCTGGTGCTTAGAAACGCGGGTCCCGTCGGCGCGCCTGGCATGCCCGAATCCGGTGCATTGCCGATTCCGAAGAAGCTCGGATCGAAGGGCGTGAAGGACATGGTGCGCATTTCCGATTCCCGCATGAGCGGCACTGCCTTCGGCACCGTCGTCCTGCACGCTGCGCCGGAAGCCGCGGTCGGCGGCCCGCTCGCGCTCGTTCGCGACGGCGACATCATCACGCTCGATTCCGCCGGCCGCCGCCTCGACCTCAAGGTCGACGCCGCCGAACTCGCGCGCCGCAAGAGCGAGTGGAAGCCACCGGCGAAACCGAAGCGCGGCTATCGTCGCCTTTACGTCACCAGCGTCACGCAAGCCCCCGACGGCGCCGACTTCGATTTCCTGGCAGGGAAGGATTAGAACAGTGCGAATTTGTGTCCCGCTTCCTACAGGCGGGGGAAAACGCCTATTCTAGGCTCTCTATCCCGATGCAATTGTCACTGTCGCGTGCCATAGCGGCTGCGGATATGGGGGCATTGCATGCTTCATCGCTATGACAGCGCGCGTGAACCTTCGCGCGCAGAGCGGCACAAAAAGAGGATCGCCGCCGCATGGCTGTGCGCAGCCCTTGTCGCGTTCGGCCTTGCGGGCGCGTTCGGATCGATGCCGGCGCATGCTGCGGGCGGCGCCTTCGCCGTCGACGACTCGGAGATTTCCGATGTCGGCGCGTGTAAGGTCGAGTCGTGGACGTCGTTTGCCAGCAATCGCGATTTCGTTGGCGTCACGTCGCCCGCCTGCGTCGTTGACCTCGGCCGTCCGGTCGAGGTCGGTGCAGCGTTTTCCGCCTTCAATGCCGGCAACGTTTGGGACCAGAGCCTGACGCTCAAGGGCAAGACCAATCTGGTCAAGGCTGGCGTTGGCACCGTCGGCGTCGCGCTGTCGGGCGGCGTGACGTTCGATCTCAGCACCGGCGATGTCACGGCGCTCACCGCCGCCGTTCCACTCACCTTCCAGCTCAGCGACACATTCAAGATCAACGTCAACGGCGGATGGCTCTACGATCCGACCGCCCAGCAGCATTTCGGATTGGTCGGCGCCGGCTTCGAGTGGAACTTCGTCAAGCCGCTGACCTTGATCGGCGAAGTCTACGCCGTGCTCGGCGAAGACCAGCGCAATCCGCGCGCACAGATCGGCTTGCGCTACACGCCCATCGACGACATCGACATCGACGTGATCTACGGCCGCAACATCGCCGGCGAGGACGCCAACTGGATCACCGTCGGGCTCAATGTGCGTTTCAACGCGTTCGAGAAGAAATAGACTGCGCTGTTGAAGCGCCCAGTCGCAATCGGCTCATCCTGAGGAGGCGACAAAGTCGCCGTCTCGAAGGATGGCCGCAGATGAGAGCGTATGACGCCATCCTTCGAGACGCCCGCTACGCGAGCTCC
>JAFKKS010000032.1 GCA_017304555.1 Hyphomicrobiales bacterium
CGGGAAGCTTGGACGGCCTGGCGCCTTATCTCGAGAAGCGGCTGCATGCCGACCTCGGCGTGAAGGTCGACGTCGAGCTTGTTCCCGAAGGCAGCCTAGCGGAAACCGCCAATCTCGGGCGCGAGGGCAAGCCGCGCCGCCTTCTCGATCGTCGCGATCAGGTCAAGAAGCGCTAGCTTCCCAATTCCTGCGCAACTTTCCGAGGAACGCGGACCGGCATCGACAGGAGGATCTGGGCGAAGCATTTCCCCAGCGGATCGGTGCGCATCGACGCGATGCCGCCGCCGTCAAGGGCGTGCTCGAGCGTGAAGTTGAGTGCGTCGAAGCCGGGCAAGTCGAATCGGCGGACCTTTCCCTTCGCAAAGTGCCGGAAATATTCGGCGACGCTCTTCTCGTTCACCTGATCGCGGATCAGCGGCAGGAAATCCGGACGCCGCGCGATGATGCCGATATTCGACGTGTCGCCTTTGTCGCCGCTACGGCCCCACGCGATGCGCACGAGCGGGATCGTGGCGGAAAGCTCCTCGTTTGAAGCGTTGGCGGCCTTGGGCGCTGATGGCGTTGCCGCAGGCGGCGGATTATCCGTTCCACGGGCGAACGGCACGCGGATGTTTGTGTCGTCGATCTCAACTGCAACGTCGACATCGCTTTTCGGAACCAAGAAAGAGAACAGTCGCACCAGCGGCACGACGTCGGGACGGCCGCCGACCAACGCGCAGCGGCCCGGCGCCATGCCGGTGCCGGACGGCGCAATCTCACGCGAGAAGAGATCGAGCGCGCGCCGGTCGTCGTGGTGGACGTCGATGCGTAGGACGGCCTCGCGATTGAGCGACGCGTCCGGCCGGGCCTGCGCGCCATACATCTCCTCGGTGCCGAGGATCGTCAAGTTGGTGCGCCGATAGTCGCCTAGATTGCGCTCACGGAAGAGGTTGCGCGTGCGCATCAGGATTGCGGTGCCGACTTTCTCGGCCTTTTTGGCTGTGTCGAATCCGCCCATGATGAGGAGGGCTGTGGACCGGAATCCGTCTTGATAGGTGGCGCTGACCTTAAGGCTGCTTGTCGGTGTGCGGCCCTTCGCCCCCTGGACCAGCACCGCGTTCGGCCCGGCTTGCGTGAGCCGCACGTCGCGGAAATCGCAGGTTACGTCGGGAAGCTTGTACGAGGCTGGATCGCCGAGTTCATAAAGAATCTGCTCGCCGACCGTTGCCGGCGTCACTAGGCCGCCGGTGTTCTCGGGTTTGGTGATGATGAAGCGCCCGTCGGCGTAACATTCGGCGATGGGGAAGCCCATGTCTTCCCAGCCTTCGACATCCTGCCAGTCGGTGAAATTGCCGCCGGTTGCCTGCGCGCCGCATTCGAGAATGTGACCGGCGAGGCTCCCCGCCGCCAGGCGGTCGTAGTCGTCGGACGTCCATCCGAACTCATGCAT
The DNA here is from genome assembly GCA_017304555.1 of Hyphomicrobiales bacterium. Taxonomy (GTDB): domain Bacteria; phylum Pseudomonadota; class Alphaproteobacteria; order Rhizobiales; family Xanthobacteraceae; genus JAFKKS01. The sequence goes on from JAFKKS010000032.1 coordinate 1,430, forward strand.
CAATGGGCCGAGGACGAGCGCGCTATCGACGCAGCGCGCCGTGATGACGATATCGGCGCCGGCCGCGAGCGCTGTCGCGATCGGCGTCGCGCCGAGATAGGCGTTGAGGCTCCACACGCGCTCCGGCAGGGGGATTCCAAGATCAAGATCACGCACGTCCTGCGCTCGTAAGCGCTCGATACGGTCGGACAAGTCGTCGCCGCGCACGATGGCTACGTTGAGCGAGAGGCCTTCCTCCGCTGCCAGCTTGAGAACGGCATCGCGGCAGGCGTCGAGATTCATGCCTCCGGCATTGCTGATCACCTTGATCTTGCGTGCCGCGATCTCGTGCAGGGAGGGTTTCAGCGCCGCAGTGACGAAGTCCTTTGTCCAACCGGCGGACGGGTCCTTGGCGCGGGCGCGCGCGAGGATCGACATGGTGACTTCGGAGAGATAGTCGAACACCAGATAGTCGAGCTTGCCACCTTTCACGAGCTGAGGCGTCGCGGTCTCCGTGTCACCCCAGAAACCTGATGCGCAACCGATCCTGACGCTTTTCTCGGTCATGCTGCGCCCTTTCCCGCATTGTCGACGTTCGGCTCGATTTCCGCGATGAGATGGCCGGCGGCCACCTGATGTCCCGGTGCGACGCCGACGCTGACAACGCGTCCGGAACGCGGTGCGCGGATCTGCATCTCCATCTTCATGGCTTCGAGCACCGCGACGGCATCATCGGCGCGAACCTCGTCGCCCTGCTGGACGGCCACCGAGACGATCCGTCCGGTGATCGGGGCGGTGACATTGCCGCCGTTCTGCGCGTCTTTGCGTTTCGCGCGTAGCCGCGCGATGTCTTCCACGCGAAGCGTGTGTGGCCCGGATTGCGCCCAGACGACTGTGTCGCTTCGCCCGTAGGCGACTTTGCGCAGCGTCGCGCCAGCCATGAAGCGAAACGTATGGCCGTCGAGCACACGCGGATCGATATCGATGGCCCATCCAGCGGCTTCGGCGCGTGCAATGCCTTTGGCGTCACGCGTCACGCTCACAGGCAGAGGGTCTCCGGCGCCCTCGAGAACGACCCGCCATCGTCCAACGCCCAGGTCACGCCAGCCCTCGATCGTCATATTCTCTGGAATGCAACGCAGGACCGCGGCCGCGGCGATCAGCCAGTCGGGCATATCCTGGGGGCTATAGGCCGGCTGTGCGTCGAGATAGCTCGTCGTCGTATCGCCTTCGCGAACTTTCGGGTCGTCGAGCAGGTCGGAGAAGATGGCGACGATCCCCCGCCGCTTGAACTGGCTGCGATAATGGGCCA
>JAFKKS010000271.1 GCA_017304555.1 Hyphomicrobiales bacterium
GTTCGGGTCGTGAGCGTCAGGTATCAGCTACTCGTAGGACTGCGGCGGCACGATGCTGACCGCGGGTTGCTCCGCTGACGGCGCGGCCTTCGGCGTCTCGTCAGCTTTCGGCGCGCTGGTGCTCGCGGTGGTTTCGTCCTTCGCTACGGGCGGACCGCCGGGCAGAACCACACGCGGAGACGAGGCCGGCGTCTCCTTCTTCGCCGCCGTATCCGGCTTGGCGACGACCGGCTGCGGCGCGGCGGCCGATGGACGCCGAACGGGAAGTGGCGGCCTTGCAGGCATCACGGTGGCGCTGCGCGTCTCCGCAGGCTTTGCCGGAGCCGCTTTCGGCGCTTCAGGTGTCGCCGCCGCCGGCTCGCTCGGCAGGCTCGCGGTGGATTTCGGCGCATCCGCCCCTTCAGGCTGAGCCTGCGGCGGGATCGTTACCGCGCCTTCCGCCTTCGGCAAGGACTCGGTGTCGACCTCGTGCGGCGGCGCCTTCTCGGATGCTGCCGGCGCGCTTGCTACAGTTTTCTTCTGGCGATCGGCTTTCGCCGCAGGAGGCGTGCCGGGAACACGCGTGCGCGGCGATCTGTTGTCGTCGAACGGCTCAGCGTCCGGCCCGATCGTCCGCACGCCGTCCCCACGCGCGATCGGCCCGCGCGCCTCGCGCACACGCACGATCTCGCCCGCCATCGCGTCGATGACGACGCGCTTGATGACGCCATGGCGATCGACCGAACTGACGATGTAGTTGCGCCCGATACGCCGCGGCTGCGCCACCGGCCGCAGGCCGGCTGAACGTACGATGCGCGTGATCTGCCGCGTCGACAGCCCCTGGATGGGACCGACATCGTAAGGCGGCCGTATCGGCCCGCCGCCATAATAGTAATAACCAGGCTGCGCCATCGCCTGGGTTGCCCCCAAGCTCAACGCGATCGCCAATCCCGCAGCTTTGATTGCCACGCAAGCCTCCGTTTGCCGCCATCCGCGCCGGCACTTCGTGGCGCCGGCGTCAATATCCCTGTCGCTCACCATAGCGTGGCGATTAGGGCATCGCTGCGGCGGTACCGCGGCGTGATTATTTTTGATTGTCGCGGACGATTCCGACGAACTGCTCGACCTCGGCATCCGTGGTGGCGAACGAGGTGACGAGCCGCACCAGCACGCGATCGGTCGGTATTTTCATCTCCGGCGGCAAGCTGCGCGTCGCCCACGGATAGTAGCGCGCGCCGGCCGCGCGCAGCGGCGCGTCGGCGGATTTCGGCAACGGCGCGAAGACTTCGTTCGCCTCGACCGGCCAGACCGGCACGCAGCCCGCGGTGGCGAGCCCGCGCGCGAGTTTCGCCGCGGCAGCGTTCGCGTGGCGCGCCAGCGTCAGCCAGAGATCATCGTGCAGATACGCGTCGATCTGCGCCGCCAGGAAGCGATGCTTCGAGACGAGCTGCGCGCCGCGCTTGCGCCGCGACGCCATCCCCTCGGCGCGCTTAGGGTCGAAGAACACGACGGCTTCCGCCGCCAGCGCCCCGCCCTTCGTCGCGCCGAACGAGAGCACATCGACGCCGGCGCGCCACGTCATGTCAGCCGGGCTGGCGTTCGATTGCGCGACGGCATTGCCGAAACGCGCGCCGTCCATATGCACCGCGAGACCGTGCGCGTGCGCGAGGTCCGTCAGTGCCCTCACCTCCTCGATTCGATAGAGGGTTCCGGCTTCCGTCGCCTGCGTCAGCGACAGGACAGCGGCCGTGACATGATGCGGCCCACCCCAAGGCCCGGCTTCAAGCGCATCCTTCAGCACCGCTGACGAAATCTTGCAGCCCTCGCCGGGTAGCCCGACCATCTTCAGCCCGCTCCCGAAGAACTCCGGCGCGCCGCACTCGTCGACCGCGACATGCGACTCGGCGTGGCAGAGGACGGCGCCCCAGGGCGGCGCGCAATGCGCCAGTGACAGGACATTGGCGGCCGTGCCGGTCGGCACCAGGAAGACCGCGACCTCGCGCTCGAACAACGTTGCGAGCCGCTGCTCCACCCTCCGGGTGAGGTCGTCATCCCCGTAGCCGGGGGTAAATCCGGCATTCGCCGCGGTAAGCGCCTCCAGGATGGGAGGGGCGACCCCCGCCGTATTGTCACTGGCAAAGTTCATAAGCGCTCCAAGGATCAGCGAGGCCCGCAATAAAATTGCGCGTTTGACCGGATTCACAACCTCTTCTGGAAAAAAATGCCGAAAGACGATAATTTCGGATCGTTCCAGACTTGTACCGCGCCGCAAAATTTGCGACGTTCCCGATAGGACAGCAATACTGTCCTAGATGGACCTGCGGTGGCAAGTTCGCGCGCCGTGCCTTTGCCAGCACTGCGCCAAGCGCCATGCCTCTCTCGGGTTGCCGGCGACGATACGACAAGGCAAGGCGGCGGCCTCCGAGGCCGTGTCAGTAAAGGATCTGAAGTTTGCGGCCGGGGAAGCACGAAGCTTCCGCGAGCGCGCAAGGTGCGCCGAGCCGCGATGCGGCCGGCAAGAGGAATGGGGATGGCGATGGACGCGACCCGCTTTGACGGAATGAGCCCGCAGCACACCGCACAGGGCACCCGCAAAGATTCCAAAACCGCCAACCGCAAAACGACTGCCATGCGCGATCCGGCCTGGCCGCAGCCGCAAGGCCTGTTCGATCCGGCACAGGAGAAGGATTCCTGCGGCGTCGGCTTCATGGCCGACATCAAGGGCCGCAAGTCGCATCAGATGATCGAGGACGCGCTGTCGATCCTCTGCAACCTCGAGCATCGCGGCGCAGTCGGCGCCGATCCGCGCGCCGGCGACGGCGCCGGCATCCTGGTGCAAATGCCGCACAAGTTCTTCCAGCGCAAAGCCAGAGACCTCGGCTTCGAACTCCCCGAGCCCGGCCACTATGCCGTCGGCTTTGCGTTCATGCCGCACGAAGCCGAGGCGCGGCAGACGATCATGGATATCTGGGCCGACGTCGTCGCCAAGGAAGGGCAAGTGCTGCTCGGCTGGCGCGAGGTGCCCTCCGACAACAGCTCACTCGGCGAGACCGTCAAGCCGACCGAACCGAAGCACATGCAGGTGTTCATCGGGCGCGGCAAGGATTGCGCGACCGACGACGATTTCGAGCGGCGGCTCTACATTATCCGCAAGTTCATCTCGAACGTCGTCTTCAACAAGCACGACCGCGCGCTCGCGCACTACTACGTCGTGTGCCTCTCCTGTCGCACGATCGTCTACAAGGGCATGTTCCTCGCCGACCAGCTCGGCAAGTACTACCCCGACTTGCACGAAGACGATTTCGAGTCCGCGATCGCGCTCGTGCATCAACGCTTCTCGACCAACACGTTTCCGAGCTGGCGGCTGGCGCACCCCTATCGCATGGTCTGCCACAACGGCGAGATCAACACGCTGCGCGGCAACGTCAACTGGATGGCGGCGCGGCAGGCATCCGTCGATTCCGAATTGTTCGGCAACGACATCTCGAAGCTTTGGCCGATCTCCTACGAAGGCCAGTCCGACACCGCCTGCTTCGACAACGCGCTCGAATTCCTCGTGCAGGGCGGCTACCCGTTGCCGCATGCGGTGATGATGCTGATCCCCGAGGCGTGGGCCGGCAACCCGCTGATGGATGAGGAGCGGCGCGCGTTCTACGAATATCACGCCGCCATCATGGAGCCGTGGGACGGCCCCGCCGCGATCTGCTTCACCGACGGACGCCAGATCGGCGCGACGCTCGACCGCAATGGGCTTCGCCCGGCGCGCTATCTCGTCACTGACAACGACCGCATCATCCTGTCGTCGGAAGCGGGCGTGCTGAAGATCCCGCAGGAATCGATCGTGCAGAAGTGGCGCTTGCAGCCGGGCAAGATGCTGCTTGTCGACCTCGAAGAAGGCCGCATGATCTCCGACGACGAGATCAAGGCTTCGCTCGCCAAGACCAACCCGTATCGCGAATGGCTCAAGCGCACGCAGATCGTGTTGGAGGATCTGCGTCCCGTCGAGGCGCGCGCCGCCCGTACCGATGTGAGCCTGCTCGACCGCCAGCAGGCGTTCGGCTACTCGCAGGAGGACTTGCAGATCCTCATGGAGCCGATGGCCACCACCGGCCAGGAAGCGATCGGGTCGATGGGGACCGACACGCCGATCTCGGCGCTCTCAGACAAGTCGAAGACGCTCTACACCTACTTCAAGCAGAACTTCGCGCAGGTGACGAACCCGCCGATCGATCCGATCCGCGAGGAGCTCGTCATGAGCCTCGTCTCCTTCATCGGGCCGCGGCCGAACCTGTTCGATCTCGAAGGGCTCTCGCGGCGCAAGCGCCTCGAAGTGCGCCAGCCGATCCTCACCAATGAGGATCTCGAGAAGATCCGCTGCATCGGCCATATCGAGGAGCGTTTCGACACCCGCACGCTCGACATCACCTATCCCGCCGAAAAGGGCGCGGAGGGAATGCAGGATGCGCTGGAGCGCCTGTGCGAACGCGCGGAGGCCGCCGTCCACGGCGGCTACAACATCATCATTCTTTCCGACCGCATGGTCGGTCCGGATCGCTTGCCGATCCCGGCGCTGCTTGCGACCGCGGCCGTGCATCACAGTCTGATCCGGCACGGGCTGCGCACTTCCGTCGGCCTTGTCGTCGAATCCGGTGAGCCGCGCGAAGTGCATCACTTCTGCTGTCTCGCGGGCTATGGCGCCGAAGCGATCAACCCCTATCTCGCGTTCGACACGCTGGTCGCGATGAAGGACGACCTGCCGGAGAAGATCTCCGACAAGGAGATCGTCAAGCGCTACATCAAGTCGATCGACAAGGGCATCCTCAAGGTGATGTCCAAGATGGGCATCTCCACCTATCAGTCGTACTGCGGCGCGCAGATTTTCGATGCGGTCGGCCTCAAGTCCGATTTCGTCGATCGGTATTTCTCCGGCACCGCGACCCGCATCGAAGGCGTCGGCCTCGACGCCATCGCCGAGGAGAGCGAACGCCGCCATCGCGACGCCTTCGGCAACTCGCCGGTGCTGCGCAACTTCCTCGAAGTCGGCGGCGAATACGCTTTCCGTATGCGCGGCGAGGCACACGCCTGGACGCCGGAAACCGTGTCCACGCTGCAGCACGCCGTGCGCGGCAATTCGTTCGATCGCTTCAAGGCGTTCTCCGCCATGATCAACGAGCAGTCGGAACGCCTGCTCACGATCCGCGGCCTGTTCCGCATCAAGTCGGCGGAAGAGGACGGACGCCAGCCGGTGCCCATCGAGGAGGTCGAGCCGGCGAAGGAGATCGTCAAGCGCTTCGCCACCGGCGCCATGTCCTACGGTTCGATCTCGCGCGAGGCGCACACCACGCTCGCCATCGCGATGAACCGTATCGGCGGCAAGTCGAACACTGGCGAAGGCGGCGAGGAATCCGATCGCTTCACGCCGATGCCGAACGGCGATTCGATGCGCTCGGCGATCAAGCAGGTCGCTTCCGGCCGCTTCGGCGTGACGACGGAATACCTCGTCAACTCCGACATGATGCAGATCAAGATGGCGCAGGGTGCGAAGCCCGGCGAAGGCGGACAGCTTCCCGGCCACAAGGTCGACGCCGTCATCGCCAAGGTGCGCCACTCGACGCCGGGCGTCGGCCTGATTTCACCGCCGCCGCATCACGACATCTACTCGATCGAAGACCTGGCACAGCTCATCTTCGACCTGAAGAACACGAATCCTGCCGGGCAAGTCTCGGTGAAGCTCGTGTCGGAAGTCGGGGTCGGCACGGTTGCGGCGGGCGTCTCCAAGGCGCGCGCCGACCACGTGACGATCTCCGGTTTCGAAGGCGGCACCGGCGCTTCGCCGCTCACCTCGATCAAGCACGCCGGCTCGCCCTGGGAGATCGGCCTCGCCGAGACGCATCAGACGCTGGTGCGCAACCGGCTGCGCAGCCGCATCGCGGTGCAGGTCGACGGCGGCATCCGCACCGGCCGCGACGTCGTCATCGGCGCCCTCCTCGGCGCCGACGAATTCGGCTGCGCCACCGCGCCGCTGATCGCCGCCGGCTGCATCATGATGCGCAAGTGCCACCTCAACACCTGCCCGGTCGGCGTCGCGACGCAGGATCCGGTGCTGCGCAAGCGCTTCAAAGGCACGCCCGAGCACGTCATCAATTTCTTCTTCTTCGTCGCCGAAGAAGTGCGCGAGATCATGGCCTCGCTCGGCTTCCGCCGCTTCGACGACATGGTCGGGCAGATGCAGATGCTCGATCGCCGCGAGTTGATCGAGCACGCCAAGGCGAAGGGCCTCGACTTCTCGAACCTGTTCACCAAGCCGGATGCTCCCGACGGCGTCGCCATCTATCACTGCGAGCCGCAGGATCATCATCTCGACGCCATCCTCGATCGCAAGCTGCTGACCGAGTGCCGCCCGGCGATCGAGTTCGGTCGCAAGACGCGGATCGAGCTGCCGATCCAGAATACCGACCGCGCGCTCGGCGCCATGCTCTCCGGCGAGGTGGTGAAGCATTGCGGCCATGGCGGGCTGCCGGACGACACCATCCATGTGCGTCTCGTCGGCACGGCGGGCCAGAGCTTCGGTGCCTGGCTTGCCCACGGTGTTACCCTCGAACTCGAGGGCGAAGCCAACGACTATGTCGGTAAGGGCCTTTCCGGCGGACGCATCGTCATCTACCCGCCACGCGAAGCGCAGAAGATCGTGCCCGAGGATTCGATCATCGTCGGCAACACCGTGCTCTATGGCGCGATCGAAGGCGAATGCTACTTCCGCGGCGTCGCCGGCGAACGCTTCGCCGTGCGCAATTCCGGCGCGGTCGCGGTCGTGGAAGGCGCGGGCGACCATTGCTGCGAGTACATGACCGGCGGCGTGGTCGTGGTGCTCGGCCGCACCGGGCGCAACTTCGCGGCCGGCATGTCGGGCGGCATCGCCTACGTGCTCGATGAGGACGGCAGCTTCGACAAGCGCTGCAACCTGTCGATGGTCGATCTCGAAGCCGTGCTGGCGGAAGAGGAAGCGATCGCGCGTCACTATCACCAGTCCGGCGACCTCGACACGCATGGCCGCGTCGACGTGATGGCGGACATGAGTTTGCACGACGACGAGCGCCTGCATCAGCTCATCGTCAATCACCTGCGCTACACCGGCTCCGAGCGCGCGAAAATGATCTTGGCGGATTGGGCAAACTATCTGCCGAAATTCCGTAAGGTCATGCCGGTCGAGTACCGGCGCGCGCTGATGGAGATGAAACGCGCGGCGACAATGCAAGCTGCGGAGTAGGAATCAACGAACGCGCGTCCGGACAATCTGTGCCACATCACAGACTGTCATCCCGGATCGGCCCTACGGGCCGACCGGGATGACATCAGATGGGCACAACAGCATAAGCTAAAACACCATGGGCAAGGTCACAGGCTTCCTCGAAATCGATCGTCGCGACCGACGCTATGCGCCGGCAGGCGACCGCGTGCGCCACTATCGCGAATTCGTCATTCCGCTGTCGGAAGAGGCGACGCGCGACCAGGCGGCGCGCTGCATGAATTGCGGCATCCCCTATTGTCACAACGGTTGCCCGGTCAACAACCAGATCCCGGACTGGAACGACCTCGTCTATCGCAACGATTGGGAAGAGGCGTCGCGCAATCTGCATTCGACGAACAATTTCCCGGAAGTGACGGGGCGCATCTGCCCGGCGCCGTGCGAGGCGTCTTGCACGCTCAATCTCGAAGACACGCCGGTGACGATCAAGACGATCGAATGCGCGATCGTCGACCGCGCCTTCCAGGAGGGATGGCTTCAACCGGAGCCGCCGGAACACAAGACGGGCAAGAAGGTCGCGATCGTGGGATCGGGCCCGGCCGGGCTCGCCTGCGCGCAACAGCTCGCGCGCGCCGGCCACGACGTGCACGTCTACGAGAAGAACGCCAAGGCCGGCGGCCTTCTCCGCTACGGCATCCCCGACTTCAAGATGGAGAAGTACCACATCGACCGCCGCGTGAAGCAGATGGAGGCGGAAGGCGTCACCTTCCACTACGGCGCGCATATCGGCGCGACTATGCCGGTTGAAGTGCTGCTGGAGAACCATGACGCGGTCGTGCTTGCCGGCGGGTCCGAGAAGGGCCGCGACCTCCCGATCCCCGGCCGCGATCTCGATGGCATCCACTTCGCGATGGACTTCCTGCCGCAACAGAACCGCCGCGTCGGCGACGAGCCGATCGGCAACGTGCAGCCGATCCTTGCCGGCGGCAAGCACGTCGTCGTCATCGGCGGCGGCGACACCGGTTCCGACTGCATCGGCACGTCGGTTCGCCAAGGCGCGCTGTCGGTCACGCAACTCGAGATCATGGCGCGTCCGCCGGAGAAGGAGGACAAGCTCCTCACCTGGCCGAACTGGCCGCTGAAGCTGCGCACCTCGTCGAGCCACGAGGAAGGCGCCGACCGCGACTTCGCGGTGATGACGCAGGAGTTTGCGGGCAAGAACGGCCGTGTGCAAAAGCTGCGCTGCGTGCGCGTCGACGAGAAGTTCAAGCCGATTCCCGGGACCGAGTTCGACCTGCGCGCCGATCTCGTCCTGCTGGCGATGGGCTTCGTGCATCCGGTGCACGAGGGCATGCTCAAGGCGCTCGATGTCGCGCTCGATCCGCGCGGCAATGTCGCCGCCGACACCCGCGCCTATCAGACGTCGGTGCCGAAGGTCTTCACCGCGGGCGACATGCGGCGCGGCCAGTCGTTGGTCGTGTGGGCCATCCGTGAAGGCCGTCAGGCCGCGCACGCGGTCGACAAGTTCTTGATGGGAACGACGACGCTGCCGCGCTGACTCTGCCAACCGTCGCGCGGCGAACCGGTTTTCACTTCGCTGGAAAACTCTTTAGCGCGCTGGCCTGTCGGGGACCGGCGAAGGCTGAACGGCTGAACGTTGCTGTTGCGGGTTGCTTCGCCGTGGCGGCGTAGGCTTCGCGCGTTGCGGCTGCGGTGCCGGTGCTGCGCGTGCAGGGGTTGGAGGCGTTGCACGTGTAGCGGCGGGCGGCGCGGCCGGCTCCGGAAGCGGCGCAATATCCTGCTGCGCGGCGGTGGTTGAAACCGGCGTCCAGGAGAAATCGTCGGCGCGCCCGTGCGCCGACGGGATGGCCTCGCCCTTCACGAGCACCCGCGCGGCCGCCGTATCCTCGGAAGGATTCGTTTTCGACGCTCCCGCAAGCGCACTCTCATTGGTCGCCGGCCCACCGGTGAGCGGCACAACCGGACCGGCGACGGGCCGCGGCGCGGGGCCGCCTGGCACGGTGGGCCCAACTTCTCGCGGCGTCTCATCCGGCGCCGGCAGCGCGACGGGCGTGGCCTTCTGCTGCAGACGCTTGATTTCGCGATCGACGAAATGCGCAAGCTTGCGCGCGCCGGCCTTGGTGAAATTCACGCCATCGCTGGTACGCAGCCGGCGCACTTGGCCGAGCACGTCGGGACCGTAAGTGGAGAAGTCACCGGACTCCTCCATGAAGCCGTCCCAGATGTCGACATAGAGGATGCCGGCCTTCTCGGCGCGATCCTTGTAGAGGTCATTGAGGAACGTAAGGTCGGCGCGCGACCGCGGCCCGCGCACCGGCGGCAACCCGACCCAGATCACCGGCACGCGCTTCGTTTTCAGAACCGCGATCGTGTCGTCGATCCGCTTGGCGTAAAGCTCCGCCCACTTCTCCGATCGGAACTCATAGGTCTGCATCGCGCCGGGCTTTTCATGCTCGGGCGCGGCGACCGCAGGCTGATTGGGGTCGTTCGATTTCTTCTCCGCCGCTTTCGGCTTCTCGCGCTCGCGGATCGGATGCCGATCGTTGACGCCGGTCATCATAACGATGAACTCGGCCTTCTCTCCGGCCAGCGCTTCCTGGATCCCTTGCAGCGGGTCGGCATCGCGTCCTTCGTTGCGCAGCAAGCTGGACGCGATCTTTGGATTACGCGTCACGCCGATGTCTGGCGTGTCGGCGAAAGCGTCCTCGAGGCCGGATGCGAGCCATTCCGACATCGTGTCGCCGATCACGACCACATGCGTGGTCGGCTCGATATCCGGTTTCTTCGGCGGAGCTGGCGGGCGGGTCGGCTCGACATGTGCAGGACGCGTGCGCCGCGGCTGCGGTTGCTCCCGCTCGTAATCGGGGATGCGCTGATCGCCGCCCCAACCGAATCCTGGAATGCCGAACCAGCCCGGCTGTTGCTGCTGACGCTGATAGCCCTGCACCGGCTGACGTGGGCGCGGAGGACGCTGATGATAATCCCGGTCGCGCTGATAGCTGTCGCCGCCGCCGAATGGGAAGAACTGCGCGTGAGCAGGACCGCTCGCGACACCTATCGCGGTCGCCGTCACGGCGATCTCGCCGGCGGCCAGGAGAATCGCGCACGCGAGACGGCCGGCCGTCGCCTTGCAGCGCCGCAGCCTTCTCCAACCGTGCACGGGATCCTGCCTCATCCGGTCATCCTCGACCGCGCCAAATTCGGGTCTCTTATGGCCGCATCCGCTAGTAGGCCGAGGAAAATGTCAACTTGAAGATCGGCGCAGGCCGGCAGGCGCCACTTGGAACCGGGCGAGCCGGCTCGCACCGCGACAACGTACTGATCCGATTATATTTTTTAGGATTGGCGCGGCTTCGGCCCGCGAGCGGGATGCGCGCGCGTTTGACGCAACGGCGCGCCGCTAGCGCGTGCGCAAATGCTGCAGCACGGAGCTGGAGGCAAAGCCGTCCGGCACCAGTCCGACAGAGGCCTGATACTGCCGTAACGCGGCGCGCGTGCGCGTACCAAGCTGTCCGTCCGGCTCGCCGACGCCATAGCCGCGATTCGCGAGTCGCTGCTGCAGTTCGTACCGCTCCGTTCGCGACAGCACGCGCTCATCGCGCGGCCACGCTTGAACGAAAGCGTCCCCGCCCCGCAGCCGATCGGCGAGATGTCCGATGGCGAGCGCGTAAGCTTCCGCTGGATTGTAGCGCATGATTGCGCGGAAATTACCGAGCATAAGGAAGGCCGGCCCGCGCGCGCCTGCCGGCGCCAGCAGGAAGGCCTTGTCGCTTGCGCGAGGAAACGCCGCGCCGCTCGCGCGACGAATGCCGGCATGTTCCCATTGGCGCAGCGTGTGCTGGCGCGAACGGTCCGCGAGCATAAAGTCGAAATTGCGCGGCAACACGACCTCGTAGCCCCACGTCTCGCCGGCGTGCCAGCCGTTCTTCTTCAGATAGTTGGCGGTCGACCCGATCATGTCCGGAACGGAACCGATGATGTCGCGCCGCCCGTCGCCGTCGAAATCCACGGCGTAGCGCTGGTAAACGGTCGGCATGAACTGCGTCGGCCCGAAGGCACCGGCCCAAGAACCCTTGAGGCGTTCGGGCGCGATGTCGCCGTGGTTCAGCAACTCCAGGACCGCCATGAACTCCTTGGCGAAATACTCCTGCCGCCGGCCGATACAGGCCAACGTCGCCGTCGAGCGCAGCACCGAACGATCACCGGCGATCGCCGAATACTTCGTTTCTACGCCCCAGATGGCGGCGATGACGTAGCGGTCGACGCCATAGGCGCGTTCCGCCGCCGCGAATGTCTGCGCGTATTCCGCCAGCAGTTCACGCCCGCGCTTGATGCGCTCCTCGCTGACCAGCGTGTCGATATAGTCCCAGACGGACTTGGTGAACTCCGGCTGCGCGTCGAGCAGCTTCAAGATATGGACGTCGGGGCTGAGCCCGGCGGTGAGGCGCGCATAGTTCGCATGCGGAATGCCGCGCTTGGCGGCAGCGGAGCCGAGCGAACGGACGCAAGAATCGAAACCGGCGATCGCGCCAAGGAGCGCGTCGGGCGCCATGTCGGGATGAGTGGACTGCGGATTGACGGAGGCAAACGTCGTGATCGAGCCGGTCGGCTCCGGATCCATCAATTGCGCCGGGAAGCGGTCATCCGCTCCCGCGGGGATCGTGGCGAACAGCGATAGGCCGGCGAAGGCCGCAACTGTCACGAAGCTCGCTTTCACTCGGTCTCGCACTTTCCGTATTCGCTCGCGTTTGCCCTTAAGATGCCTCAAATTGGCGGCCAGACGGTTACCCAATCCCTAACAGTTCCTATGCCGCGCGGATTTGGCGCAAAATGCTCAAATCCGCAACCGGCCTTGTCGCCGCAACCTCGCCGGTTTCGATGGTTTAAAGTCGCACCGCATTCCCGCCCTCACCCTCACCCACGAGATTTCATGAAGCCGATCCGTAAAGCCGTTTTCCCCGTCGCCGGCCTCGGCACGCGTTTTCTTCCGGCCACAAAGGCCGTTCCCAAGGAGATGCTCACGGTCGTCGATCGGCCGGTGATCCAGCACGTCGTGGACGAAGCGCGCGCGGCGGGCATCGAGCACTTCATCTTCGTCACCGGTCGCGGCAAGGGCGCGATCGAAGACCATTTCGATCACCAGTTCGAGCTCGAGGCGACGCTTGAGAGGCGCGGCAAGAAGACGGAGCTCGGTCAGTTGGCCGCGGCGCAGCCCGCGGCAGGCGCAACAAGCTTCACCCGTCAGCAAGAGCCGCTGGGACTTGGCCACGCGGTGTGGTGCGCGCGCGAGATTGTCGGCGATGAGCCGTTCGCCCTTCTCCTCCCCGACATGCTGCACCAGGGCACGCCCGGCTGCCTCGCCGGCATGATGCAGGTCTACGCCGACGCGAAGGGCGGCAACGTCATTGCGGTGAGCGAAGTGCCGCGCGAGCAAGTCCACCAATACGGCATCGTCGGCGTCGGTGAAGCGCAAGGCGCAGGCTTCCGCATCACCTCGATGGTCGAGAAGCCGAAGGCCGAAGACGCGCCGTCGAACTACATGATTTCCGGCCGCTACATCCTGCAGCCGGAGGTGTTCGACCTGCTGGCGAAGCAGACGGCCGGCGCAGGCGGCGAAATTCAGCTCACGGATTCGATGCTGACGCTGGCGAAGCAGCAGCCGTTCTACGGCTACAAGTTCGACGGCCGCATCTTCGACTGCGGCTCGAAGCTCGGCTTCCTGGCAGCGAATGTCGGCTACGGTCTCGCCAGCAAGGATCTCGCCGGCGATTTCCGCAAGGAGATCGAGGGTCTGCTGAAAGCCTGACGGCGAACCGCTTGTCGCTCAGGCAAAGCGCTTCGCACCGGCAACGCAGAGAACGACGAGCCCGGTCACCGCGATCATCGACCAGGCGACCGGCTCGCCGAGAAGAAACCCTGCAAGCGCCAGCCCGAAGAAGGGCTGGAGCAGTTGGAGTTGGCCGACCCCCGCGGTGCCGCCGAGCGCGAGGCCGCGATACCAGAACACGAACCCGACGAGCATGCTGAAGACGGAGACATAGGCGAGCCCGAGCCAAGCCGGGCCGCCGATGCCGCTCCAGACATTCGGCAGGGTCGCCAGGCCGATCGCGGCCATGACCGGCAACGCGAGCACAAGCGCCCAGGAGATCACCTGCCAGCCGCCGAGGCGACGCGAGAGATTCGCGCCTTCCGCATAGCCGAGACCGCAGACGATGATAGCGGCGACCATCAGTAGGTCGCCCGTCAGTGACGTGCCATCGCTGTTGACGAACGCGAAGCCCGCGACCAGCACTGCACCGACGACGGCGAAGAGCCAGAAGGCTGGCTTCGGCCGCTCGCCGCCTCGGATGACGCCGAAGATTGCGGTCGCGAGCGGCAGAAGGCCGATGAACACGATCGAGCGCGCGGATGTGATGTGCTGAAGCGCCAGGGCGGTCAGCAACGGAAAGCCGACCACGACGCCCAGCGCGGTGACTGCAAACGGCACAAGGTCTTCCCTCTCGGGACGCTTCTGGCGGAGCGCGAAAAGGAGAGCCGCGCCAAGCAGCGCCGCGATGACCGCACGGGCGGAGGTCAAGAACAGCGGCGTGAATCCGCCGACCGCAACCCGGGTCGCCGGCAGCGAGCCGCTGAAGATGACGACTCCGAGGAGGCCGCTGCCCCAGCCTTCTGTCGCGCGCTGCATAGAGAATCTCCGTCGGCGTGGGCTCGGCGATAGCGCAGGAGGGATTGCCGCGACAGTGACGGACCAATACGGTCAAGCCAAACAGTATGGATCAAAGGAGCCATACAGTTGGCAAGTCACGAGAACCATGGGGCCGAAAGCCGCGCAGCCGCGACCCGCACGGCGTCCGTCATGGCCGACATCCGCCGGCGCGTCGCGAGCCGCGCCCTGACCGCCGGCGAGAAACTTCCCTCGATTCGGAAATTTGCGCGCGACATGCACGTCTCGCCCTCAACCGTCGTCGAGGCCTACGACCGCCTCACGGCGGAAGGGCTCATTCGCTCCCGTCCCGGCTCGGGCTTCTATGTCGCGGGCACACTGCCGCCGATCGCACTATCGGAAGCCGAGCCGAAACTCGACCGCGCCATCGATCCGTTCTGGGTCTCGCGGCAGTCGCTCGATGCCGGGCCGGAAATGCTGCGGCCTGGATGCGGCTGGCTGCCGTCCGACTGGATGCCCAATGCCGCGATCCGGCGGGCGATCCGCGCGTTGGCGCGAGCGGACGATGCCGTGCTCGCTGACTATGGCGCGACGCGCGGCTCGCTCGCGTTGCGGCGGCTTCTCGTGCGCCAATTCGCTGCGGAAGGGATCGACGCAAGCGCCGACCAGATTCTGCTCACCTCGTCCGGCACACGCGCCATCGACCTCCTCTGCCGGTTCCTGCTCAATCCCGGCGACACCGTGCTGGTCGACGACCCTTGCTACTTCAATTTCCAGGCGCTGCTGCGGGCGCATCGCGCGAAGATCGTGAGCGTACCCTTTACGCCGAGCGGGCCTGACGTCGCGCGCTTCAACGAGGCGCTGAGCATCCACCGTCCGCGTCTCTACGTCACCAATGCCGCGCTCCACAACCCGACCGGCGCGACACTCTCACCGAAGACCGCGCATCAGGTGCTGACCGCTGCGGCAGCGCACGATCTCACCATCGTCGAGGACGAGATCTTCGCCGACTTTGAGCCGGAACCCTCGCCGCGGCTCGCTTCGCTCGACGGGCTCGCGCGCGTGATCCGCATCGGCAGCTTCTCCAAGACGCTGTCGGCTTCCATCCGCTGCGGCTACATCGTCGCGCGCCCGGATTGGATCGAAGGCCTTGTCGATCTCCAGGTGGCGACCAACTTCGGCGGGCCGAGCCCCGTCGCATCGGAGCTCGTCTTCGGCACGCTCAGCGACGGCAGCTATCGCAAGCATCTGGCTGGGCTGCGCAACCGTCTGGCGAAGCGCCGCAGAGAGATTATCGGTGCGCTTGAAGGGCTCGGCATCCGCCCTTGGACGCTTCCGCGCGGCGGCTTTTATCTCTGGTGTCGTTTGCCGGACGGACGCGACGCCGCCGAGGTCGCGAAAGCTGCGCTGCGCGAGCGCGTCGTGCTCGCGCCCGGCAACGTCTTCAGCGTCACGCAGTCGGCAACCGATCTGATGCGTTTCAACGTCGCGCAGATGAATGCGCAAGCGCTGCGCGTTCTCGAACGATCGCTCCGCTGACGCTCAGCGCTGCAGCCGCAGCCCGATCATCGCGATGTTCGCGGTGTAGTCGTTGCCCGGCTCGGAGGAGTGCAGCCATTCGCGACGATACTCACCCTTGAGCTGCACATCGCGATTGAGCTTGTACGTCAACGCGACGGTCGCGGCGTAACGCTCGTCACGGCGGATCGAGCCCTCGTAGTCGTCGGTGCCGTAGCTCAGGCGCGCCGTCGCGATAAGCCAGCGGCGGAAGGCGTGATCGACCTGCAGCGCGTAGTCGCGGCGGAACACGCCGGAGACGCCTGGCACCGTGCTCTCGTCGGAACCGGAGAGTGCTGAAAGCTTGAGCGTGGTGAGCGGCGTCGCCGTCCAGATCAGCGAAGCGTCGAAGATCGCGCCCTGCAGGTCGCGCAAGGACGGATC
Organism: Hyphomicrobiales bacterium; assembly: GCA_017304555.1. Lineage (GTDB taxonomy): Bacteria > Pseudomonadota > Alphaproteobacteria > Rhizobiales > Xanthobacteraceae > JAFKKS01. Next base: position 15,852 of record JAFKKS010000271.1, read on the forward strand.
CTCGTACGTGCGGCGCATATAGCCGGTCGATACTTCTCCCGTCAGCGTACGCGCAATTTCGAACGTGGAACCGATGCGCCCCGTCGTGCCTTCGGAATTGCGGCGGAAGCCGAAGAAATCGACGGGAAGATCATGAACGCGTTCGTCGACCACCGCCTCGATGAACGGCTTCATCCCCGGCGTCAGTTCGTAACTTGCACGCAGCGCCGCGGCGTATTGGTCGAAATTACGATCGCGGTTGCTGTCGCGCGAGCCATCGGTCAGCTTCGAGTCCTCATACGTCGTGCGGTCGGCGCTGCCCTTGAGGCTGACCTCAAAGCGGTTGAAGCGGTGCACGACACCGAGCGACGAGCCAACGTCGGTGAAGATGGGCAACCGCGCCAGACCGGCTTGCAGGTTCGGACTGTTGGGGTTGTCGGTCCCGACGAGGGTGCGGCCCTCGACTTCGATGCGCGTGTCGCGCGTCACATCGATGCGGCCGACAACCTTGCCGTTGAGCGCCGGACGGTTGATCGTCGATTCCTGGTCGTACGTGGTGTAGGTGCCGCGCAGATCGATGAGCAATTCGTGCCGCGACCAGTTTGACCGCGCCACGATCTCCGGCGCGAAGACGTTGACGTATGATCCGCGACCGTTCGACACGCCGCCGGCGTTGTCGTTGTAGCCGCGCGCCAACTCGATCGCAGGCTTCACGATGAAGCTTCCGACATGGATGCCGGTCGGATCGAAGGGGTCGTCCTCGCGCGATGACCGCAGGCGGACCGGACCACGCACGTCCGGCCCGGGGATGACGACCATCTGGTCGCGCTTGAGCGCGCCGTTGACGCGCGCCTCGCGCGGCGGTGTCGCCGGGTTGGCCTGTGGCGTCGGCGGTGCGGGCGGCGTCGGAGCGACCGGCGGGCGCGCGGCGGCCGAAGCGCTTTCGGCCAGGCGCGGCGTGATGTCGAGCGGCGGACCGACTGCGGCGGCACGCGAACCCGCGCCGCGCCGTACCGGACGATTGGTGGAGACGAATCCGGTCTGCCCCGCGCCGGAGCCCGGCGGATTGCCATACTGCACCGCAGCCGGCCGTTGCGCCCGCCCCTGCCGGCGCCCTTCGCGCCGCCGGTCCGGAACGGCTCCCGGCGCGGACCCGGCATCGAATGTCGAACGCAGCCCGAACGGCGCCTCGCCGGTCGACTGCGCGCCGACCATCAGCGGCGCCAGCGCGGCCAAAAGCCCCCCGAAGCCGAGTGAGAGAAGCTGCCCTGGGCGCAGGCGTGGCACGTGCGATATCCCCGTGGCCGGCCGAACGGCTGGCGCATGGTTAACGGGAATAGAACACGCATGGTTAATGGGAGGTTGAACGGCCACGCCGAAGGTCGCGCGGCGCCTTCCCGCGTGCTATGCCGCTTCGCAAATCACGTGCAAATACGCGACCCATGGCCCAACCCAAGCGAATGACCGACCCTGCCGCCGACCGCACGCATGCGCTCCTTGCCGGCGCCGCCCGCACCTTTGAGGCGGAGGGCGAGGGCATCGCCGCCTTGGCGGGGGCGTTGCATAACGGCCTCGGCGCGCCGTTCGTGGCTGCTGCCGAAC
>JAFKKS010000001.1 GCA_017304555.1 Hyphomicrobiales bacterium
GCGCCTCAGCGAGATCATGACGGAAGAACAGGGCGAGACGTTTGTCAAAATGATTCCGCTTCGACGAATTCCAGCCGCCAGTGACATAGCGCCAGCTGCTGTCTTTCTGGCATCGGACGATGCATGTTTCGTCTCTGGCGCTACGCTGGACGTTAACGGTGCAATGGTCACGGCATAAACTCAGGCGGCGAGCACAGAAATGAGACGTCTTCGTACAGCAGTAGTTGGCCCGGGGCGAATTTCCCAAGCACACTTGACAGCGATCCGCAACAATCCTGACTTAGGCGAACTTGCCGCTGTCGTCGGTCTGCCAGAGGAGGCCGAACGCACACGCAAACTTGCATCTCAGTTCGGGGCGAAACGGGCGTCTAACAGTCTCGATGAAATACTGGCTGATCCTGATATCGATGCGATCGTCTTGACGGTGCCAAATCACTTACACGGCTCGATTGCTATCAAAGCACTCAAGGCTGGCAAGCATGTCCTTGTCGAGAAGCCACTTGCGAATACCGCGGCGGAAGTCGACGACATGATGCGCGAAGCGGCGGCTGCCAAACGCACTTTGATGGCCGCTCAATGTCGGCGTTTTTTTCCCGGTGCTCGCGAAGTTAAAAAGAGAATCGCAAACCTTGGTCGCCCGCTCGACATCGTCCATATCCTGGGTGTGGATGTGGCTTCCGCAAAGGTTGACTGGTGGAAGTCCGCAACAGATACAGGTGGCCTTGTGCTGGGCCTTAACGGACCACACGTTGTCGATACGATCCTTTGGTTCATGGGTGAGGTTCCGATCCGCGTCTATGCGCAGACCGGCCGGCAAAAGAGCGATCATTGGGAAGGCGAAGACCAAGCAACGGTCGTGATGACGTTTAAAGACGGCAGCACTGCGACCGGCCACCTCTCGTTCAATATGCGACCCGAAACCAATGAACGTTGGATCATCGGTCCCAAAGGAAGCATGCATCTTGTCCATGATCGCACTTTGTGGATTGAAGGCAAGAAAGTCGTCGAAGGGAAATTGACCCCCTACATCGAGGGCGATGAGTCGTTCGACAATCAATTCAAAGAGTTTGCTTCGGCTATATTCGAGGGGCGCTTGCCTTTGGCGTCAGCGCACGAGGTAAGGCCCGTTATCCGCGTTCTAGAGGCGGCACTGGAATCGGCGAAGCGGAATCAACCTATTGAAATCTAGGATACTGCGAGGAGCAGGAGGTAGCTTGGATACGCAGTTAGCCGGCATAGCTCACCTCGTCGAGTCAGGCGAGACTGATTGACTGGTCTCCTCCCGGAATCCTGAGCCAGTCTGAGTGAGAGTTTCCGGCTACGATGCCCTGGGAGGGCGTAGCCGATGAAGAAGTCGAAGTTCACGGACCAGCAGATCGCGTTTGCTTTGCAGCAGGCGGAGGTCGGCACATCCGTTGAAGAGATCGGCCGCAAGATGGGGATCAGCCAGGCGACGTTCTTCCGGTGGAAGAAGGTCTATGGCGGCTTGATGCCATCGGAGGTGCGCAAGCTGAAGCAGTTGCAGGAAGAGAACATGCGGCTTCGCAAACTCTTCGCCGATCTGACGCTCGACGAAGAGATGCTCACTGAGGCCTTTAAAAAAAGATATGACCGCGGAACGAGGAGGCGATATGGTCGAACTTGTGAAGACGGCGTTCCAGATCTCGACACGTCGCGCCTGTCGCGCGGTTTCAGCATCGCGCTCGACAAGGAGATGCTGCAGGACGTCATCCGCCGAAAGCTGTGAAGCCTGCCCGGAAGCGTCAACTGGTAGAGCATGCGCGAGCGACCTGGCGGGTGAGCATTCGACGTGCTTGCCGTGCATTGCCGGTTGATCGGTCGACCTACCGCTCTCGTCGAGCCGGGCAGGCTCAACTCACCGAACGCATCAAAGAGATGGCGGCGACGCGCGTGCGCTACGGCTACCGGCGGATTCATGTGCTGTTGCGCCGGGAGGGATGGCCGGTGAACGCCAAGCGCGTCTACCGCCTCTACCGTGAGTTAGGCCTGCAATTGCGCAACAAAACACCGAAGCGCCGCGTTCGCGCGAAGCTGCGCGAGGGCCGGCGGACGGCGACACGTTCGAACGAGACCTGGGCGATGGACTTTGTCCACGATCAGCCGGCGACCGGCCGCAAGTTGAGTGTGCTGACCATCGTCGACACCTTCTCACGGTTCTCGCCGGCACTCGATGTTCGCTTCAACTTCCGCGGCGCCGATGTCGTGGAAGTCCTCGAACGTGTCGGCCGTGAAGTCGGATTGCCGACGGCGATCCGTGTCGACCAGGACACCGAGTTCGTCTCGCGTGATCTCGATCTGTGGGCCTATCAGCGCGGCGTCACACTCGACTTCTCGCGGCCAGGCAAACCGACGGACAATGCGTTCATGGAATCCTTCAACGGCAAGTTCCGCGCGGAGTGTTTGAACGCGCACTGGTTCATAAGCCTCGACGACGCGCAGCGAAAATGCGAGGATTGGCGTAGAGACTACAACGAGGAACGACCCCATAGCGCGATCGGCAACAAACGCCCAATCGAGTTGATCGACCGGTCAGCGGCATACGGCCCGCCCTGACCGCGGCATCCTGGAAAAACGCCAGCAAGGCGGTCCTAGGATGGGGAGCAGTTCAGATGCACTCAGGCCTTTTATTAAGGCTGCGTTCTTAGCCCGGCTACAAAATTCGAACTGACCGGTCTCCGCGCCCTCGG
>JAFKKS010000272.1:0-2744 GCA_017304555.1 Hyphomicrobiales bacterium
CGCGCAGTGCCTGCGCGTATCGACCTCCCCCTCAAGGGGGGAGGTGAAGCCGGTGGTGTCGCGACGGAGGAGGCGACGTCCAAAGCAGCCAGCCTCAGCCCTTGAACACCTTGTTCCACCACTCCTGCAGTTGCGGATCGTTCTTCGCGAGATACTCCTGATCCTGCACCATGAAGGTCTTCTGCACCTCGGGCGTGAACATGATGCGCGGTCCAAGATCGCCTTCGACGGTCACGTTGTCGACCGTCGGCGTGTAGCCCATGTGCTTGGCAAAATTGAGCTGCGGCGCCGGGTCGAGGATCGCGTTGAGATAGGCGTAGGCGCTCTCCTTGTTGCGCGCGTTCTTCGCGATCGACATTTCCGAGACGTAGAGGACGAGGCCCTCCTTCGGATACGCGATCTCGACGGGAACGCCGGCGTTCTGCCACATCACGCCGCGCGCGCGCCACATGATGCACATGCCGACCTCCTCGGTCTTGAGCGCTTGCGCCATCGCCTCGTTGGTTGGGTAGATCTTCACGCCCATCTTCTTGAGCTCGAGCAGCTTCGCCTTGCCCGGCTCGTAGTCGTGCAGCGAGCCGCCGCTGATCATCGCCGCCGACTCGATCGTCGTCTGATACTGGATGTCGATGACGCCGACTTTGCCCTTGTTCTCCTCCTTCCAGAGGTCGGCGTAGGACGTCGGCGCCGTCTTGATCATCTTCGGATTGTAAAGGATGACGCGGCCCGTGTAGATGTGCGGCACCGAGTAGGTCGTCTTCAACTGCGGCACGATGTGCTTGGCGTTCGGGATTTTCGCGAAATCAATCTCCTCGAGCGTGCCGTTCTTGTGCATCTCGTAGGCGCCGGACTGTGTGAGGCAGACGATGTCCATCGAGCCGCGCGGCAGGCGCTTCTCGGCCATCAGCTTCACTTTGCGTTCCGTGTCGTTGCCGGTCGCGAAGATCACCTCGATGTTCTTCGGCTTCATCAGCGGATCGACGATGTGCTGCTGCTGTAGGTTCTGGTAGTCGCCGCCCCAGGTGCCGACGACGACTTGCCCTGCGGCGGCAGCCGGCCGTGCTCCCAAGGTCAAAGCTGCGGCGCCGCCGCCAGCCAGAAGTCCAAAAGTCCTGCGCGTGATTTTCGTCATGGTCACTCTCCCTCTATTGCCGGCTTATGCCGCCGGCACATTGTTTCGCCCGTCGTTCTTGTCGGTGCCGTTGCTCGCAGATCCGGCGTGAAGACCGCTTGCAGCTTGCGGATCGATCCGGGCCGTAACGCTATCACCGGCGCACCAATCCGTCGCACCCGTTGCTCGGGACCCAGGGGCGACCGCGGCGAGAAGATCGCCGTTCGCGAGCCGCAGCGTGGTCTCGAACGACGAGCCGAGAAATGTCGCGACCTCGACGGTTGCCGGGAAACAGTTCGCGCCGGTCATCCCGGCGCGCTCCATGCTGATGTTCTCCGGCCGCACCAGGAGCGTGTCGTGGTCGCGCTGTAAATTCGCTGCGGCGATCGTCAGTCCCGAAGCGGTGACGAAGCTTCCCAGGTCGTCCGCCGGCTTGCCGGAAAGAAAATTGCCGCGACCGACGAACGAGGCGACGAAGCGCGTCGCCGGCTCGCGATAGAGCACTTGCGGCGTGCCGACCTGTTCGATGCGGCCGTTGTTCATCACCACCAGGCGGTCGCCGACGCTCATCGCTTCGTCCTGGTCGTGCGTGACCATGACGGTCGTAATGCCGGAAAGCTTCTGCAGCCGCCGCAGTTCCTGGCGCACGTCATGGCGCAGGCGCGCGTCGAGATTGGAGAGCGGTTCGTCGAGGAGCAGCACGTCGGGCTTGATGGCGAGGGCGCGTGCGATGGCGACGCGTTGCTGCTGCCCGCCGGAAAGCTCGCGCGGCAGGCGTGCGCCGTAACCCTCGAGCTTCACCAGGGCGAGCGCTTCATTGACCCGCTTGTCGCGCTCGGCGTCCGCGACTTTGCGTCGGCGCAGCCCGAAAGCGACGTTCTCATGCACCGAGAGGTGTGGGAACAGCGCGTAGTTCTGGAAGACGAAGCCGATATTGCGCCGGTGCGGCGGCAGGCGCGTCACATCGCGCTCGCCGATGCGGATTGTGCCGGACGTCACGTCGAGGAAGCCGGCCACCATGCGCAGCGTCGTGGTCTTGCCGCAGCCGGAAGGGCCGAGCAGGACGAGAAACTCCCCGTCCTCCACCGCCAGCGAAAAGTCCTCGACCGCGGCGACAGTGCCGAAGCGCTTGCTTGCGTGCTCGATGTGGATCGCGGTCATCAGATGGCCTTCGACAGGCTGACGAAGCGATCGGTGATCAGGAGCGCCGCCGTCACCACGACGATCTGCAAGGTCGACATCGCGGCGACGGTCGGATCGATCTTCCACTGTAGATACTGCAGAATCGCGATCGGCAGCGTCGTCTGCCCCGGCGCGACGAGGAATAGCGAAAGCTCGACGTTGCCGAAGCTTACGACGAAGCTAAACAACGCCGCTGCCACGATGCCCGGCCAGATCAGCGGCAGCGTGACCATGCGGATCGTCTCGAACGGCGTCGCTCCGAGCGACTGCGCCGCTTCCTCGACGGCCCGGTTGACGCCGACGAGGTTGGCCGCGATCAGCCGCAGGCACCAGGGGATGACGAGCAGCATGTGCCCCATGGCGAAGCCGAGCGTCGAGCCGGTCAACGGCACGCCGGTCTGCACCTCGGCCTCGACAAAGCCCATGTAGAGCGCCGAGCCGACGACGATTG
>JAFKKS010000272.1:2756-20018 GCA_017304555.1 Hyphomicrobiales bacterium
CGGCGAGGGCCATCACGGTCGCCCACAGCGCGACAACGATGCTGAGCGTCAGCCCTGAGATGAACTGAGGCTGGTTCGCGATCGCGCAGTACCAGCGTAGCGAGTAGCCCTGCGGCGGCAGCGCGAGAATCTCGTTGTCGAAGAACGACAGCCACACAACGAGGAAAAGCGGCGCCAGGACGAGCGTAAAAGCTGCGGCGACACTGACATGAAAGCCGGACCGCTGAAGCCTTTCCGTAAGCGTCGTGCCGCGAACCATGATCGTCCTTCAGCGAGACGGCGGAAGGATAGATTGCATAAAATATACGTCAAGCGTGCAGGCGGCCCGAGGCGCCTGCGATGGTCGTGCGCCGTCGCTGCAACGAGAGCGGGATGAGGAAAAGTGTGTAGCGGTTTTCCGCCCGCATCCCGCTCTAAAATATGAGAATCGATCACGTTCATGATTTTGGATCGATTCGATCCAAAATCATCGTGATCTAGAGGACGGAAAGCTCGCTGTTGCGGCGATCGGTGACCAGCATGCAGCCGGGATAATGCGTGATGCAGAATGCCGGCTTCGCGGTCGCGATGACGGCCTGAGGGGTGACGCCGCACGCCCAGAACACAGGCAGTTCGTCGTCATGAACGGCGACGGAATCGCCGTAGTCGGGGCGGGCGAGGTCGCGGATGCCGATCATCTCCGGCTTGCCGATATGGACCGGCGCGCCATGGACGGCCGGGAAGCGCGTCGTGATCTGCACGGCGCGGATTGCGGCCGCCGGTTTGAACGGGCGCATGGACACGACGGTCGGGCCATGAAAAGGCCCCGCCGGCTTCGTCATCATTGACGTCCGATACATCGGCACCGTGCATCCCGTCGTGATGTGCCGCATCTCGAGCCCATCCTCGATCAGCGCCGCCTCGAAGGAGAAGGAGCATCCGATGACGAAGCCGACAAGGTCGTCGCGCCAATAGCGCAGGACGTCCTCGGGCTCATCGATCAACTCGCCGTTTTGCCAGACGCGGTAACGCGGAACATCGGTGCGCAAGTCCAAGTCTTCTCCGAGGCCCGGCACCCGCCAGTCTCCCGGCGCGGTGCTCCCGAGCAGCGGGCACGGCTTCGGATTGAGCTGGCAGAACTGCAGGAAATCGCCGGCGACGTCGCGCGGCAGGATCGCGAGATTGCCCTGCACGTAGCCCGGCGCGAGGCCGGAGGTCGGCCCGCGATGCTTACCTTCTCTGATGGCGATGCGGGCGGCACGACCATCGACCGTGGCGGGTGTGCTTTCTTGAGAGGCCAGGGGCCGGCTGGAAGCCAAGGACATATGGGACACCATGCGGTTGCGGGCTGTTGTCGGGTTCCTTAGCGTAGCACAGGTTGCAGCGGGTTGGCTCCGGTCGGCGCTTTGCTCTTGCCGTGCTGCGATCACGGTTGAATAAGTTTTATGGATCGCGTTTGTTATGGCGCGAGGACGTGACGATTGGTGCGTTCTGAGGGCTAGGGAGATAGAAATTATGAAGAACTACGCAATTCGCATGCTCCGGAGCGGAGCGGCGGCGCTGGCGATTGCCGCCTTCGCAGGAGGCGCCGCCCCGGTTCAGGCGCAGGACGCGGGCAGCGTAAAGCTGGGTTTGGTGACGTTCTTGAGCGGTCCGGCCGCCGGGCCGTTTGGCGTGCCGGGTCGTAACGGCGCGGAGATCCTGATCGAGGCGCTCAATGCGGGCAAGGTGCCGGCCCCTTACAACACCGTTGGCCTCGGCGGCCTGAAGATCGAGACCAAGATCATTGACGAAAGCGGCTCGGCCGCCAACGTCGTCAGCGAATACCGCAACCTGGTGCAGCGCGATCAGGTCGATGCCATTGTCGGCTACGTTTCGTCCGGCAACTGTCTCGCGGTCACGCCGGTGGCGGAGGAGTTGAAGGCGCTGACGGTATTGTTCGATTGCGGCACGCCGCGCATCTTCGAGGAAAAGCCGCGCAAATACGTTTTCCGCGTCACGCCGCACGCGACGCAGGATAACGTTGCCGCCGCGCGTTACGTTCTCGCCAAGAAGAAAAACGTCACGCTCTATTCCGGCATCAATCAGAACTACGCCTGGGGGCAGGACTCCTGGCGCGATTTCGTCGGCGCGATGAGCGTGCTCGCTCCCAAGGCGAAGGTCGACAAGGAACTGTTCCCGAAGCTGTTCGCGGGTGAATACGGCGCCGAAATCTCGACGCTGCTGACTTCCAAGTCGCAGGTCCTGCATACCAGCTTCTATGACGGCGACCTGGAAAGCTTCATCTACCAGCAGGCCGCTCGCGGCCTCGGCAAGCGCATGACGATCCTGGCCACGACCGCGGAATCTTCGATGAAGCGGCTGGGCAACAAGATTCCCGACGGGTCGATCATCGGTGCCCGCGGCTCGAACGGCCCTCTCGCGCGCGACACCGAGCTCAACAAGTGGTTCGTGAAGGTCTACACCGACCGTTACGGCACGGCGCCGACCTATCCGTCGTACCACATGGCGCAGTCGATCATCGGGCTGAAAGCCGCCTGGGAGAAGGCTGCGAAGGCCAAGAACGACGCCAAGCCGACGATCGACGAAGTGGTCGCGGCGTTTGAGAACCTCCAATTCGAGGCGTTCGGCAGCACCATCAAGCTCGCGATCGGCCACGGGCATCAGGGCATCGCCGAGATCGCCTACGGCACCTACAAGTTCAACAAGCAGAAGAATGAGGGCGAGATTGTCGACGTGGTGCGCTTCCCGGCCGAGTGCGCCAATCCTCCGGCAGACGTCAACGCCGAGGACTGGATCAAGGGCGGCATGAAGGGCGCCAAGTGCGATTGACCTTCAGGCCGAACGCCGTCGATTGCGGTTGAGTGTGGCCCCCGCGTGTGGTTCGCTCTCAATCCGCCGCGGCGTGCGCTGACGGAAGTATTAGCCGATGGAGGCTGGGTCTCCTGGCCGCCATCGGCGCCTCTCGATGTGCGGCCGCGTTGCCGCTGGCGCTCCGCTTTGATTTATTCTGATCGACAGGATTTCCCGTGCTGACTGCGTTTGCCATCCTGACCGATGGCCTCGCCTATGCCGCATACCTTTTCATGGTCGCGGTCGGCCTCACGCTGATCTTCGGCGTGATGAAGATTTTGAATGTCGCACACGGGTCGTTTTACGCCTTCGGCGCTTACGGCGCCGCCATGGCGGCGGGCATCTACTATGACCGCGGGCTGCCCGAAGCCGGCGGCTTCCTCTTCATGATTTTGCTGGCGATGGCGATTGGCCTCGTCCTTGGCCTCATTCTCGAGCGTGGCGTTCTGCGCTTCGTCTATGGCCGCGACGAAGTCATCGTCGTGCTCGTCACCTATGCTGTGTTCCTTATCCTTGAGGACGTGATCGTCTTCATCTGGGGCCCGCAGTCTTACGCCGCCTACCAGCCGATGGTGTGGGCGGGCAATGTCGAAATCGGCGAACTCGTTCTGTCCAACTACGACATCCTTCTCGTTGCGATCTCGGCAGGCTTGGCGCTTTTCGCTTATTGGGCGCTGAAATTCACGCGCTACGGCCGGCTTCTGACCGTCGTCATTTTCGACCGTGAGACCGCCGCCGCGTTCGGCATCAACGTCACCGTCGTCTACACCGTCACCTTCATCATCGGCGCCATGCTCGGCGCGCTCGGCGGCGCGATGATGGCGCCGAAGATATCCATCACGCTCGGGATCGGTGTCGAGGTCATCGTGCTCGCCTTTGCCGTCGTGGCGGTGGGCGGCATGGGATCGATTGAGGGCGCGCTCGTCGGCGCCTTGATTGTCGGTATCTGCCGCGCCGCCGCCGTGCATCTGATGCCGCAGATCGAGCTTTTCGTGATCTATGCGGTCATGGCGCTCGTTCTCGTGTTCCGGCCCTACGGGTTGTTCACTCGCGCGCAGCCGAGGAAGATCTGATGCTCTCGCGCGCAAATCTCATTGGAGCGGTTCTTTTTCTCGCCGCCGGCATCATCGGCTTCTTTCTGCCGCCCTGGCTCGTCTCGTTGCTGACGATCGCCTTCGCCAACGCGCTTGTCGTGCTCGGCCTCATCATCTTGTGGCGGGCGGGGCTCGTCCCGTTCGGGCAGGCGCTTTATTACTGCTCCGGCGCTTATACGGTGGCGTTGCTCGCCCGCTGGGCCGGCGTCAGCGATGCCTTCGTGCTTCTGATCGCTGGAGGGCTCGTCGCCGGCATCGTCGCCTTTCTGACCGGCTTCCTGCTGGCGCGCTATCGCGAGATCTTTTTCGCGATGCTGAGCCTCGCAATGTCGATGATCCTCTACGGCGTGCTGGTGAAAACGGAAACGCTCGGCTCGACCGACGGCTTCGGCGTCGACCCGCCGCATTTCCTCGGCTACGCGCCGCACGGCGATGCACTCGGGTTCGCGCTTTATTGGTTCGTTCTCGTCGTCTGCGCGATCTCCGCACTCGTGATCGGGGTTTACTTCAAGTCGGTCGCAGGCGCGCTTGCCGTGCCGATCCGCGACAACGAGATCCGGGTCGAATTCCTCGGCATCTCGGTCACGCGGCTGATCCATATGAAGCTCGTCATCGCCGGCACGCTCGCCGGCGTCGGCGGCGCGCTGGCCGCGATGACGATCGGCCACGTCGATCCGAACATGTCGTATTGGACCACGTCCGGCGGCTTCGTCTTCGTGACGATCCTGGCCGGCGCCGGCTCGGTCGCCGCCGCCTTCGTCGGTTCATTGGTGTTCGAGATTGTGCGCTCCTTTGCCTTCGCGGTTCTGCCGGGCTTCTGGCAGATGACGCTCGGCATCGTGCTGCTGCTCACCATTCTGTTCCTGCCTGAGGGCCTGGGTTCGCTCGCGACGCGCTTTCGCCGACGCAAGCCGGATACGAAGCCGGTGGCGACGTCATGAGCGCGATCCTCTCCGTTTCCGGGCTTGAGAAGACATTCGGTTCCGTTGTTGCCGCGCGCGACATCTCGCTCGACATTCCGGCGCAGCAGACCGTCGGCGTCATCGGTGCGAACGGCGCCGGCAAGACGACGTTCGTGAACATGATCACCGGCCACCTGACGCCGACGAAAGGGTCGATCCATTTCGAGGGCAAGGACATCACCGGCCTGCCGTCCCGTGATATCACGCAGATGGGGATCTCTCGTTCGTTCCAGGTCGCGCAGGTTTTTCCGTCATTGAGCGTCTTCGACAATATGTGCGCGGCGACCGCGATCGCGCGCGGCGATGGGCGCTTCATTTCGGCGGCGCTGCGTTCGGTTCACGCCCCTGAAATCGCCGCGGACGTGAATGTCGCGATCGAGCTGTTTCAGATTGCCGCTTATCGCGACACCCTCGCGTCAACGTTGCCGCAAGGCATCCGCAAGCTCCTCGACATCGCCATGGCGGTGGCCGGTGCGCCGCGGGTGCTTCTGCTCGACGAGCCGACGAGCGGCATCTCGATCGAGGAGAAGTTCCAACTCATGGATGTCGTGATGTCGGCGCTGAAGGCGCGCAACATCACGGTCCTCTTCGTCGAGCACGACATGGAGATCGTCGAGCGGTTTGCGGACCGCGTGCTTGCTTTCTACGACGGAACCGTGATTGCCGACGGCACCCCCGGCGAAACGCTCGGGCAAGCGCGCGTGCAGGAATTGATCACCGGCGCGAAGCTCAAGTTGCCCCACGGAGAGGCTTCGCCGCATGCTTGAGGTCGCCAACCTGAACGTTTCGATCGGGCCGATCCCGATCATCCGCAATGCTTCGCTGGCCGTCGGCGAGGGGCAGATGTGCGGGTTGATCGGCCGCAACGGCGCAGGCAAGACCACGCTGCTACGGGCCCTGATGGGGGCCATGGAGGCGAACGGCAAGGTCACGTTCGACGGGGCCGATCTGCTGACGCTGCCACCGCATCGCCGGGTCGGCTATGGCATCGGCTACATGCCGGAAGACAGGCGCCTGGTGCCTGAATTTACGGTAGAAGAGAACGTCCGCCTGCCCACCTGGGTTGTGAAGCACGAGAAGGCGGATGAGCGGCTGGACTGGATTTTCGGTCTGATGCCGGAAGTGGCGCGCTTTCGCGAGCGGCGCGCGCTGGAACTCTCCGGCGGGCAGCAGAAAATGGTGGCGCTGGCGCGCGCCCTGATGGCGGGAACCCGCATTTTGTTGCTGGATGAGCCCTTCGAAGGCTTGGCGCCGGCGCTCGCCCGGCGGCTTGGCGAAGTACTCGCCAATCTCAAGGGCCAGGGCGTGTCCGTCCTCATCTCGGAATCGAACGAGGTTCACGTGGCTGATCTGCTTGCGCGGGCCTATCGTATCGAGCGTGGATCGGTTAGCCCTGTCGCTTAGAGGTATGATCCCCGAAAAGGTTTTCGGACAGATCGCGCCCGTCTAAGACAGGCGGAGGGCGCGATCCGATGAAGGTGGATCACGCCCAAAGCGGCCCGGCGGTTCCGGCGCGGAAACGAAACGAACCCAGGACGAAACGAAGTGGCTTACGAAACGATTTTGTATGAAGAAGATGGCCCCATCGGCACGATTACGCTGAACCGCCCCGAAGACGGAAACATGTTCACGGCGACGACGTGCCATGAGATCCGCGACTGCATCAATGAGATCCGCCGCGAGACGCGCACGCGCGTGATTGTGCTCACCGGCGCCGGTGAGAAGTTCTTCTGCATCGGCGGCCGCAAGGACGGCATGGAGAAGACCACGCTCTATGCCGGCACGCTGCCGACGCTCGACATGTATGAATCGATCGAGCGCCTGCAGAAGCCGGTGATCGCGTCCGTCAACGGCTTCGCGGTTGGTGGCGGCCACGTGCTGCACATGGTCTGCGACCTCACTATCGCGAAGGAAAGCGCGGTGTTCCGTCAGGTCGGGCCGATGATGGGCTCCTTCGATGCCGGCTACGGCACCTGGTACCTCGAGGATATCGTCGGCAAGAAGAAGGCCAAGGAAATCTGGTTCCACAATCCGAAGATGAGCGCGAAGTATGCGCTTGAGCTCGGTCTCATCAACAAGGTCGTGCCCGACGATCAACTCAAGGCGGAAACGCGCAAGTTCGCGCTTGAGATCGCGGATCGCGGCGCCTTCGCGCTTGCGGCTGTGAAGGGCGCCTTCAATGCGCGCCACGGCGGTGTCTCGGGCCTCTCACGCGTGACGCATGATCTGCTGCTGCGCGCTTATATGGAGGGCGAGGAGAGCCACGAGCTCAGCGATTCCTTCGGCAACAAGCGCAAACCGGATTCGAGCAAGTTCGGTCACTGACCATGCGGCCGTTTCTCACGCTGCATCACCCTGTCGCGGCGCGGCGCTATTACGCGCAAGGCACGTGGCAGGATGAAACGTTCTATGCGCTGCTCGCGAAGCATGCGGCGGCGACGCCGGATGCTTTCGCGCTGCGCGACAGCCGCCACCGTCTGACCTGGCGCGAACTGCTCGCCTGGGTTGACGGCACGGCGGCGGACCTCGTTTCGCTCGGCCTCGCCGGCGGCGATCGTGTGTCGATGTGGCTCGGCAATCGCGTCGAAGCAGTGGTGATGCTGCTCGCTTGCAGCCGGCAAGGTTTCGCCTGCAATCCGTCGCTGCACCGGACTTATACCTGCGGCGAGATCGTCACGCTGCTCAACCGTCTGCACGCTAGCGTGCTGGTCACTGAGCCCGGCTGGGGCGTCGACCGCGCCAAAGTCGATTTCGATGCGGCGCTGAAGGATGTCGCGTCCCTGCGCCGCGTTTACACCCTTTCGGATTTTCCGAAGGCCGGCGCCGCACCTGGCGCGCCCGTCAGCGATCCCGACAAGGTTGCTTATCTCGCCTTCACGTCCGGCACGACCGGCGCGCCGAAATGCGTGATGCATTCGGACAATTCGCTGCTCGCCAATGCGCGCAATCTTGTGCGCGACTGGAGCCACGGGCCGCACACGAAGCTCCTGACGCTGAGCCCGCTCTCGCACCACATCGCCTGGGTCGCGGTGGCGCAGGCATTGGTCGCCGGCTGCGAACTGATCGTCAACGATCCGCCGCAGGGCGCGCACGCGCTCGACTGGATGGTCGACACCGAGGCGACCTATGTGATGGGCGTGCCGACGCACGCGATGGATATCCTCGCCGAGCAGCGCCAGCGTGGTCTCGATCGCCTCGGCAAGGTCGACGTGTTCTATATGGCCGGCTCGCCGATCCCGCCGTCGGTCGCGGAAGCGTTCGTCGAGCAGGGCATCAAGCCGCAGAACATCTACGGCATGACGGAGAATTCCTCGCACCAATACACGCATCCAACCGATGACCGAGGCACGATCGTCGGCACCTGCGGGCGCGGCGGCCCGGCTTACGAGGTGCGGATATTCGATGCCGCCAATTCCGATAACGAGGTGCCGCGCGGGACGGTCGGCGAGATCGGCGGCCGTGGCGCCGCGCTGATGCTCGGTTATTACGGCAACCAGGACGCAACGGCGGGCAGCTTCAACCGCGACGGCTGGTTTCTCTCCGGCGACCTCGGTCGTCTGGACGAGCAAGGCAACCTCGAGATTTCCGGGCGCCTCAAGGACCTCATCATCCGCGGCGGCCACAACATCTACCCCGCGCATATCGAGGCGCTGGCCGTGCGTCATGCGCAGGTCGAACGTGTCGCCTGCTTCCCGATCGCCGATGAGCGCTTGGGTGAGCGCGTCTGCATCGCGGCGATCAGCGATCTGACGCCCGAGGCGCTGCTCGATCATCTCGCGGAGGAAGGTCTATCGAAGTACGACATGCCGGAATTCTTTGTCGCGGTCACATCGTTCCCGCTCACGGCAAGCGGCAAGATCCTCAAGCGCGAGCTTGTCGAGATGGTGAAGCGCGGCGAACTTTCGCCCACGCCGGTGCGCTGGCGCCAGAAGGAAAGTGCCTGATGCCGGTGACGCTGACGCGCCGTGACGAGTTCGCGCTTCTGACGCTCGATCGCCAGGAGGCGCTTAATGCGCTCTCTTTCGCGATCCTCGAAGACATCGCGGCGGCGTTCGATGAAGCCGCGAAGATGGACATCCGCGCGCTGCTGATCACCGGCGCAGGGCCGAAGGCCTTCTGCGCCGGCGCCGACATCAAGGAATTGCTCGGCCGCGATCTCGCCGCGCAGAAGCGCCAGGCGGCGCGTGGCCAAGCGATCTTCGCCAAGCTCGACACTTTGCCGATGCCTTCGGTCGCCATCATCAACGGCTTCGCCTTCGGCGGTGGACTGGAGATGGCGCTCGCCTGCACCTTCCGCATCGCGACGCGCAACGCCAAGGTCGGCCTGCCCGAGATCAAGCTCGGCCTTATTCCCGGCTATGGCGGCACGCAGCGCCTGCCGCGCCTGATCGGCGAGGGGCGCGCGCTCGAAATGATCATGACGGGACGCACCGTCGCGGCGGACGAAGCGCTGGCGATCGGCCTCTTGCATCGCCTCGTCGATGGCGACCCGGTCGAGGCGGGCATAACCTTCGCACGCGAGTTCTCTGGCTACAGCCTGCCGGCGCTCGGCTTCGCACGCGAGGCGGTGCAGCGCGCGCTCGACCTGCCGGTGCATGAAGGGCTCAAGGTCGAGACCGATCTCGGCACGCTCGCCTTCCGCATGGCCGATGCCGAAGAGGGCATGGCGGCCTTCGCCGAGAAGCGCAAGCCCGCGTTCCGCGATCGCTGACGGAGCCTCGTATGCAGATTTTCGAGAACCTGGAGCGCGCGCGCAAATGGTCGGAGGAGGAGAAGCTCATCCTCGATCAGTTCCGTCGCGTCGCCGACACGGTGATTGCGCCGAACGCGGCACGTGCGGACGCGGAAGGCAGGCTTCCACCTGAGAACATGAAAGCGCTGAACGACCTCGGCGCCAACATGTTGTTCATCCCGGACGCCTTCGGCGGCTCGCTGGTGCGCTACCGCGTCTATCTCGAAGTGGTGAAGATCCTCGCGGAAGCCTGCGCTTCGACCGCAATTGTCTGGTCGACGACCTTCAATGGCTTGAAATCGCTGATCGACCAAGGGACTGACGAGCAGCGCAAGCGCCTCCTTCCGCGCATCGCCGAGGGCGGGCTTGGCGCGCTCGGCATCACCGAGCCGAACGCCGGCTCCGACGCGACGGGCATGAAGACGACGTTCACACCCGACGGCGACGACATCATCGTCGACGGCGGCAAGATGTTCATCACCAATGGCGATATCGCCGATCTGATCTTGCTGTTCGGCCGCTGGTCCGAGATCGACGATCGCAAGGGCGCCATCTCCACCTTGATCTTCGAGAAAGGCACGCCCGGTTTCGAAGTGGTGCGCCTCGAGAAGAAGATGGGGCACTGCGCGTCATCGACCGCGACCATCGCCTTCAACAAATGCCGCGTGCCGCGCGCGAACTTGCTCGGCAAGCCGGGCGAGGGGCTTCGCATTCTGTTTTCGTCTCTCAACAAGTCGCGGCCGAGCATTGCCGCCCATGCGCTCGGCATCGCCACCGCCGCGTTCAAGGACATGGTGAGCTACATGAACGAGCGCACCCAGTCCGGCCGGAAGATTTCTGAGTTCCAGGGCAACCAGTTCATGCTCGCCGACACCGCGACCGATCTTGCGATGGCTGAGCGCTGGCTCGACTATGTCGCCGACCTCGTCGAGGCGAACGAGGTCGAATACGGGCATGAGGCGTCGATGGCGAAGATGCGCGCGTCGGACCTCGCGATGCGCATTTCCACCGACGCGGTGCAGATGCACGGCGGCTACGGCTATATGCGCGACTTCCGCGTCGAGCGGCTGATGCGCGACGCCAAGGTGACGCAGATCTGGGAGGGCACCAACCAGGTGCACCGCCAGCTGATCGGCCGCAGTTTCGTGAAGCGATGATGAGCTTCCGAACGGTGCCGCATAGCGACCCCCTTCCCCTGAAAGGGGGAGGGTCGGGGTGGGGGTCGCTTTTGTTTTTCTCGTCTACGATCCCCACCCGACGTGCTGCGCACGCCGACCTCCCCTTTTCAAGGGGAGGTGAAGAAAGAACGAGTGTATGGCTGCAACAAACATAAAAACAGTCGGCGTCTGCGGCGCTGGCGGCACGATGGGCGCCGGCATCGCCATCGTCGCCGCGCGCGCGGGCTTCAAGACGATCTGCTTCGACACGTCGGATGACGCGTTGGCGCGCGCCGAGAAGCAGACGCGCGGCTTCTTCGACAAATCGGTCGAGCGCGGCAAGATGCAGGCGCAAGAGCGCGACGCGGTCATCGGCAATCTCTCGCGCTCGTCGAAGCTCGATGCGCTGAGCGATTGCGACCTCGTCATCGAGGCGGTGTTCGAAGACCTCGGCGTAAAGAAGAAGCTGCTCAGCGCGCTCGACGAAGTCTGCGCAGAGACGACGATCTTCGGCTCCAACACCTCGACGCTTTCGATCACCGAGATCGCCTCCGGCAGCAAGCGCCCGCAGCGCGTCGTCGGCATGCATTTCTGCCTGCCGGCGCAACTGATGAAGCTCGTCGAGATGTCGCCGGGCGTCCTCACGTCGGATGAGACCTTCGCCACGGCTTGGGCCTGGACGGAGGCCGCCGGACAAAAGCCGGTAAAGACGCAGGACAAGCCGGGCTTCATCCTCAACGCGCTGCTCGTGCCGTTCAACAACGATGCCATCCGCGCGGTCGAAGCGGGCGTCGCGTCGCCGGCAGATATCGACAAGGCGATCAAGGTCGGCCTCGGCTACAAGATGGGCCCGCTCGAGCTTGTCGACCTCGTCGGCCTCGATACGCAGATCAGGCTGTGCGAGGCGTTCTATCCGATCACGCTCGATCCGCGCGCGGCCTGTCCGCCGCTTCTGCGCCGCATGGTTGCGGCCGGTCTCCTCGGCCGCAAGTCCGGCCGCGGCTTCTACAATTACCAAGGCGGAGCGATGTTTGGCGCATGAGCACGCGATACACGATCAAGCAAAGCGGCGAGAGCCGATCGTTTCCGAAGGGCGACGCGTTCCTCGCAGGCGCATCGAAGGACGACGCCGATGTCATCATTCATCTCGGCACGCCGCTCGCGGCGGCGCCCGACAAGGCCGCCGTGCTGATCGAGCTCGGCACCGAAAGCCTCGGCACGCATACCGGCGAGAAGGAAGGCGAGGAGGGCGGTAACGTTCTCGGTTTTGCGCGCTATCGCAACGGCGACGATGCGCCATCACAGCTGATCGAGCTGGTGTGCCAGCCGCGCACGGCGGAGAGCGCCATTGCGGCGGCGCGCGCGGTGTTCGAAGCGGCGGGCTTCACCGTCGTCGTCTGCAGCGACCAGGCCGGCCGCATCATCGATCGTCTCGTGCGCCCGAAATACAATGTCGCGCTGCGCTTTCTCGACGAGGGGCTCGCGACCGCCGCCGACATGGATCTCACCTGCCGGCTCGGTCTCGGCTATCCCGATGGCCCGATCGAGCGCGTCACGCGCGGCGGCCTCGCGCATCATCATGACGTGACGCAGGCGCTGTTCGAGACCTATGGCACCGCCACCTACGCGCCGGCACGGCGCGCCGTAGTTGCGGCGGCGCGGAGGAAAAAATGACGCGCCCGCTCGAAGGCACGCTGGTTCTCGACTTCTCGACGCTCCTGCCGGGGCCGATGGCGACGCTGCTGTTGGCGGAAGCCGGCGCCGAAGTGCTCAAGATCGAGCGCCCGGGCAAGGGCGAGGACATGCGCGCCTACGCCCCGCAGTGGGGACGCTTCGGCGTCAACTTCGCGCTGCTCAATCGCGGCAAGAAAAGCCTCGCGCTCGATCTCAAGGACCCTACTGCGATCGCGCAGCTTCGCCCGCTGATCGAACGCGCCGACGTCATCGTCGAGCAGTTTCGCCCCGGCGTGATGGCGCGCCTCGGCCTCGACTACGAGAGCGTGCGCAAGATCAATCCGCGCATCGTCTATTGCGCCATCACCGGCTACGGCCAGGACGGCCCGAAACGCGACGTCGCCGGGCACGACCTCAACTATATCGGCGACGCCGGCTTGCTCGCATTGTCGATGGGGCAATTCGACCATCCGACCGTGCCGCCCGCGCTGATCGCCGACATCGCCGGCGGCGCTTATCCGGCGGTGATGAACATCATCCTCGCGCTGCATAACCGCACCCGCACCGGCGAGGGCTGCTTCCTCGACGTCGCGATGACCGACGGCCTCTTTCCCTTCATGTACTGGGCGATGGGTCAGCTCGCCGCGACCGGCCAGCCGCCGGGCAACGGCGCCGAGCTCGTCACCGGCGGGACCGCGCGCTATCACCTTTTTCCGACGCGCGATGGCAAGGTCGTCGCTGCTGCGCCGATCGAGCAGAAATTCTGGGAGACGTTCTGCGAGATCATCGCCCTCGATCCAGCCCTGCGGGACGACAGCCGCGATCCTCAGGCGACACTCAATCGTTGCGCCGAGATCATCCGTAGTGAAGACAGCGAAACCTGGCGCGGCAAGTTCGCCGGCAAGGATTGCTGCTGCTCGGTGGTGGCGACGATCGCCGACGCGTTGAACGATCCGCATTTCAAGGCGCGCGGCCTGTTCGACCACACGGTGACGAATGCCGCCGGTGCGCACATGCCGGCGCTGCCGGTGCCGATCGCGCCTGCCTTCCGCGCCGATGCGAAGACACCCGTCGCCGCGCCCGAGCTTGGCGACGGCAACGCGAAATATCTCAAATGAAAGCCGTTCTCGTTCGTGAATTCGGGCCGATTGCGAATGCGAAGCTCGAGGATTGTCCGGACCCGACGCCGCAGCCGGGCGAGGTCGTGGTCGCGCCGGTTGTCTCGGAAGTGAACTTCCCGGACGTGCTGGTGATGGAAGGCCGCTATCAGATCAAGCCGCCGCTGCCGTTCTCGCCGGGGAAGTGCGGTGCGGGGCACATTATCGCCGTGGCGCCCGGCGTGAGCGGCTTGAAGGTCGGCGACCGTATCGCGTTCCAGGTCGAGTACGGCGCTTATGCCGAGCGCCTGCGCGCGAAAGCGGCGCATTGCTATCCGATGTCGGACGGTATGGATTTCGCGACCGCCGCGGCGCTCGGCCTCACCTACCTGACCGCGTATCTCGCTTTGAGGGCGCGCGCTAATTTCAAGTCGGGCGAGACGGTGCTTGTTCTCGGCGCGTCGGGCGGCGTCGGCATCGCCAGTATCCAGCTTGCGAAGGCGTTCGGCGCCTCGCGTGTGATCGGAGCGGCGCGCGGTGCAAGAGGAACGCGGGTCGCGCGCGAAGCTGGCGCGGACGACGTGATCGATCTCACGATGCCGAACCTGCACGATCGTCTGCGTGAGGAGGTCGCGCGCATGACGGACGGCCACGGCGCGGACGTGGTCATCGACTCCGTCGGCGGCGACGCGCATCAGGCAGCGATGCGCGCGATTGCCTGGAGCGGCCGTATCGTGATCGTCGGTTTTGCTTCCGGCGACATTCCGGCGATCCGCGGCAATTATCTCCTGGTGAAAAACATCACGGCAACCGGACTGCAATGGTCGGATTACCGCGAGCGCGAGCCGGAACGTGTCGCCGCGGCACAGCGCGAGATTTTTGGCCTCTATGGCGCCGGCAAGTTCAAGCCGCACATCGGCCTGCGGGTGCCGCTGGCGGAGTTCGCGCGCGCGCTTGCGGCGCTGCAGGCGGGCTCGGTGAGCGGTCGCATTTTACTCGACGTGAATGCAGGCTAGCATCACGTCGCATTGATCAGGGCCTATTTTGCAAAGGCGGGATATCCGATGATTCTCTTGAAAAATGCGGCCATCGTCGATGGCGCAGCCGACAAGCCCGTGACGGGCATGAACGTGTTGATCGAAGGCGACCGCTTCCGTGAGGTGAGCGACAAGCCGATCAAGAGCTCGGCGCAGGTGATCGACCTCAAGGGCAAGACGCTGATGCCTGGCCTGATCGATTGCCACGTGCACGTCATCGCCAGCCTCGTCAATCTCGCGCAGAATGCGCTGCTGCCGAATTCGCTGATCGCAGCGCGCGCGAGCGGCATCATGCACGCGATGCTGATGCGCGGCTTCACCACCGTGCGCGATGTCGGCGGCGCCGATGTCGGCCTGAAGCTTGCGTCCGAGGAAGGCTCGATCATCGGGCCGCGGCTGGTCATGTCGGGCAAGGCTCTATCGCAAACGGGCGGCCATGCCGACTTGCGCGGGCCGTATGATGCACGCGAGCGCGATTACTACATCCGCCAGCTCGGCTCGCTCGGCCGCATCTGCGATGGCGTTCCGGAAGCACGCCGCGCGGCGCGCGAGGAACTCAAGGGCGGGGCCGACTTCATCAAGATCATGGCGAACGGCGGGGTCGCCTCGCCGACCGATCCGATCCAGTATTTCGGTTTCTCGCGTGAGGAGGTGACGGCGATCGTCGAGGAGGCCGAGATGGCGCGCACCTACGTCGCCGCGCATCTTTATACAGACGACGCCATCCGCCGCTGCGTCGAATGCGGCGTGAAGTCCGTCGAGCACGCGAACCTCATCACGCCGGCGACCGCGAAGCTGATGGTTGAGCGCGGCGCCTGGGCGGTGCCGACGCTCGTGACGTTCGAAGCCTTGAAGCAGGAGGGCGAGAGCCTTGGGCTGCCGCCCGTTTCCATCGGCAAGATCGACGATGTTCGCCTCTCCGGCCTCAAGTCGCTCGACATCATGCGCTCGGCCGGCGTGACGATGGCTTACGGCACCGATCTTCTCGGCGACATGCATCGCCGTCAGTCGGAGGAGTTCACCATCCGCGCCCAGGTGCTTCCGGTGCAGGAAGTGATCGCCAGCGCGACGTCCGTCGCGGCTGACGTGGTCGGCATGAAAGGTAGGCTCGGCGTCATCGCGCCGGACGCGTTCGCGGACCTGATCGTCGTCGACGGCGATCCGCTCAAGGGCATCGCCGTGTTGACCGGGCAGGGCGATCGCATGGCGGCGATCATGAAGGGCGGCGAATTCGTGAAGAACACGCTGAACTGAAGAAGTGTCTCCCCCGGACGGACTACGGTCCGTCACCCTGAGGTGCGAAGCGCGTTAGCGCCGAGCCTCGAAGGGCGACGGCCCAGGAGCCACGCTTGCCGGATCGGCCATCGCAATCCCATGCGGCAGCACGAACGGGACATCCGCCGGAACGCGGCCGACGGCTCCCGGCACCTTGAAGACCTTCGCCAGCATGTCGTCGGTGACGATCTCGCGCGGCGTGCCGTCGCCGACGATGCGTCCTTGCTCCAACACGACGATGCGTTGGCCGAGCAGCACTGCAAGATTGAGGTCGTGCAGCACGGCGATGACGGCGGTTCCGCGCGCGGCGCGCCGCTGCGCCGCCGTGATCAGCGCGAGTTGATGGCGTAGATCGAGATTGGATGTCGGCTCGTCGAGCAGTAGCACGCCCGGCCCGTGCAGATCTTCACCGCAGGAAAGCTGGACGAGTACACGGGCGAAGTGCGCGCGCTGCTGCTCGCCGCCGGACAGCGTCGTGATGATGCGTCCGCCGCAGTCCGCCAGGTCGACGTCGGCGAGCGCCGTCTCCACCATCGCGTCGCGTGTCCGCCCGCCGCGGTCGCCCGCGCCCATGGCGACGATCTCGCCGACAGTGAAAGGAAACGCGACGGTCACGCTCTGCGAGAGGACGGCGCGGCGCTGCGCCAGCGCCTGCGGCGCGTAGGAGGCGACGGGCTTGCCGTGCAGCGCGACATATCCGGATGCCGGCTGCAGTTCCCCGGATAGCGCCTTGAGCAGCGTCGACTTTCCCGCACCGTTGGGGCCGACCAGAGCCAGCGTCTCGCCTTGTGAGATGCCGACGCTCGCCCCGTCGAGAATGGTCTTGCGTTCCGCCCGGACGGAGACCCGCACGGCTTCCAGGACGGCGCTCATAGGCCGAATACGCCGCGCTGGCGCAACAGGAGCGAGAGGAAGAAAGGCGCGCCGATCAGCGCCGTGAGGATGCCGATCGGAAGTTCGGCGGGCGCAGCGACAGTGCGTGCGAAAGTATCCGCGATCATCAGCAAGGTCGCGCCGAACAGCATCGACGACGGCAGCAGCAGCCGGTGGCCGGGGCCGATGACCAGCCGCAGAAGATGCGGGACGATGATGCCGACGAATCCGATGACGCCCGAAATCGAGACGGCCGCACCCGTTGCCGCCGCGACGGCGACGATGGCGTAGCGTTTCAAGCGCTCGACGGCGATGCCCATGTGGAAGGCTTCCGCTTCGCCGAGCACCAAGAGGTCGAGGCGGCGCGCCATGAATGGCGGCGCAATGACAAGCGCGACGACGATGGGCGCGAGGCTCGCGACCTTCGGCCACGTCGCTCCGGTCAGTGATCCGAGCGTCCAGAACGTGATGTCGCGCAGTTGCCGGTCGTCGGCCATGAAAACGAGCAGACCGACACCCGCCATTGCCA
>JAFKKS010000002.1 GCA_017304555.1 Hyphomicrobiales bacterium
TCTCGCTCCGGTCTCCGAGCCCGCGCTGGCTGACTGGCAGCGCGGGCCATTCGCACGCGCTGTGCGCACTGTTCTCGACGGTCTGGACTCCATTGCAAGGATTGTCCTGGTCGTCGCACTCATCGGAGAGCTGAGCGTCGTTCTTTTCGACGTCAGCATCCGCGTCCTCTACACGCACTCGCTGCTCTGGGCGGAAGAAGCGTCGAAACTCTGCCTGACGACGCTGTCCTTCATCGGTGGAGCGCTCGCCTATCGCGCGCGCCACCACACCGCCATCCAGTTCGTGACACGCTTCTTCCCGGACAACCTCCGTGAGGGCGTCGCCGTCGGGGTGGACGCTCTTATTCTTTGCGTCGCCGTCGTCACGGTCTGGGTTTCGTTCGATCTGCTCACCATCGCGTCCTACTCGGTGACGCCGCTCCTGCAGATCAACCAAATCTGGCTCGCCTTGCCGTTCACCATCGGCCTGACACTCGTCGGCCTGTTCGCCTTGGAGCGGCTGCTCTTCTATCACTCCGTTCCGTCCGTGTTGAAAGCGCTGCCGGTCGTGATCGCCATGATCGCGCTGGTGACGGTGATCGGCTACATGCCGGGCGCGAAGTTCGGCGTCAGCGCCACGCTCGGCGTGATGCTGCTGCTGTTCTTTATCGCCGTGCTTCTTGGCCTGCCGGTCAGCTTCTCGATGCTGCTCGGGTCGCTCTTCTTTCTCCAAGTCACCGATTCCGCACCGCTCGTCGCGGCAGCGCAGAATACGGTCGACGGCACTGGGCACTTCATTCTTCTGACCCTGCCGTTCTTCATCTGGGCCGGCCTGATCATGGAGAAGGGCGGCATCAGCGTGCGGCTGGTGCGGTTCGCCACAGCCTTCGTCGGACATCTGCGCGGCGGCTTGCTGCAGGTGGTCGTGGTCACGATCTACCTGATCTCAGGTATCTCCGGATCGAAGGCGGCCGACGTTGTCGCGGTCGGTTCGGTGCTGCGCAGCGAGTTGCGCCGCAAAGGCTACAAGCCGGAAGAAGGCGCGGCCGTATTGTGCGCGGCCGGCGCCATGTCGGAGACCATTCCGCCCAGCATCGCGATGCTGGTCCTTGGCTCGGTCGCGCCGATCTCGATTGGAACGCTGTTCATCGCCGGCCTTCTGCCTGCCGCCGTGATCGCACTGTTCCTGATGGTCCTGATCTGGTTCCTGGCGTGGAAGCGTGGCGAGCAGGCCTCACCGCGCGCCAGTGTCCGCGAGTTCTCGCTTGCCGCGGCCGGCGCCGTTCTGCCGCTGATCATGCCCGTGATCATGGTGGTCGGCATCAAGTTCGGTATCGCGACGCCGACGGAGGTGTCCGCCGTCGCGGTGTTCTACGGCATCGTCCTCGCGACCGCCGTCTACCGCTCCATCGGCGTGAAGAAGTTCTTCGACGTCGCCGTCGAGTGCGCGCTGCTCGCCGGCATGGTGCTGTTCATCATTGCAGCGGCCGGATCGTTCGCCTGGACTCTCACCGCCGCCAATCTGCCGGCGGCGCTGGTGAAGGTGCTGCACCTGGTCGGGGACAGTCCAGCATTCTTCCTGATCGGATCGATGATCCTGCTGATCATCGTCGGCTCGCTGCTCGAAGGCTTGCCGGCGCTGATCATCCTCGGGCCGCTACTGCTGCCGATCGCCAACTCGCTCGGCATCGACAGCATCCACTACGCGATGGTGATGCTGCTCGCGATGGGCATCGGCATCTTCATCCCGCCGATCGGCATCTGCTTTTATATGTCGTGCGCCGTCACGGGAGCCGAGGTCGAGCGGACGTCGAAGACGATGCTGCCTTACCTCGCGGTGTTGATCCTCGGCGTGCTGGCGGTGGCGTTCGTGCCGTGGTTCACTCACGCGGTGCCGAACTTCTTCAACGCGCACTGAGCCAAGTTATCCGGCCGGGCGATAGTCCGGCCGGATCGCACCTGAGACGCCATCGAAGGCGCCCTCCACCAACTCGCAGACCAGCAAGCGCGCGGGATCCACGGGGCCCGGCATCGTCGCGCGGCCCTTCGCGATCGGCTTGAATCCCATCCGCCCGTAATACGGCTCGTCACCGACAAGAATGACGAGGCGGTGGCCTTTGGCGCGCGCCTCATCGAGTGCGCGATGGATCAGGATCTGGCCGATGCCGCGGCTGCGGAACGGCGGTTCGACCGTCACCGGCCCAAGGAACAGCGCCGGCGCATCCCCGACGCGGATCGGCGATTGCCAGATCGAACCGACCAGCAGCGTTCCGATGCGCGCCGTGAACGACAGGTCGAGTCGGTGCGGCACACGCTCGCGAATGCGGAAGGCGGTACGCGCGAAGCGGCCGGGGCCGAACGTGCGCTCATGCAGACGCCCGATCGGCAGCGCGTCGGCTTCCGTTTCCGGCAGGATGGTGAGTGATAGATCGTTCATGGGTCGAGAGGCGATTACCACCCCGCCCGGCTGAAATCCATTGAACCTTGCGGTTAGTGTGTTTTTTCTTACGAAAATGCAGGGCACGCCCGCAGGGCGGCAAAGACGTTTCCACGGAGGTTGCATGGGTTTGCTCGTCGACGGCGTTTGGAAAGACCAGTGGTACGACACCAAGGCGAGCGGCGGGCGCTTCGAGCGCGAGCCGACGCGCTTTCGCAACTGAGTGACGGCCGACGGCAGCGCCGGGCCGAGTGGGCGCGACGGCTTCAAG
>JAFKKS010000003.1 GCA_017304555.1 Hyphomicrobiales bacterium
GCCACGGCATCCCCTCGACCGCTTGGCCGACCATGGTGCCGATGCGCGTCTTCATTTCGCGCGCGGCCTTGTTGGTGAAGGTGACGGCGAGAATTTCGTTTGGGCGGGCGAGGCCAAGGCTGAGGATATGCGCGATGCGGGTGGTCAGGACGCGCGTCTTGCCGGTGCCTGCGCCTGCGAGCACCAGGACTGGACCTTCCGTCGTCTCGACCGCCTCGCGTTGCTCCGGATTGAGACCTTCGAGATAGCGCACGCGCGCGCCGCCGCCCCGCGCACGGTCGGCGATGCCGCCGGGGCGCGGTACGGGCGCGTCAAAAAGGTCCTGCCGATTTAAGGGGTCAGCCACTTAGCGATCCGGGTGATTCTCAAGACGAAAAATGGCATCCGCAGCCCCGATTTGCGAGGGGCAAGGCTCGTTTATTGGGGCATAGGCCGCCTTTGCGGCGCAGATCAGGCGCGCGTCGGGCTCGCGAGCCACGCGCCGGTGAGGACGGCGGCGGCGAGAAATGCCGGGATCAGGGCGAGCCACGTTGCGGAGGCCGCTAAGGCCGCCGCCGCCGCCCAGCCGATCGACGAGAACGCTTCGGCGAATGTGGCGAGGCGGGACGAGGTCTGTCTTCGGCGGAAGTGGCTGCGCTTCGCCTGCACACGGAACCAGAGCTGGATCGCGGTTGCTCCGCCGGCGGCGACGAGGATACCGGCGGCGGTCGCCAACGCTTCGCGGGGAGCGGCGATGGCAAGCGCAATGAGGAACGGCAAGAAGATCAAGGCCACCGCTCCGATCACCGCTTCGACCTTCGCCCGCGTGATGGCGCGCGGCGCAATCGGCGCCGAGGCGATGAGGTCGGCCGCGTCCTCGCCCGAGATGGCGAGCCATGCCAGTCCGCCGGCCAACTGGCCCGCGGCCATCACCAGGATCGGAACGATGAGGATGAAGGCGGCATGGCGTGCGCCGAAGCTTTGCCACAGCAGCACCGCCGGCGGCACCAGGTAAAGCACCTGCAACAAAGACTGAGAAAGCAGCCAAGGGTCGCGCCGCAGCAGCTTCCATTCCTTCTCCCGCAGTGCGCGGGTCTGCGACACGGGGCGGAAGCGCTGCCCGCCGCCCTGTTGTCGTGTGCTCGGACGGGTCGCCGTACCGGCGGCGAGCGCGTTCGCGCCGAAGCGGGCGGAAAACACCACGATCGCCGTGACTAAAGCGGCGATGGCGAAAACAAGAAAGATAACGACGGCGGCCGGCTCGCCGAGCAGGGCGCGCGCCGGCAGCCACAGCAGGCTGTCGGTTCCGGGCACGACACTGAGCACGACATCGGATTGCAGCACCTGGAAGCGCGAGATCGTGCCGGCGGACAGGATCGCGGCCGTCTGCAGGCCGATGACGAAAGCGGCGCCGATGATGGCGGCGACAACCTGCGCCGCGATACGCGTACGCTTCGGGCCCAGCGTGCGAAAGAGGAATTCCACCAGGGCGACGGCCGCGGCCGCTGCAGCAAGCCCCATCGCCAGCGCCGTGACGTAGGTGCCGAGCCAGCGCGGGCTGTCGCAAAGTGCCATGATGTTGATGAAAGGCGCGGCGATCAACACGGCCATTCCGATCGCCGCGACAGCGATGGCGGCGATCCGCACCATGAAGAGCTTTCGCGCATCGGCCGGGGACGCCAGGATGAGATCGAGGTCGGCGCGGGCATAAAAGGCGCGCGTCACCGACTCCAAGGCTTGCGAGAGCATCACCGACCAGACGAGCAGGGCGCTGACCGTGAGGCTCAATAGTGTCGCCTTGTCGGCCTGCACCCCTTCCTTGATGAAATCCGAGAGCATCGCATAGGCGATGAGGTGCATCAGCGCCGCGACGACGAGAATGGCTATGGCGATGATGCGAACGCGACGCCGGTTGCCGGCGGTCAGCAGCGTGGTCCAGTCACGCCACGCGAGCCGCAATTCGTGTCTGGCGAACCAGACGAGGCTGCCGGCTGTGCTCACAACAGGTCCGCGGAGTCCGCTGCCGTGAGCGTGAGGAACGTATCTTCGAGGCTTGTGCCGCCCTGGCCTGCTTGGCGGCGCAACTCGTCGAGCGTGCCTTCGGCGATGAGGCGGCCGTGCGCCATCACGCCGATGCGGTCGGCCATGCGCTCCGCCACTTCGAGAATGTGGGTGGTCATGATGACCGTGTCGCCGCGCCGGACCCGTTCGCGCATCACTTCCTTGACGAGGCGCGCCGACCCGGCGTCGAGCCCGGTCAGCGGCTCGTCGAGGATGATGAGGCGCGGGTCGTGGACCAGGGCGCTCGCGAGCGCCACCTTCTGCCGCATGCCCTTTGAGAAGCCCTCGCAGCGCTCGTGCATGTGCGGTGTCAGGTCAAGCCAAGCGAGCAGGTCGCGCGCCCGCGCCTCGGCAAGCTTGGCGTCGACGCCCCACAGTCCGGCGACGAATTCAAGAAACTCGAACGGCGTCAGGCGCTCGTAGATCATCGGCTCGTCGGAGACCCAGGCGACGATCTGCTTTGCGGCCGTCGGATTTTCCAGCGCGTCGATGCCGAAGATCGAGATCGCGCCCGCGTCCGGCTTCAGCAGACCGGCGACCATCCGCAGCGTCGTGGTCTTGCCCGCCCCGTTGGGGCCGAGCAGGGAGTAGAACTCCCCGGCGTGGACGGTGAGGTCCAGGCCATCGACGGCGGGTCGATCGAGACGTTTCAGGCGGGTGAACGCAAATGTGAAGGTATGAGCGAAGCGACCGCGGCACAGCCGGGGGCAGGGGCCTGGAGCGCCCCGCCACGTCTCAGGCCGAGGCGGGGGCGACCGCCTCCGGCATCGCGATGCGGCGGCCGGCGGCTTCGGGCCGCGGCAGCATGCCGTGCGACGCCTTCATGCGGCTCAGGCGCTCGGCGATATCGGCGGAGAAGTCCGCTGTTTTCTTGGTGTCCATGTCGACGTGCAGGGCCATGTTCTCCGACGTCGCCGCGACCCATCCTTCCGTCGCGTGGAAGAGCTGCTCGAAATAGTGCAATCGCTTGTTGTCGTAGCCGAGAAGCTGGAACGTCGCCCGGACCGGGTCGCCCACCTGCAATTCACGCAAATACCGCAGGTGCACCTCGACGGTGTAGAGCGAACGCTTCTGGTGCTTCACGTAAGAAGCGCCGATCCCGACGAGATCGTAGGCTTCATCGACCGCACGATCGAACAGCACATTGTAATAGGCCATGTTCAGATGGCCGTTGTAGTCGATCCAGGCCGGGTCTATCGCCATCGCGGAAGACACGAAGGGAGCGAAAAAAAGCGGTTCGAAATCACAACGGTCGAGCATACGCGTAACCCGCTCGGTAGAAGTACGGCGCCAAAAAGAGGGAGGCGGCTTTCGACAAAAGCATGTGTGGACAGCACGATCGCCGAGAAGCCTGATCCAGTAACGCTGAATCCACCTCTGAAGTTAATTTAATCTTTGAAACTTGGCGATTTGTGGATGAAAAGGCCCGCATTTCAGAAAAGATAGGCCGATCTGTTGAATCAATTTCGCCAACCCTTTTGCTCAGCACAACGGCAATCTGATAACCTCGACGTCAGACCAATCCACGATTGAAGAGAACGCGAATGCAAGGGTCGGTGAAACTCGCCGCGTCGGAAACGCAACGCCCCAGTCCGAGCGCGGTCCGCGCCGTCCTGTCGGCGCTTTCGGCCAAGGTCGGGAACCGGCTGGTCACGTCGCTGGCGGTGCGCCAGCAGCACGCGCATACGACGACTTGGCTGGAGAACCAGCCCCCGGATGGTGTGGTGTTCGCGCAGTCGACGCAGGAGGTGCAGGACGTCGTTCGCCTCTGCGCCGAGCACCGCGTGCCGGTCATTCCCTACGGCCCAAGGACATGAACAATGTCCTCGCCGTGCATCCCGAGGATCTCGATTGCGTCGTCGAGCCCGGCATCACGCGCAAGCAGTTGAACGAATATCTGCGCGACCAGGGGCTGTTCTTCCCCATCGATCCGGGCGCTGACGCCTCGATCGGCGGCATGACGGCGACGCGCGCTTCCGGCACCAACGCCGTGCGCTACGGCACCATGAAGGACAACGTATTGTCCTTGAAGGTCGTGATGGCGAACGGCGAGGTGATGACCACGGCGACGCGGGCGCGCAAGTCGTCCGCCGGTTACGACCTCACGCGCCTCATCGTCGGCTCGGAAGGCACGCTCGGCGTCATCACCGAGATCACGCTCAAGCTGCACGGCATCCCGGAGGCGATCGCGGCGGCCGTCTGCCCCTTCAAGTCGATCCAGGGGGCGTGCGACACGGCGATTGCCGCCATCCAGTCCGGCATCCCGGTGGCGCGCGTCGAACTGCTCGACGAGGTGCAGGTCCGTGCCAGCAACGCCTATTCCAAGTTGACGTTGCAGGAGACGCCGCACCTGTTTCTTGAATTCCACGGCACCGAGGCTAGCGTCGCCGAGCAGTCGCAGCGTTTTGGCGAGATCGCGGCGGAGTTCGCCGGTGGGCCGTTCGAGTGGACGGTGCAGCCGGAGGAGCGCACCCGGCTCTGGCAGGCGCGCCACGACGCCTATTGGTCGATGCTGGCGCTGCGGCCGGGCGCCAAGGGGATCGCGACCGACGTCTGCGTGCCGATCTCGCGGCTCGCCGAATGCGTCGTGGAGACCCGGCGCGATATCGACGAGATGGGCCTGATCGCGCCGATCGTTGGCCATGTCGGTGACGGCAACTTCCACGTCGGCCCGATGATCAACATGGACGACCCGCAGGAGGTCGAGACCGCGCGGCGTTTCTTGGATCGTCTGGCGAAGCGGGCGCTAGCGATGGAAGGCACCTGCACCGGTGAGCACGGCATCGGCCAGGGCAAGCTCAAATATTTGGAAGCGGAGCATGGCGCCGAAGCGCTTGCGGCGATGCGCGCGGTGAAGCAGGCGCTCGATCCGCAGGACATCATGAATCCCGGAAAGATCGGCGACTTCGCCGCGGGCCACTAAGCACGGCGGACATACAATCGCCGTCAAAGTACGGCTAAAGATCGGCTTGCGCCGTGCCTCCTCCGCTCGACGGCGAGGCACGGCTATAGCCTTAGTCGGGCTCGCCTGAAATCAGGCAAAACGGCATACGAATCGTCTAAGATTCACGCGCTTTTATGCAAATATCGGTGCCGCCCGCGACGGGGTGCCCGTCGATCGGGATCGGTACGAGGAGTTCCTGGCGTTGCAGACGACCCTGCTCGGGATCGGCATCGCGATCATTCTCGCGCTCATCGCCGCGCTTGTAGGCCCCCATGTTGTCGATTGGCGGTCGCATCGCGCGATGTTCGAGCGCGAGGCGAGCCGTCTTGTCGGCGCGCAAACGCATATCGACGGCGCGATCGACGTCAAACTGCTGCCGGTGCCGAGCGTGACGTTTCGCGACGTCAAGATTGCCGGCGTAACGCCCGAGGCCGGGCTTTCCGCGCGTGAGGTGAGCGTGGAATTCGCGCTCGGGTCGCTGGTGCGCGGCGAGTGGCGCGCGACCGACATGCGCCTCGTCGCGCCGGAAATCCATGCGGGCGTCGACGGTAAGGGCCATTTCGCCTGGGCCGTGAACGTTTCCTCCGCGGACGCGGACACCTTCAGCATCGATCAGTTCTCCATTCAGGACGGGACCGTCATCCTGGCCGATGCGGCGAGCAAGACGCGCGAGAAGCTCGAGCGCTTCTCCTTCAGCGGCGACCTCCGCTCGCTCGCCGGGCCTGTCCGCGGTGACGGCGGCTTCGTGATACGCGGCGAGCGTTACGCCTATCGGCTGAGCCTCGGTCGCAAGGACGGCGATGGCGCGACCCGCCTTCGCCTCAACCTCAATCCGGCGGATCGTCCGATCAGCAGCGAGATCGAGGGAGTGCTGACGCTCGCCAAGGGCGTTCCGGCTTTCGCCGGGACGTTCACCCGCACGCGAACGCCCGACGTCAAACTCGCAGCCGGGCAGGTGGTCGCCAATGAACCGTGGCGTCTGACGGCGCGGGTGCAGGCGACGCCCGCGCAGGCGTCCTTCGACCAAGTCGAACTCCTGTACGGCACGGAACCCCGTGCCCTCAAATTCGCCGGCACGGGCAAGTTCGCGTTCGGCGTCTATCCGCGGCTCGATGCGACGCTGACGACGCGCCAAGCGGACTTCGACCGCCTCGTATCCCTGCCGGCAGGAACACGGCGTCTGCCTCTGGTGGTTGTGGGCGCCTTGGTCAAACCGTTCGACGGCGCGCCGCCCGCCTTCCCGGTCAAGGTCGATCTGCGCGCCGAGGCGGCGACGCTCGGCGGCGGCGCCATCCGCAACCTGCGCGGTACACTGG
>JAFKKS010000273.1 GCA_017304555.1 Hyphomicrobiales bacterium
AGGTCGCCCGTTGGAACGACGAAATTATCCTTCCAGGCTCCCGCGGCCGACGCGCCGGAGCGTGAGGTCCTCGCCGTGGCACCATCTGCGGTGTCGCTATGGGAGCCCCGGGGCAGGCGCAGGCCGAAAGCTGCCGAGCAGGCGAGCTCGGTCGAACTGGCTGTCGCAGGTGCTTATCAAGACCTCCGCGCACGATGATCCACGCCTGTCTCCTCGCCGGATTAGATGTTGCGAAGCTTTCCGAATGCGTCGATTCCGACAACAGATCCAACTTCACTTGGTTCTCGAGATGCTCTCTCCGGGGAGTTCTGCGGGCAGAAGTCGTAGGGCAATTCGATTGAATTAAGCTTTGAACCACCACGAATGCTGTTAAGGGAGGAAAAATATGATCGAATTCAAATGGACAAAAGCCGTTGTGGGCGCTTTAGCGCTAAGTATGTTGATGAGTTTCCAGCCGATCTTTGCCGAAAGTAGTAAAGACCCAATCAATATCGGAGCGCTGAACCCGCTCACCGGCTCAGGCTCGGTCTACGGCGTCGGAATGCTTGAGGCTATCAAGGTCGCCATTGATCAAATCAACGTGGCCGGAGGGCCGCTTGGCCGGCAGTTCAAGTTATTCAATGCCGATGATCAGTCCGATCCGAATGCTGCTGTTTTTGCCGCCGAGAAGTTGGTCAACGTCAATAAGGTCCGTGCGATCCTCGGAACCTATGCCAGCGCGATCACGCTGGCCGTACAGCCTATCGCCATCCGTAATGACGTTATCATTATGAATACGTCCGGTGCACCGGCTGTCAGCAAAAAGGGTCCTTTGTCATTTCAATTTAATCCGAGGGAGCATCTCTACGGCGAGGCGATGGCGGAACTTGCTCACAAGCGAGGTTTCAAAACTGCCGGAATACTATCCATGAACAACCCGGCCGGCCAGGGCATGGCTGAATTCTTTCAAGAGCGGTTTGAGAAACTCGGCGGCAAGATCACGATTCGCGTCGACTACCAGGAGAAGCAGACCAGCTATCGTGCGGAGCTCAACCAAGTCCTGAACACTCAGCCGGATGTAATCTTGCTTCCAGCCTATACGCCTGAGGCCGCCGTAATAATAAAAGAAGCCAGCGTCATCAATCCGAAGATGAAGTGGATCGGGCCCGCGTTCGCTTTTAACCAACGGCTGATCGATATGTTGGGCGCAGAAATCACCAACGGGCTGCTTGGCATCGATAGCATTCCGGCCAAGGATGCGAGGAGTTACGCCTATCTTGCAAAAGAATACAGTAAGCGCATGGGTGCAGATCTGTTCGGCAACGTGTACGCGGCTATGACTTATGACATGACGAATATGCTGGCGCTGTCGATCGAGAAAGCGGGAAACACCACATCCGAGGACATCATCAAAGCGATGCACGAGATCTCTGGTCACGGCGGCGTCGGCGTCAGCAGCTTCGCGGAAGGCAGGGATGCTCTCAAGCGCGGCGAGAAGATTGACTATCAGGGCGCAAGCGGTCCGCTGAAGTTCAACGCTACAAACAATCGTGGTGTGTTTTTCGGCGTCTTTGAATTAACTGGCGGAAAGCCCGTGATGCTTGACGTCATCGACGAATCGACGCCCTGATCACCCGCACATCGTAAGTTCAAAGGCGCGCGGATGGCTCGCGCTGCGCTCCTGAGATTTTCATCTCGGCGCGGCGCTCGCCCGCTGACAAGGAACTGGCGACTTCATGTTCATTCTGCGTGCTTTTCTTGATGGCCTTTCCGAAGGGGGTATCATTGCGCTTGCTGCCATTGCCATCACATTGGTGTTTCGTATTTCGCGATTTGCCAATGTCGCATTCGGCGATTTGCTCACCATCGGCGCCTACTTAGCGCTATCTATGATGGTTGGCTGGGGGTTGCCGTTCTGGCCCGCAATCCTTTTGTCGGCGGTAATGACCGGCCTGATCGGCGTTACGTCTTATTTAGTGGTTTTCAAACCGCTAGGTCTGTCCACAGTCACACTTTTCATCTCGTCGATCGGCCTAGCTCTTGTTTTCAGAGCGGGAATCCAGCTGATTTGGGGAAACGACATCCTTTCATTTCCGGCTATTTCGTTTCGTTCAGTCGAGCTCGGGCCGATCACCATCCCAGGCGGGGACGTCGTGGTGATTGTCACTTGTGCGATCGTAGTGGCGGCGTTTTTTCTGCTGCTGTATCAGACTAGGATCGGCCGGGAGATTAGAGCTACAGCCAACGATCCCGACCTGGCGCGTACCACCGGCATAAATGTTGGGCAGGTCACTATCGTTGTATGGCTCTGCGCGGCGATGCTTGTGGGCATTGCCGGCGTGCTGCTGGGTGCCAGCACAGCCTTGCAGCCTGAAATGGGGTGGAACCTGCTTCTCCCTGCATTCGCCGCGGCTATCCTGGGAGGGCTCGGCAACACGACAGGAGCTGCGATCGGCGGCCTTACCATAGGCATCGCTATGCAGTTCGCGGTCATGTTCGCGCCGGCCGGCTACAAGCCGGGCGTGGCCTTCGCCATCATGATCCTGATGCTGCTTATCCGCCCGGCAGGATTGCTGCCAAGTAAGGACAGGCAATGACGAGTTATTTCATATCGTTGTTCTCGATTTCCCTGATCTACGTTCTGTTTGGCCTGGGGTTGAACCTCCATTGGGGCTACGCCGGGTTGCTGAATTTTGGCCATGTCGCCTTCTTTGCGATCGGGGCTTATACAAGCGCGCTCTTGTCCCTCAACGGCGCGCCAATCGCTGTCGGGCTATTCGCCGGCGCTTGCATGGCTGCTTTTGCCGCTTACCTCGTTGGCTTTCTCACGACGCGCCTCAAAGAAGATTACCTCGCCATCGTGATGCTGACGCTGGCCGAGATCGTCAGGCTCGTGGCGGTGAACTCAAGTTGGACGGGCGGGCCCTCGGGACTGCCCAACATTCCGGCCCCCTTTGTCGACGCTCTCGGGCGCACCTCTCGCGGAATGTTTCTGCTGATGCTGGTGATCGCGGTGGTGATTGCACTGCTGCTGCTGTCACGACTCACGAGATCCGAATTCGGCCTCGCACTCCGGGCTATCCGCGATGATGAGGTGTGTGCGACTGCAGTAGGCAAGAACATCAGGTCGTTCAAGACGAAAGCTCTGGTAATCGGCGCCATCCTCGCGGGTGTCGCTGGGGCGTTCTACGGCATGTATGTAAGTTACATCGTTCCAGATCAGTTCGTGCCTCTTGTCACCTTTTACGCGTGGGTTGGGATCATACTAGGAGGCAGATCGCATCTCGGCGCGGCACTCGGCACGCTGGTATTCATGGCTCTGCTCGAGAGTACCCGGTTTCTGAGCGATATGGGCGTGCCTATCACCGACGCCCAAGTAGCCAATGGTCGTCTGCTGATTGTGGGTTTGGTCCTTATCGTGCTGCTTCGGGTGCGCCCGCAGGGACTGTTTCCGTACAAGCCGACACTGCCAAAGCAAGTGCGTGCTGAGGTTCAGCGGACCATGTCCGAAAGGATTGCCGCATCGAACCATCCATATCACGAAAAGATCGACGCATGAGCATCCTCTCTGCGATCGACGTCACCAAGGCGTTCGGAGGCGTAACCGCCTTGTCGAGGTGCTCCGTGAAGATGGAGTCCGGCCAAGTTATCGGTTTGGTCGGTCCGAACGGTGCGGGAAAAACCACCTTGTTCAATATTCTTTCCGGCCTGATCGCCCCCAGTTCTGGTGCAGTGGAAATCCAGGGCCGATCGATCATCGGAATGAGGCCCGATCAGATCGTGGCGCTAGGCGCTGCCAAAACCTTTCAAGTCGCGCGCGGTTTTGGCTCCCTGAGTGTACTTGAGAATCTTCTCGTGGCGGACAGCTCTCAGCGGGATTTGTCTGTGTGGCGGGCCTTTGCAAATTTTCCTGGTCGTCTCGGTACTCATCGGGCGCTGGTGCGACAGGCTATCGATGTCCTTGCGTTCTTGAAGCTGATCGATCTGAAGGACATGGCGGCCTCGCACCTGTCCACGGGGCAGAAGAAGCTGCTCGACATTGGGCGCGCGCTCATGCTTTCGCCGAAGATCATCTTGCTGGATGAGCCATTGGCTGGCGTCAACCCCAAGCTGGCTGAACAGATTGCCGAGCGGATCGACGACCTGAGAAGGAGCGGCATGTCGGTTGCTCTTGTAGAGCACCGGGTCGAATTCGTTCGGGAGCTTTGCGATTATGTATATGTGCTTTCGGAAGGGAAAATCCTGATGGAAGGGAGACCCAACAACGTTTTCTCGCATACGGAAGTCATCAGCACTTTCCTTGGAGGGGGGGCTGCATGAGGCTGCTTCAGGTCGACAACATCACTGCCGGCTATGGAGATGTACCTATTCTCACTGATGTCAGTATAGGCGTTGAGGAACGGGAGACCGTGGCCGTTATCGGCCCGAATGGGGCCGGCAAATCCACGTTGCTTAAGTGCATCGCAGGCCTGGTGCCCGTCAGTTCGGGAACCATAAGGATTGCGGGCGCCGATTGCACCCATCTCGTGCCCGAAGCACGGCCGCGGTTGCGGATGACGTACGTTCCTCAATCCTCCAACGTTTTCTACTCGCTTTCCGTGCGCGAGAACCTGCAGGTGGCGATGCCCAGGTTCACTCCCAAACGCGACTTCGAGACGCGCATAGATGAAGTGGTCGCGACTTTCCCTGAGTTAGCGGGCTTGTTGTCGAAGGAGGCGGTTTTTTTGAGTGGAGGCCAACGGCAGATAACCGCCGTCTGCGCCGCTCTCATGCGTAAGCCGCGACTTATGCTCATGGATGAGCCGTCGGCCGGACTATCACCGCTTCTCGTTCAGCGCATGTTGGAACACATCGTTCGCATTCGAGATCTCGGCATCGCTGTACTTCTGGTTGAGCAGAACGCGCGCCAGGCCCTTAAAATAAGCAATCGCGGTTACGTCCTCGATTCGGGCCGCAATGTCATCACAGGAGTAGGGGCAGACTTGCTGAACGATGAGCGCACGATTGAACTATATGTAGGTAAGAGACGCTGATGAATAAGGAAGACGAAGCAACGATAGCTGCCGGCCGCGCGCTTGCGTATCGCAATTTCATCGACATTGACCAATTGGACGCAGCGTATCCGCTGCCTCATCGTTTCTTGATCGACGTAATGAGGTGGTCGCCGGAGCGGATGCGTGACCATCAGGACAAGCTCTTCGCTGATGTTTTGAAGCGGGCTTGGGAGAATGATTTCTACAAAGCATTTTGGGGCGACACTGGTATCCAGCCCGGCGATATCCGCGGCCTTGCCGACATCGAGAAATTGCCTGTGCTAAGCCACCATCATTTCCGTAAATCGTTAACCGAGCATCCGCCTTTCGGCCTGCATGCTGCTCCTGCGTTTGCATCCCGAACGAGCGTGCCATTGAAGATCCAAAGCAGCGGCGGCACCACAGGTGCGCCGCGCCCAACCTTCTTCGATCCGGTCGAGACTGAGGTGCAGGGCATCCAGGTTGCCCGGGCTCTTCTAGCGCAAGGGATCCGGCCGGGCGACGTCATGCAAATTCCCGTTACTCTCGCGTTGGCCAATCTTGGCTGGATCTACTATCGCGCCTGCCACAACTATCTCGGCGTCGTGCCACTGACGACGGGTAGCGGCAAGGTCACGTCCAGCCGCTCGCAACTGGAACTTGCCGCGCGCTGGGGCTCGAACGTGTGGGGTGGGTTCCCCGACTATCAACTGCGCTTGGCCGAGGTTGCTGCCAACACCGGCTTTGACCTGCCGAGCCTGAATACTCGCTTTCTCAATAGCCACTTGGGAGCCGATCCTGGCGACATCGTCCGTAACAAGCTTTCCCGTCTTTGGAATTGTCCGGTGTACGATATGTACGGCACTCACGAGGTGGGCGTTATTTCTTTTGAGAGCGAGGCCCGGGACGGACTTTATTTCAGCGAGGACACCGCCTTCGTCGAATGCCTCGATGCGGAAAGCCTCAGGCCTGTTCCGATAGGGCAGAGAGGCAACGTTGTCGTCACATCGCTCTACCGTCGTAACCCGCCGTTGATCCGATACGACTTGGGTGACCAGACTGTTCTCATGCCGGAAAGCACAGACGCCAACGGCTATCGCAGGCGTCGAATGACGCGGTTTCTTGGCCGTAGCGATGACGTTGTGAAGGTCAGAGGTACGAACGTCTCTCCGGAATCATGCGCGCATTCGCTGAGCGCCTACGCCGATCGCGTTGGTCAGTGGATCTGCGTCGTTTCACGCGAGAACAAAGAAAATACCTATATCGATCACCTCACCGTGCGGATCGAAAGTACCGATCGTTCATCTGATCTTGGGACAGAATTGCGCACCAGGCTCGCCCAGGATCTTGGCCTGACTGTAGGTGTTGAACTTGTTGAGATTGGTACTCTCGAAAAAGATACCCGCAGCGACAGTGAAGGTGAGCGCAAAGTACGCAGGATTTTGGACCTGCGGAACTGAGAAACGACGAAAGGTCATCCGATGAGCAACGAAGCCGATGTTTCGGTTAAAGTCGAAGGCGCGATTGCGGTCGTCACAATCGAACGGCCGGAGGTCCGCAACGCATTGCGACATGCTACCTTGCAAGGTCTGCGCGATGCTATCACGAAGATTGGCGCCGACGCTTCAATCAAAGCCGGCATCGTTACAGGAGCTGGGGGACTAGCGTTCTCTGCGGGTGCAGACCTCAAAGCTCTTCACCAGGCCAACCCAGACAGGATCGCCGCCGAAGGATTCATGCGAGTCGGCCAGGCCACCTGCGCGGCCATATGGGGCAGTTCGAAGCCGATCGTAGCGGCTATCGAAGGCTATGCGCTAGGAGGCGGATTTGAGGTTGCTTTGTCCTGCCATCAGAGGATAGCGACACCAGAAAGTCTATTTGGGTTGCCAGAGATAAAATTGCGGCATCTTCCAGCATGGGGAGGTGTTTCCCGCTTGGTGGCCCTGACCAGGGCGCGCACATTGTTTTTGATGGCACTGTCCGGCGAGTTGATCAACGCTCGGCAAGGTTATGAAGACGGGTTCGTAGATGAGCTCTCTGAACCGGGCGAACTCCTCGGCAAGGCTAAAAGCCTCGCGACCAGGCTGTCGGTCGGAGAGCCCGAGATAATGGCGCGCGGCCTAGAAATCCTCAGACATAGCCTTGACGTGGAGAAGCCAGCAGTTCTCGCAATGGAACGCTGGGCTGCCGGAATCGATTTCGATACGGACGAACACCGCGAGCAAATCAATAAGTTCGCCCTTAAGCACAGCATTTCGAAGTCATAGTCCTTGGCTAAGGACCTTAATCCCAGCGAAAGCCACTTTGCCCGAACGTGGTCCGTCCTTGACGAGATGACGGTCAGTGCGAGGGGCACATTTGCCCTCAAAGTGCTCGCGACACCTCAATTGGTGTTCATGATCGAAGACACCTGCGTTGCGGCCGTGGAGTCATCGCTACGCGAAGGCCAAGTAACGTTAGGTGTTCGTGTGCACGTTGAGCATCTTGCCCCCTGCAGGCCGGGAGAAGCCGTGCTCGTGAGCGTGCTCTCGAAAAGCCGCAAGGGCAACCGGCTTGCATTTACTGCCGAAGCGCATGCCGGTGGCTTGCTTATTGGACGGGCAGAGCATGAGCGGGTGATCGTTGACTTAAAATCCTTCAAGGCAAGATGGATGTTGTAAGTAAGCCCTATCAATTCGCATGCCGCCGAGGCTGCCGATGCATCCGCCGAAGTCGACCTGGGCGTGACCCGGCGGATGGGCGAGCGGAGCACCGTGGGGGCCGCCAGCAGCACACTCGCTACCAAAGGCTTGTCGGGCTGAAAGAAATCATGAGTATGGCGTCAAGAACGGGAAGGCGAACTAACATGACAACCAACGTTACTGCCGACGGCAAGAATCCCAACTCGGTCGTGGAGCACGAAGTTGCGCTCACCCTCGCCGAGTGGAGCAAGGAGCAAAGCGTTTATTGGAGCGACGCGCGTAACGCTTGGATTGTCACACATTTTGCAGAAGCGGCGGAGATTCTCAAAGACTCGAATACCTTCTGGCGCAACGTTTCGGATCGGGAGGGCAGTTCCGAATTCTGGGGACGGCATCTGATGAATCTCGAAGGCCGCGATCATCAGCGAATGCATGCGGTACATATGCATTTCACGGGCGAACCCTTCGCAGAACGCATTCGCGACCGGGTCCGGCAGATATGCTACGAGCTTTGTGATGAGCTTGTGAGGCAAGGCCGGGTCGAATTGAGTGCCGAATACGCCAATTGCGCCGTGTTGCTGATCGGTCTCGACTTTCTTGGGTTTGATATATCGGACCGTTCGCTGGTGGATCACGTCGACGCCCAGATGAGCATCCGGGCCAAGTGGAAGGAGGCGCTGCTCTCTGGGGTCGGCATCTCGCTGGACTCGAAAATTGCACAGGATGGAAGAGCGGCATTGCAGATCATCAGAGACACGCTGCTGCCGATCATCAAGGACCGCCGCGAACATCCGCAAGACGATCTGATCAGCGTCATGTGGCAGAAAGGCGGGGACGTGTTTCCTGACTGGAATGAGCACGACATCATGAATGCGAGTTGGAGTTGCCTCGACAACGAGGGAAAGCCGCTCCAGCGCGGACTCTTGTATATCTTGTGCCGCAACCAGGAACTCCAGACAAAGCTTCGCCGAAATCCGTCTCTTGTGCCTGACTTCGTACAGGAAGGGCTGCGGTTCCTGTCACCTCTGAGGGTCATGCAGCGCGTCGCCAAGAAGGATGTGGAGATTGGTGGCCAACAGATGCGCAAGGGAGACGCCATTTCCCTGATCACGCCGCTGGCGAACCGTGATGCAGAGCGATGGGCCTGTCCGTATTCGTTTGATCCAGCCCGCCCAGGCGGCGTGACCAACCTCGCCTTCGGATATGGGCCCGGATATTGTGTCGGCCGGTATGTTGGCCGGATGGAGGCGGAAGAGGCGATTAAGGCGATTCTTGCAAAGACCTCCAAGTTCGCTCTAGATTCGGCAAACGCGGAACCCCAGTGGGCGGGCGATTTCGCTCATTCCGTATCGCCTATTCACGCGATTCTCGAGTAGGGATCTGCGGGTTGCGCTGCTGGTCGGCTTTGTTCGAGATGACCGGCCCTCACGGAGTGGTC
Organism: Hyphomicrobiales bacterium; assembly: GCA_017304555.1. GTDB lineage: Bacteria > Pseudomonadota > Alphaproteobacteria > Rhizobiales > Xanthobacteraceae > JAFKKS01. Next base: position 9,111 of record JAFKKS010000273.1, read on the forward strand.
CGTTTGGAATGTTGATTTAGGGATTGCATTTTAACTATCTGCTTTGGCGCAGGCCAGACGGGGGCGTCGGGTGCCGGTGGTTGATATCCAAGCGATGAGAGGTCATGGGCCGCGACGCAAAGCTCCGTCGCGGCCTTTTATTCTGTCTTCAGCCCGTGCTCGCTCCGAGTCCTTTTGAACGCAAACAATGCGGATCCAAACCTGTCTCAGTCATCGCGAACAAGTCTCTGCTCCGATGTGTGCGAGTTGTTGGGAAACAAGAATGTCCCAAGCGGAGACCGGCGCCGTATTCTGGCGGCAACCGGCCGCCACGGCGTTTCTGTGAAAATCCTGCAGGAACGAAAGTGCCGATCGTGCGGCACTTTTCACGTTCGTTTTGACGATATCAGCGCCCGCAGACTGCCTGGATGAGCGCAGCGCTGATACATCAAAGGGGAGCGCCCAGCCGGACAAATCAGGGACATCTCTTCTACTTTTTCATTTCTGTAACGACAGACTTCCCAAGCGTTTGAGACTCACGGAAGTAGAAGCCGTTTCGCGGATGAGCCGATATCGCGGTATACCCAAGAGGCAGTTGCTCAAGGAAACTTACGCTGCTTGGCGCTTTGCAGGCGCTCCAGCCCGCAGAGGCATGGTGTTCCCGCCGCTTTCGATCCTTAAGGCCGCTATAGAAAAAATTGGGCTCGCTTCGGAAGATGAGAGCGAACCGTGATCTCAAGCCTCCTTCCGTCTTGTGGCCTTGAGCATCAGTGCGAGAACTACATTGACGCTCGCGAGAGCCGTCAGAAGCTGTAGCAAAGCGTCGGGCCCAGCTCTCTCTAGGGCGACGCCTCCCAGAAGGGGCGAGGCAGCCATTGCTGTCAGCAAAGGCAAAGCAAGTCGTCCCATCAGCACCGGGTAACGCTCAGCGCCGAACAGAGCTAACGGCACTGTGCCGCGTGCAACGGATCCGATCCCATTGCCTGCGCCATAGAGCATTATCGCCAACGCCAGAATCGGAAAGCTGAGTAGGAGCATGAGCGCGGCGAGTGCGACGAGCGTAACGGAGATCACCATCGTCCACACCGGATGATAGTGCCGACCGGCCAGCATCTCGAGAAACCTTGCCCCGACCTGCGACGGACCGACGAGAGCGCCGAGCGCGACGGCTCCGGACAATTCGACGCCGCGCGCCTGCAGCAATGGCAATAGATGCGTACCCATAAGCGCCAGGATGGATGAGCCGATCGTCACAATGCTGGCAACGAGAGCAAACGTGAGGCGTTCCTCGGGCCGCAGCCTGGCCGGAGATCTCGCCGCGCCCTCTTTAACAACTCGACTCTTTGTCGGCAGAGCAAGGAGATGGATCGGCAGCGCCACACCGATCTGAATTGCCGCGTAAACGAAGCAAGCCCCCCGCCAGCCGAGCTGCTCCACCAGCAAGGCGCTCAGCGGCCAGCAAACCGTACTGGCGAAGCCACCGAACAATGTGACGTGCGTGATTGGTGCGCGTGACTGTGAGCCATAGATGCTCCCAAGCGTCGAAAACGCGGCGTCATACAGTCCAGCGCCCATTCCCGCGCCTATGACGATCCAAGCCGCGACGAAGGAGATGAAGTTCGGCGAGAGTGCCAGCGCCAACAGCCCTGCCGCGATCAACAGTGCGCCCCCGGCAAGGACAGGGCGCCCTCCGTGACGGGCGATCAGCGATCCAACGCGCGGCGAGACAATTCCGGCTGCGATCAAGCCGACTGATACGCCAGCGACCACATGGTCGTATCCCCAGCCAGTGTCCCGCGCGATGAACGGTGCCAGCACGCCGAGCAGATAGAATGTCGATCCCCAGGCGAGTATCTGTGTAATGCCCAACGCGGTGACGACTATGCGTTGGTTTGGAAGCGCCGCCTCTGTCTTTTCTTCTGTAAAGGTGGTCATGCGCGTTTTGTTTTACGTCATTCGTTTCCCAGCCAGTCGCGGCTACCGCAGCGACGAACTGGTCGACGACGAACGCGCCGCCTCCATCTCCAGGGTAGAGCAATGTGCCCCTTGCTCATACCATCCACGTGTCGCCTTTACGATCCGCACAACCGAGAGCATGACCGGCACCTCAACCAGCACGCCAACGACCGTCGCTAGGGCGGCGCCGGAGTTGAGACCAAATAACGAAATCGCGGCCGCGACGGCCAGCTCGAAGAAATTGCTGGCGCCAATCAGCGCTGCCGGGGCAGCCACGCACCACGCCACGCCGAAGCGCCGGCTCAGCCAGTAGGCAAGCCCGGCGTTCAGATAGACCTGAACGAGGATCGGAACGGCCAACAGCGCGATGACGAGTGGCTGCGCCAAAATCTGTTCGCCCTGAAACCCGAACAGCAGGACCAATGTCGCGAGCAGCGCGATCAGAGAAACGGGTTGAAGCCAGCGCAGCGTGCGAGCCAGGGCGTCCGGTCCACTCGCCAGCAGCATGCGCCGCCAGATTTGGGCGATGACGACCGGGATGACGATGTAAAGGACAACGGAAAGCAGCAGGGTCGTCCATGGCACGGTGATCGACGCGAGACCGAGCAGCAGGCCGACCAGGGGCGCGAAGGCGAAGACCATGATCAGGTCGTTCAGTGCCACCTGGGAGAGCGTGTAGTGCGGCTCGCCCTCGCAGAGGTTTGACCACACGAAAACCATCGCCGTGCAGGGCGCGGCGGCAAGCAGGATCAGACCGGCGATGTAGCTGGAGATTTGATCCTGCGGCAGCATCGGCGCGAACAGGTGACCGATGAAGAAGGAGCCGAGCAGCGCCATGGAGAACGGCTTGATGGCCCAGTTGATGAAAAGCGTGACGCCGATCCCGCGCCAATGCTCCCGCACCTGGCCCAGGCTGCCGAAATCGATCTTGAGCAGCATCGGGATGATCATGAGCCAGATCAGCAATGCGACCGGCAAATTGACGTTTGCGACTTCGGCAGCGGCGATCGCCTTGAATGCACCGGAGAGGAAGTGACCGAGCGCGATGCCGGCGACGATGCAGAGTGCCACCCAAAGAGTGAGATAGCGCTCGAACGTGTTCATGCCGACGCTAATTTCCGATCGACACGGCCGATCTCATTGAGCCGCGCCTGCGTCGTCAGGCGATCGAGCGAGGAGAGAGGCAGGGCCAGCAAGAGTTCGATGCGTCGCGACAACATCCTGTAAGCTTCGTTGAACGCCAGGGCGATCTCGGCATCGGAGCCCGTGACAGCCGCTGGATCGGGAATGCCCCAATGCGCCGTCATGGGTTTGCCAGGCCACACTGGGCAAGCCTCGCCGGCCGCATCGTCGCAGACGGTAAAAATGAAATCGAACGCGGGCGCGCCGGGCGTCGCAAACTCATTCCACGACTTCGAGCGGAAGCCGGAGGTGTCGTAGCCGAGCCCTTGCAGCAGGCGGATCGTGTGCGGATTGATCTCGCCGCGTGGCTGGCTACCGGCGCCGTACGCTCGGAACTTTCCGGCACCGGTCTTGTTCAGCACGGCCTCGGCAATCACGGAGCGGGCCGAGTTGCCGGTGCAGAGGAAGAGGACATTGCGCAGTCTGTCAGGCATCGACGCGTCTCCGGGAGCGTTTCGTGGGCCTGCATGCGACATTCGCCAAGGCCGGACCGCAGATCGCGGGATGACCGGCGCAGCAGTCCTTCATCAGGAAGCCGATCAGGTCACCCAGGCTGCCGTAATCGGCGCAGTAGATGATCGAGCGCGCCTCGCGCCTCGCCGTGATGAGCCCGGCATGTTCGAGTTCTTTCAGGTGGAAGGACACGTTCGACGGCGACACGCCCATCTCGTCGGCGATAACACCGGCCGCCAAGCCATCCTCGCCCGCCTGCACGAGGCAGCGAACGATCCGCAGCCGCGTCTCCTGCGAGAGGGCGGCGAAGCGGATCAGCGCTTGACGTTCGTCCATTATTCAACAATCCTTGAATTATAGAATCGTCGAAGGAGTAACTCATATGCTCGACCTTGCCAACCGAATTCCGCAGTCGCCGCTGCCCACAGGCGAGATTTCGACAGGCGAGCTTCTGGCCGCGCTCGCGGGCCACCCAACCAAGCGGCTCGTGTTCACATACGAGGGTCGCGATGTGCTGCCAGGGTATCACGTGACCGAAGTGAAGGACGGCCAATTCCAGGCGCTCGACTGCGGAGCCAACCCCGAGGCGTGGCGGGAAACCTTTATTCAGCTGTGGGACGTTCCGTCCGACGACGGCCGTACTCACATGACAGCGGGAAAGTTCTCCGCCATCATGCGCAAGGTCGCCGAGACGGTTCCGTTTGACGCTCAGGCCAAGCTCACATTCGAGGTCAGCGACGGACGGGGCGCGATCAGCCTTTATCGTGCCGAACGCATCGACATCGGCGGCGATGAAATCCGGGTGTCGCTCAGTCGCCGTCTGGCGTCGTGCAAGCCTCGTGATCGTTGGCTGGAGCAAACACGTTCTAAATGCTGCGGATAACCGGTGCCGACCGACTGCACAACTTTGGTCAATTAGTTGTGCAGTTGCGCTCACGTGAACCTTGTCCCATCTCCGCTCGCAAATGCGGCGTGACCAATTGCGCATCATCGCGCGATTTTTTTATAGATTAATCGAGCGAGATGGAGGCGCCGCGCCTCTTCGCCTCGCGAACAGCCCGGTGAAATTGCGGGCGGCGTCTACACTTGGCGTGTAACGACTGGAGCATATGCCGCCGAAATTTGGCGGCGTCTCCCGTTGCAACCAATACTATCGCCTTCTTGGGCTTCACCTCCGCCGTTGGAAGTTGGGAAGGCGAGGAAAGGGGAACACCGAAAAATTCTCCTCCGACCTTCCCGATTTCCCTGCGAGCGGCGCAAGCCTGTTTAGGGAGGGCGGGCTAGCGACCTATGGACGATGACGCGACGCATCTTACCCCCGGCGAGGTTCGCCGCATCATCGGCCGGCTGCGTGGGCCGGATCTCGTGCGGCTTGCCGCGCTGGCCCGCCTCTGGGCGACCGGTCTGCGGCAGCACGATGCGGATGACCTGCTCAATGAGGCGCTCGACCGTGTCCTGTCCGGGCGGCGGCCTTGGCCCGTGGAGGTGCCGCTACCGATCTTCCTGTCTCAGGTGATGCGTAGCATCGCCAGCCAATGGCGCCAGGAGACTAGCCGAGAACCCCTCAAGGAGGATCAGGCCGGCGACGTGGTCGAAGAACCGAGTCACAATCCCGGCACCCGCTATGAGATGGGCGACCTGATCATACGTATGCGGCGGGCGCTCGGGGCCGACCCGTCTGCGCTGGGCGTCTTCGAGCACATCCTCGCGGACAGTGACCGCGAGGATGCGCAGGCTGCCCTTGGCATGGACGCCACACAATATGACACGGCGCGCCGGCGGATGGTGCGCCAGCTGTTTGAAGCTTTTCACGCAGGATGGAATCATGAGCCCCAGCGTCACTGACGATCGCGCGCTTGCGCTTTTGGCGGAAGGCGTCCTCGACGCCAGCCCGGAGGAGATCGTGCGTGTCGCCGTTGCCAACGGCGTCGACGTGACGGCCCTAGAGACGAAGGTTCGCGCCATGATCGAGGCGCGCGTGGCCGCGGCCGAGCGGTCGGAACGGACCAGCTTTGCGATCGGTGAGCCCGTGGCCCTGCGTTCCGACCCGAAGCGCGTCGGCGTCGTCACCTCGATTACGCCGAGCAACCGCGAGACACGTTATGGCGTGTTCATCGATGGCCGCATGGAGACGCTTTACGCGAGCCAGTTGCTGCCGGCCGACATCGTCCCGGCGGCGATTGGCGCGAGCGCCAACGAGCTGAACGCGCGGCTCACCGCGCTGCAGCTCGCCGCCCCCAGCCTCGCCAACCTCTATTCCCTCCAGGCCGGCCGCATCGACTTCATCCCCTATCAGTTTCGTCCGGTCCTGAAGTTCATCCGGGCGGACCGGCCGCGGCTTCTGGTCGCCGATGAGGTCGGCGTCGGCAAGACCATCGAGGCCGGGCTGCTGCTGCGCGAGCTGCAAGCGCGCCGGCCGCTGCGGTCGGTCCTGATCGTCTGCTCCAAGGCGCTGGTTGTTGAGGAGAAGTGGCATCGCGAGATGCGCCGCTTCGACGAGGAGTTCGTGACTCTATCCAGTAGGGATCTGCGCCATTGCCTCGACCAGACCGACCTGGATGGCGAGTGGCCGGATCGCTACGCTCGCGCGATCCTGCCGTTTTCCCTCGTCAACGAGAATCTGCTGCACGGATTTCAGACACGGCGGGGCGCCGCCCGGTCAAAAGGGCTGGCGACGCTCGACACACCGCCTCGGTTTGACCTGCTGATCGTCGACGAGGCGCACAATGCGCGCAACACCGACACCAACCTTCATCAGGGCCTGCGACTCCTCGCTGACAACGCCGAGGCGGTCGTACTCCTCACCGCCACGCCGGTCCAGTTGGGCACTGGCGATCTCTTCTCATTGCTCAACTTGCTTCGGCCCGACCTGGTCATCGACCGTCCGACATTCGAGCGGATGGCTGCACCAAACGGTGAGATCAACGCCGCGGTCGCCGCACTCCGTGCTGGCCAAGCCGGCTGGCAGCGCGCGGCGTTCGACCATCTTGGCAGGGCCGCGGCGACCGATTGGGGCAGCGTCATGCTTGCGCCGTCTCCCGAGTATCGCGCGGTCATGGCAGCGATTGGTGATACCCGGGACGACGAGGGCCGCATTCGAAACATTCATCGGGTCGAGGCGCTACACAGCTTCGCCTCCATGATCAGTCGCACGCGCCGCCGCGATATCGGCGCGTTCACGACGCGCAAGCCGCGGACCGAAGCCGTGCCCTTCACGCCCGAGCAGCAGGTGGTGCATGACGCGATCCTTGAGGTGCAGCGCGAGGTCTACCAGCGCACGCACGGCTCCGGCCCGCTCGGCTTCCTAATGACGACGATCCGCCGGCAAGCTGCGAGCTCACTGCACGGGCTTGTGCCGTTCCTGGAGACGATCCTCACCCGGCGCCTGTCGGATATCGAGCGTGTCGAGATCGACGATGAGGCGGCGGATGGGCTAGACAACGGAGTCGATGCGATCCGCGACGAGATCGCCACCGTGCTGGCGCAGGCGCGCCTTCTGTCCGAGAGCGATCCGAAACTGGAGCGCCTGCTCACCATCGTCGCCGAGAAGGCGATGATGGCGAACCAGCGGTTGCTGGTGTTCAGCGCGTTCCGCCACACGCTGACCTACCTGGAGCGGGCCTTGCGCCGACAAGGCGTGCGCGTGGGCCTGATTCACGGCGATGTCGACGACGACGATCGGCGGACGCTGCGACGTGCTTTCGCACTGGACCCGACGGACCCTGACGCCATCGACGTGCTGCTGTCGTCTGAGGTCGGCTCGGAAGGATTGGACTTCCAGTTCTGCGACGCGCTGGTGAACTACGACATCCCCTGGAATCCGATGCGGATCGAGCAGCGCATTGGCCGTATTGACCGCTACGGTCAGCTCAGCGAGACCGTCGCGATCTACAATTTCGTCACGCCGGGCACGGTCGACTTCGACATCTACGAACGCTGCCTGTTGCGTATCGGCATTTTCGAGCGCGCGATCGGCGGTAGCGAAGCGATCCTGGGCGAGATCGCGACGCGGCTGCAACAGGTGGCCGAGGACTTCTCGCTCACCGACAGCGAGCGCAGCGCTCGGCTGCAGCAGCTCGCCGACAACGAGATCCGGGAGATCGCCGAAACCGAAGCGTTGGAAGAGCGCGAAGCGGAGCTGTTCGGAGTACGCATCGCCCGCCGCATCGACGACGAGATCGCGAAGGCATCGAGCCAGTGGCTGGAGCCTACCGCGCTGGAGCGGCTGATCGCGCTGCATCTCGAGCGCACGCTCGAGGTGGGCCGCACGCCGATTTCGGGCCAGGGGTCAGTCAAGACGCTGCGCCTGTCGGCGGACGCCAGGCGCCGGCTTCTGCCGTCGCGCGGCCGGGGCGTGCGCCCGAGCCTCGCCGAGCGCGAATGGGAGGCTTGGCTGCGCGGCGACCAGCAGACGCTCGGCCTCACCTTCGACCGCGAGGCCGCTAATGCCGATCGCAAGC
>JAFKKS010000004.1 GCA_017304555.1 Hyphomicrobiales bacterium
GGGGATTGTACTTTTCTGCGGGAGAAGGGCGAGGATGGCGTCGAATGCCTTCTGCATCCCTTGAGCGACCGCCCGATCTTCTGGCGCGATTTTATCGGTCGCGAAAACACGCGCGCCGGCGTCCCATTCTGCAAACATTTCACCCCGCAGGGCTTCAATCGCCTCCCGCTCCACCGCAGGGGCTGGCTGTGCGGGTAGGCGAGGCGCGTGATAAAGCATTGCATCCCAGATAGATTTGGCTACCGAAGTGGGAAAGGTATCCGGCGTTCCCTTATTCCACTCTGTCGGGTTTGCCTCGCACCCGGCAATGAGCATCAATTCTGTTGGCTCTTTTGGAACGCTCGTCCAAGCCGCGCACGCCACCGGCTCTGCCTTCCCCTCATAGGTTAAGGGCTGGCAATTTTTGCTATCTGACTGCATTGTCGCCTTCCTTTCGATCTTCGAGATAGCGAATCTTCCACGTCGGGTGGAATGGCATCGTGTGCTTGCAGCTATCGAGCTTGATCGACAGGTGTGAGCCCTTGGCCCCAGCGATGGTTCCGAACTCAGGCTTGCCCTCGCCCGTGTATTCGACACGCCCGCCGCGCTTAGCAGGCACGCCGTAGGCTTTTCTAATCCAGGCGATGCTCATGACGGTCTCCCAGCGCATCGCAGACTGCCTGCGCATAACGCGTCCAGCGCGGATCAGTTGGAACCTCGATGCACGCCCCGCTAATGAAATCCATGATGGGCTCGTCAGGATCGATGCCCTCAACATCGCAGACAGACCGGCAGATGCGCTCGACAAGCGATACGTCATTCGCGCTTGCGGGCTGAGAGGGGGCGGTGAGGGCTTCGCGCCTGCGGATGACAAAGCGCTCCAGCATCGCGTCGGCAATTTCCCGCGACCGACATTCGCTGACGAGGCCGCAGCCAATCTCGCAAGCGAGCGCGGCCAGTTCTTCTTTGCTTGGCTCCTCCCCCTTCCCGCCTTCCGCGCGGGTGAGGGCGCGATCGTTCCAGCTTGAGACGAGATTTTCCTTTCGGTCGAAGTGCACGGGCGAAGACGCGCCGCATCGCTTACAGCAGATACAAGAGCCTCCAGCGTTGGGGTCGCCGTCTACGCTTTCGAAATCAAGGAGCTCAGCCTCACCGCCGCAGAACGGACATGGCTTCAACGCCTCGATCAACTCCGCTTCACTCGGGCGGGTCATGACATGGCCTCGCAGGGTTCAAGCTGAAAAACTATGTAGCCGGGCTCGATGCCGAATTGACCGCCTTGCAGCGTCCAGCCGATTTTGAAATCAAGATCAATCGTGCCGAACATTTTGCCGGGTGGCGTGATGTAATACCCATCGCGATCAACCTTGCTCAGACGCACGATATCGCCGCGCTGAAAGAACCGATCATTCTTGCGCACCTCGAAGCGCTTCTCACCGCGCTCGACGGCGTCCCAGACCGTGTCGATGGTTTTAAGCGTGTGCACGCGAACCTCCGCTTCACTTGGGCGCATGGATGCCTCTCTCGTCGTCATGGGGTGAAGTTTCTGCGACTGCGCTTTCGCAGTCGGTAAGCGACGAACATCAAAAACTCGCGCTTCGTCCAAAGGCTGCGCACGAGCCAATCGATGGCCGTATCTGCCATCACCAAAAGGCCAACAAAGCTGGTGATGACCCAGGCGATTACACCGGTCCAAAACATCACATTCGAGATCATCACTTCTCCTTTCGCTCTGCGTCCGTAAGGGCGGCGGAAAGAACCTCGCGATACTTGCGCAGGTTCTGGTAATAGCGTGCGGCCCTCTCGGACGAGACGACGCCTTCTCCGTGGCACACGGGACAATCCATCTCGCCATCGTTTTCGCAAAAACAAAGGTCGCCGCCGCAATGGCATGAAACGGTGCGATTACCGGAGCACTCAGGGCAACATTCGCTTTGATCGTCGTACTCATTGTCGTCGTCGGGGTACTCGGATTCCGTCATCTTCTCGCTTACAGGCATTGCGGCGCTCCTTCGCGAAGGCGGGGACCGGCGTCGGCGCGCAAAGCTTCAGTCGCAATGCGCCGCGCTTCGCCTGGCATCTTGGCTTTCGATACGGCTTCGAGCGCCGCGCGGAGTTTTGACAGGTCATCCAAAGCCTCGCCCAGATGCCCCGAGCAATGCTCAAGCGCCGCTTTCAGCATCGCGACCTCATCGCCTCCGTTCGCGATGTATTCCTGAATCGCGCTCGGCTTCACTTCCTCTACGGACATTGCTGGTCTCCTTGGTTGATGGGGGACAAGTTCCGCCTCGTTGCTCGGAGGGGCCTGTCAGGTAAAGTCACGCTGCCGATGACGAGGGTTACGCCGCGTACCGATATCGAATCTCGTGCTCGCCCCAGCATCCTTGCCAGTCCGTTCGGCGGCCGTACTTGCGTTTCAGCCGCGTCATGCTTGGTAGATTGTTGGCGCAAATCGTGTCCCAGATGTCGTGCCAAACTGCGCCGTATCGCTCGCCCTTTGGCGGCGCATAATCGAAGGCATCCGACTGAATGACGGTCACGCGCGCATCCGGGTAGTGCGGCGAGACGAGGGCGACCACGTCCGGGTCAATTTCAACGACTGTGACGCGCTGCACTTCCGGCCTGCGAAGAACTGCAGCGAGCACCATGCCGATGCCGAGGCCGTTGATTAAGACGTGGCCCTTCGCCCTAAAAACAGG
>JAFKKS010000274.1 GCA_017304555.1 Hyphomicrobiales bacterium
CAGCGCGCGGCGGCCGATGCGAGTAATGTCCTCGCCCTCGACGCTGATGGTGCCGCGGGTCGGCCGCTCCAGGCCGAGCAGCATCTTGGCGAGCGTGGATTTTCCCGATCCCGATTCGCCGACGAGCCCGACCACTTCGCCTTTCGCCACGCTGAGCGCGACATCGACCACCGCATGCAGCGGCTTTGGACGGGAAAAGAGCCCCTGGCTGACGAGGAAGGTGCGCGTCACGCCTTTCGCTTCGAGAAGCCCGGTCACGCGGCGGCCTCTTTCGCGGGAAGATGTTCATGCACGCAGCGCCAGCCGTGCGTTTCCTCGGTGCGCCACGGCACGGCGTCGGCACAGGCCGGCAGCGTGTAAGTGCAGCGCTCGCGGAACGCGCAACCCTTCACCTCGCCGATCAGCGACGGCACGATGCCGGGAATGGCGCCGAGCTTGCCGCCCGGCGGCGTGCGTCCCGGGATCGGGATCGAAGCCATCAGGCCGCGCGTATAGGGATGGCGCGGGTTGCGGAACAGCGCATCGGTCGACGCGCTTTCCACGATCTCCCCGGCATACATCACCGCCACTCGGTGTGCGACGCGGGCGACGACGCCGAGATCGTGCGTGATGAGCAGGATCGCGACGCCGAACTCGCGCTGCAGGTCGATGAGAAGCCGCAGGATCTGCGCCTGGATGGTGACGTCGAGGGCCGTCGTCGGCTCATCCGCGATGAGCAAGGTCGGGCCGCACATCAGCGCCATCGCAATCATCACCCGCTGGCGCAAGCCGCCCGAAAGCTGATGCGGATATTGACCGAGTCGTTGCCCGGCGGCGGTGATGCCGACCTTCTCGAGCAGCACGATCGCGCGCTCCCGCGCCTCGGCGTGTGTCGAGCCCTTGTGTCGACGGTGGACTTCGATCAACTGGTCGCCGAGCGTGTAGGCGGGGTTGAGCGCCGTCATCGGCTCCTGGAAGATCATCGCCATGCGGTTGCCGCGCAGCCGTGCGAGCTGGCGTTGCGAGACGGCGGCGAGGTTATGCTGTTCGAAGGTCAAGCCGTCGGCGCTGCGCGCCGCGCCGTTCGGCAAAAGCCCCATCAGCGCAAGCGCGGTCATCGACTTGCCGCAACCGGATTCGCCGACCAGGCACAGCGTCTCGCCCGGCGCGATGTCGAAGGAGATGCCGCGCACGGCGCGCAGCGTCCCGCGCGGCGTCGCGATATCGACCTTGAGCTTGCTGACACTGAGAAGAGGCGCGGCCAGGGTCAGCCCTTTCCATTCGGAGCGAACACGTCACGCACACCGTCGCCCACCATGTTGATGGCAAGCACGAGGAACGCCAGCATCGTTCCGGGGATCGCGATCAGCCAGAACGAGAAGAACATGTACGTCTTCGCTTCCGCGATCATCAGCCCCCAGGACGGCAGCGGCGGCTGCACGCCGAGGCCGAGGAAGGAGAGGGCGGCTTCGAGCAGGATCGCGCTCGCGCCCTCGACCGTCGCGACGACGACGAGATGCGGCAGGATGTTCGGCAGCACTTCGCCGAGGATGATGCGCGGCGTCGAGACGCCGATGCATTCGGCGGCGGCGACATATTCGAGCGAGCGCACCTGTTGCGTCGCTGCACGCATGACGACGGCGAAGCGGTCCCACTTCAACAGGCCGAGAACCGCGATCACCACCCAGAGCGAGCCGCCGACCGTCGCGACCACGGCGAGCGCGACGAGGATCAGCGGCATCGCGAGGCGCACCGTGATGATGAAGGTCACGACCATGTCGACGCGCCCGCCGAAATAACCGGCGGCAAGGCCGAGCGCCGTGCCGATCATGCCGGAGATCAGCATCACCGAAAGGCCGATCAGCAGCGAGATGCGCGCGCCATAGATCACGCGGGAGAAGTAGTCGCGGCCGAGATTGTCGGTGCCGAGAATGTGGAGCCAGCTGCCTTTCGCGTACCAGACCGGCGGGATGGTCCGATGCAGCAGGTCCTGCGCGTAAGGGTCGTAGGGTGCGATAAGGGGCGCCAGCAGCGCCATCAGGATTATGACGGCCAGCACGACGCTACCGAACATAAGCCCCTTGTGATGCACCACGCGGCGCCAGAACTGCGCTTGGCGTGACGGCTCCGCGATGGCGACGGGGCTGTTGGCGAGAAGGTCGGTCATGGCTCAACCCACCCGGATGCGCGGATCGAGCCAGGCATTGGCGAGATCGGCGGCAAGCGTGAGGCCGACATAAACGAACGAGAGCAATGCGACGATCGATTGCGTGACCGGAATGTCGAGATGCGTGATCGAGGTGAAGGCGAGGTAGCCGAGCCCATCCAGCGCGAAGATCGTCTCGATGACGACGGAGCCGCCGAGCAGATAGCCGAGCTGCACCGCCGCGAGCGCGACGATCGGCACCAGCGCGTTGCGCAGCGCATGCTTGCCGATAATGCTGGCGGCGGACAGTCCTTTGGCGCGAGCCGTGCGGACATAATCCGAAGCGAGCACCTCGATCATCCCGGCGCGGACGAGCCGCATGAACGGCGGTGCGACGTAGTAACCGAGCGCGATCGTCGGCATGACGAAATGCGCCCACGTCTCGCTGCCGGAAACCGGCAACAAATGGAACCAGACCGCCAGCACCATGACCAGGATCAGCGCGAAGAAGAAATTCGGCATCGCCTGTCCGACGACGGCGAGTGTCAGGCAAGTGCGGTCGATCCAGGAATTCGGGTAGACCGCGGCGAGAACGCCGAGCGGCACGGAGATGGCGAGCGAGAAGATGAGCGAGAAGAGCGCGAGATAGAGGGTGGTCGGCAGCTTATCGAGAACGAGAGAGAGAACGTCGGTCTTGAAATAGAGCGACTGGCCGAAGTCGCCGCGCAGCATGTTCCAGAGCCACTCGACGTATTGCACGACGAGCGGGCGGTCGAGGCCGTAGATCTTGCGGATGTTCTCGATGTCCTCCGCCCGCGCGCCCTCGCCGGCAAGCGCGATGGCGACGTCGCCGGACGCGCGCAACGCCAGGAAGGCCAGCGCCGACACCGCCAGCGCCACCAGCAAGGCCAGTCCAATGCGTTTGGCGGTGTAGGTCAGCATTATTTGTAAGACATCTCCCAGACGCGCGGAATCTCATCGCGGTAGGCCTTGAAGACGAGATCCTTGTTCGCCGCGTAGAGCGCCGGCAGCGTGTAGAGCGGGATGGCGTAAGCCTGTTCCGCGATGCGCTTGAGCGCCTTGCCATAAGCCTCCTTGCGCACCTTCGGGTCGATCGAGGTGTCGCCGCGTTCCAAGAGGTCGCGGACTTCCGCGTCGCGCGTCACGTCGTCGGGGGTGAACTTGAAGAACACCGGCGTCGATGCCGAGACGTCGTTGATCGAGAACGACCCCCAGCTCTGGTGCGAGAGGGGCGCCTTGCCGCTGCGCATGGCTTCGCGCACCGCCGCATATTGCGACCAGCGCAGATTGGCGCGGATGCCGACGGCGCCGAGGAAGGCGACCATCGCTTCCGTCTGATTGCGGTCCTGGAAGCCGTAGAGATCGATGTCGAAGCCGTTCGGATAGCCGGCTTCCTTGAGCAGCGCCTTCGCCTTGGCGGGATCGTAGGGGTAGCGCGGCGCGCCTTCGTCGCTACAGCCGAACTGCGACGGGAAGCACATGACGTTGATGACGCGCGATCCCTCACCGACGATCGACTTCACCATGCCTTCGCGATTGATCGCGTGCAGGATCGCCTTGCGCACGCGCACGTCGCGCAGCGGCGCCGCCGGCGTGTTCTCCGTCGAGTTCAATTGCAGGAAGACGAAGCGCATGATTTCGCCGGAGACGACCTGCACGCTCGGCACGGCGCGCAATTGCTCGATCTGATCGGCGGTCAGCTGCCGTGCGAGATCGATGCCGCCGGAGAGCACTTCCGCCATGCGTGTCTGCGGGTCGGGGATGAAGCGGAATTCGAGCTTCTCGATCTTCGGCTGGCCCTTCGGGCTGTCCTTGAAGTAGTCGGGATTACGCTCGAGCCGGAGATATTTGCCCATCGCATTCTCGACGAGGCGATAAGGGCCGGTGCCGAGCGGCTTCTCGCTCATGCCCTTGGGGCCGACCTTGGCGTAATATTCGTGCGGGTGAATGATGACCGGCCCGGCAAGATATTCGAGCGCCGCCGGGAAAGGCCGCTTGGTGACGATGCGGACCTTGTAGTCGTCGAGCTTCTCGGCGTGGTCGATCCAGTTCACGTTCTGCTGGGTGATGACCTTGTTCTCGGGCTTCGAGACGAAATTCAGCGTGTAGACGACGTCATCGGCATTGAAGGTCGCGCCGTTGTGGAACTTCACGCCCTTGCGCAGTTCGAGTTCGATCGTCTTGTCGTCGACCCATTTCCATGACGTAGCGAGCAGCCCTTTGTATTCGTTCGTCTCCGGGTCGCGGTAGATCAGCGTGTCCCAGATATGCTGTCCGACAATGACGCCGATGCGCACGCTGTTGAAGTAGGGGTCGACATTCTCGAGCACTTGCGGGTCCGCGAAGTGCAGCGAGTTGTCTTTCTTCCCCGCCCATGCGGGGGACGTAAGCGCCGCCACGGCCACGAGGGCCGCGGCGCCAAGCATTTTACCGTTCATAAGCGTTTCTCCCTGACGCGTGCGCGAATTGAACCTTCGGCTTCGCGTTATCTGGTTACTTGTACGTCATCTCCCAGAAGCGCGGCATCTCGTCGGCATAGGCGACGAAGTCGAGATCCTTGGTGGCGACATAGTAGGTGGTCAGCGAATAGAGCGGCAGCGAGTAGGCCTTCTCCGCGATCAGCGCGAGCGCCTTCTTGTATGCCTCTTTGCGCACGTTCGGGTCGATGTTCGAATCCCCCTTCTGCAGCAGGTCGCGCACCTCCGCATCGCGCGTGATGTCGTCCGGCGCGAACTTGAAGTAGACCGGCGTCGATGCCGACACGTCGTTGACCGAGAACGAACCCCAGGTCTGGTGCAGGATCGGCGCCTTGCCCTGGCGGGCGGCGTCGCGCATCGCGGCATACTGCATGAAGCGCAGATTGGCGCGGATGCCGACGGCGCGCAGATAGCCGATGATGGCTTCCGTCTGGTTGCGCTCGCGATAAGCGTAGAGATCGACGTCGAAGCCGTTGGGGAAGCCCGCTTCGGCGAGCAGCGCCTTGGACTTCGCCGGATCGTAGTTGTAGCGCGGCGCGCCCTCATCCGTGCAGCCGAACTGCGAGGGGAAGCATTGCGTGTTCAGGACGCGCGAGCCGGCGCCGACGATCTGCTTGACCATCGACTCGCGGTCGATCGCATGGCTGATCGCCTTGCGCACGCGGATGTCCTTGAGCGCCGGTTGCGGTGTGTTGTCGAGGATGTCGAAGTGCAGGAACGCGATGCGCATCGTCTCGCCGGAGACGACCTTCACGTTCGGCGCGGCCTTCATCTGCTCCGCCTGATCGAACGGCACGTTCATGATCATGTCGACGCCGCCGGAGAGCACCTCGGCGACCTGCGTTTGGCGGTCGGGGATGAAGCGGATTTCGATCTTGTCGATCTTCGGCTGCCCTTTCGGGCTGTCCTTGAAGTAGTCGGGGTTGCGCTCGAGCCGGATGTACTTGCCGATCGCGTGCTCGGTAACGCGATAGGGGCCGGAGCCGACCGGCTTCTCGTTCATGCCCTTGGGGCCGACCTTGGCGTAGTACTCGTTCGGGTGGATGACGACCGGGCCGGCGAGATATTCGATCGCCGCCGGGAAGGGCTGCTTGGTGTGGATGCGGACCTTGTACTTGTCGATCTTCTCGGCCTTCTCGATCCAGTTCACGTTGGCGGGGGTGGTCGATTTGTTCGCCGGATCGGAGACGAAATTCAGGGTGTAGACGACGTCGTCGGCGTCGAATTCCTCGCCGTTATGGAATTTGACGCCGTGCCGCAGCTCGAATTCGAGGGTCTTGTCGTCGACCCACTTCCAGCTCGTCGCAAGCTGACCTTTGTATTCGTTGGTCTTGGGGTCGCGATAGATCAGCGTGTCCCAGACGTGCTGGCCGATGATGACGCCGATACGCACATTGTTGAAATAGGGGTCGACGTTTTCCGGCACCTGGTCGTAGGCGAAGCGGATCGTGTTGTCCTTCTTGCTGGCAAGAGCCGGCGTCGAAACGCATGCGGCCGCAAGCGCCGCGGCGACAAAAAGGCGCGAAAGTGTAAGCATCGAGAATTCCCCCAACGATATTGTTCTTGGTTCGCTGCCTAGTGGACCCCGTTGGCTCGCTCAGTGTCAAGTTGCAATGCAGCCGGTGCGAAATCCTGCCGCGCGGGAAGCGCACTTTGCCAAGCCGCTCCGCTGCGATAGAACCCCAAAGACAGCGTAAAGGAACGTTTGGATGGCGGAATTTCTCTCCCTCGCGCAGGCCATGGAGGCGACGATGCGCGATGGCGACACGGTGGCGATGGAGGGATTCACGCATCTGATCCCGCACGCGGCCGGCCACGAAGTCGTCCGTCAGCGGCGCAAGGGCCTGACATTGATCCGCATGACGCCGGATATCGTCTACGACCAGCTTATCGGCATGGGCTGTGCGGAGAAGGTGGTCTTCTCCTGGGGCGGGAACCCCGGCGTCGGATCGCTGCATCGCTTTCGCGACGCCTATGAGAACGGATGGCCGAACAAGATCACCATCGAGGAGCATTCGCACGCCGCGATGGCCAACGCCTATGAGGCCGGCGCGGCGAACCTGCCGTGCGCCATCCTGCGCGGCTATATCGGCGCCGATCTGCCGAAGGTGAATCCGAATATCCGCCACATCACCTGCCCGTTTACCGGCGAGACGCTGGCGGCCGTGCCGTCCATCCGACCGGACGTTGCGGTCGTCCACGCACAGCGCGCCGACCGCGAGGGCAATGTGCTCATCGAGGGCATTCTCGGCGTGCAAAAGGAGGCGGTGCTGGCGGCGAAGCGCGCGCTCGTCACCATCGAGGAGGTTGTCGACGACTTCGGCCCGCGCAGCCTCAATGCGGTGATCCTGCCGCATTGGACGGTCACCGCGATCGCCTGCGTGCCCGGCGGCGCGCACCCTTCCTATGCGCAGGGCTACTACAAGCGCGACAACGCCTATTACAAAGCCTGGGACAAGATCTCGCGCGATCGCGACGGCTTCCTCGCCTGGATGCAAGCGAACGTCATCGCCGGCGGACCGCAGGATTTCGCGAAGTATGCGCGCCGGCTTTCGGCGGCGGCGGAGTGAATGTGATGAGCGACTACACCCCTTCCGAAATGATGACGATCGCGGCGGCCCGCGCGCTGCGCAACGAGGACATCTGTTTCGTTGGCATCGGCGCGCCGTCGGCGGCCTGCAATCTGGCGCGGCTGACGCATGCGCCCGGCATCACGTTGATCTATGAGTCCGGCACGCTCGCGACCAAGCCGCGCGTGCTGCCGCTCTCGATTGGCGACGGGGAACTATGCGACACCGCGCTGACGACGGTGTCGGTCCCGGAGATGTTCCGCTACTGGCTGCAGGGCGGACGCATCACCGTCGGGTTTCTCGGCGGCGCGCAGATCGACCGCTACGCCAACCTCAACACCACGGTCGTCGGCCCATACGACAAGCCGAAGACGCGACTGCCGGGCGGCGGCGGCGCGCCGGAGATTGCGATCTCCTGCGGCGAGATTTTCATCATCATGAAGCAGGCGCCGCGCAGTTTCGCCGCGAAGCTCGACTTCGTCACCTCGCTTGGCCACGGCGAGGGCGGTGACCATCGTCAGCGCCTGGGCGTCAAGACCAAGGGGCCGACGCGGCTTGTCACCGACCTCTGCATCTTCGAGCCGGACGCGGAAACCAAGGAGATGACGATCACCTCGATCCATCCGGGCGTCACGCGCGACGTCATCCAGGAGAACACCGGCTGGCCGGTACGCTACGCCGCAAGTGTCGCGGAAACCACGCCGCCGACCGCGGATGAGCTCGCCGTCCTGCGCGAACTGCATGCCCGAACCGCCGCCGAACACGGCAAGGCGGCTTAGTCCGCGGGACAACGAAACGAAATGAGCCGCGATCAGACCCGTCATCCTGAGGTGGCCGCGAAGCGGGCCTCGAAGGGTGGCCACATTCTCGGGCCGTCGCTCCCGGATCAAGTCCGGGGCAGGCTCTTCGAGGCCCGCTGTGCTCGCACCTCAGGGTGGCGGAAAAGGATCAGACATCATGCGTGACGTTTTCATCTGCGACGCCATTCGCACGCCGATCGGCCGCTACGGCGGTGCGCTCGCGAAGGTGCGCACCGACGATCTCGGTGCGGCGCCGCTCAAGGCGCTGATGGCGCGCAATGCCAAAGCCGACTGGGAGAAGCTCGACGACGTGTTCTTCGGCTGCGCCAATCAGGCCGGCGAGGACAACCGCAACGTCGCGCGCATGGCGCTGCTGCTCGCCGGCATTCCGGGCAACGTGTCGGGCGTGACGCTCAACCGCCTGTGCGCCTCGGGTCTCGAAGCGGTCGGCAGCGCGGCGCGCGCGATCAAGGCGGGCGAGATGGATTTCGCCATCGCCGGCGGCGTCGAGTCGATGACGCGCGCGCCGTTCGTCATGGGCAAGGCGCAGGACGCTTTCTCCCGCGACGCCGAGATATTCGATACGACGATCGGCTGGCGCTTCGTCAATCCGGTGCTGAAGGCGCAGTACGGCATCGATTCGATGCCGGAGACGGGCGAGAACGTCGCCGAGGAGTTCCAAATCACGCGCGCCGACCAGGATGCCTTTGCGCTGCGCTCGCAGCAGCGCGCCGGTCGCGCGATGGCGAATGGCTTCTTTGCCGAAGAGATCGTCGCGGTCGAGGCGCCGGGCGGCAAGGCCGGGCCGATCAAGATTGATACCGACGAGCATCCGCGCCCCGACACCAAGCCGGAGCAGTTGGCGAAGCTCAAGACGCCGTTCCGCAATCCCGGCACCGTCACGGCGGGCAATGCTTCCGGCGTCAACGACGGCGCCGCCGCGATCATCCTCGCCTCCGAAGACGCGGTGAAGGCGCATGGCCTCACGCCGCGGGCGCGTGTGCTCGGCATGGCGTCGGCCGGCGTGCCGCCACGCATCATGGGCATCGGTCCGGTCCCCGCGACCCGCAAGCTGATGCAGCGCCTCGGCACGAAGATCGGCGACTTCGATGTCGTCGAACTGAATGAAGCGTTTGCCGCGCAGGCGCTGGCGGTGCTGCGCCAGCTTGGGCTTCCCGATGATGCGGGGCATGTGAACCCGAACGGCGGCGCCATCGCGCTTGGCCATCCGCTCGGCATGTCGGGCGCGCGCCTCGCGCTCACCGCAACGCATCAGCTCGAGAAGACCGGCGGCAAGCGCGCGCTCGCGACGCTGTGCGTCGGCGTCGGGCAGGGCGTTTCGCTGGCGCTGGAGCGGGTGCAGTAACGATCATGCCGCTCGATTACGATCGCCTGCTGGCGCTCGACCTTCCGCCGGTCGAGCAGACCTACACGGCGCGCGACACGATGCTCTACGCGCTCGGTCTCGGCTTCGGGCACGACCCGATGGACGAGGCGCAGCTCCCCTTCATCTACGAGAAGGACCTGAAGGCGCTGCCGGTCATGGCCTGCGTGCTCGGCCATTCCGGATCGCTGATGCGCGCGCGACTGCCCTATCTCGATTGGGTCAAGGTCGTGCACGGCGAGCAAAGCGTGCACCTGCATCGCTCGCTGCCGCCGGCCGCCACCGTGATTGGCAAGTCGCGCATCGTCGACGTCATCGACAAGGGCGCCGGCAAGGGGGCGATCCTGGTGACCGAGCGCGTCCTCACCGACAAAACGAGCGGCGAGATGCTGGCGACGCTCACCCATAGCACCTTCGCGCGCGGGGATGGTGGTTTCGGTGGCCCGCGCCGCGAAAGTCCGCCGCCGCATCCGGTGCCGGAGCGTGCGCCGGACATCGTCTGCGATATCGCCACGCGCCCGGAGATGGCGCTGATTTATCGATTGAGCGGTGACTACAATCCGCTGCACGCGGAGCCCGCCTTTGCCAAAGCCGCGGGTTTTCCCCGACCGATCCTGCATGGGCTCGGGACGTTCGGCATCGCCGGCCGTGCGATCCTGCAGAACCTGTGCGGCTACGATCCGGCCAGGCTTGTCGCGATACAGGGCCGCTTTTCCGCGCCGGTGTTTCCGGGGGAGACGATCCGCACCGAGATGTGGCAAGAAGGTTCGGAAAAGGGTTCATCCGTCAGTTTCCGCTGCCGGGTCATTGCGCGCGACGTGGTGGCGATCACCAACGGCCGCGCCGAAATCGCGATGTGAGTGGTGCTGATGACGCTGCCGTTGGAAGGGCTTCTCGTTATTTCACTGGAACAGGCCGTTGCCGCGCCGACGTGCGCCTGCCGGCTTGCGGACGCCGGCGCGCGCGTGATCAAGATCGAACGACCGGAAGGCGACTTCGCGCGCAACTACGACTCAGTGGTGCACGGCGAGAGTTCGCATTTCGTCTGGCTCAACCGCGGCAAGGAATCCGTCGTCTGCGATCTCTCGAAGGCGGATGACCGCGCGTTTCTCGAGACGCTGCTGTCGAAGGCCGACGTCTTCATCCAGAACCTCAAGCCCGGCGCGATCAAGAAGCTCGGCTTCGATCTCGAGCGGCTGCGGCGCGACTATCCCCGCCTGATCATCGGCTCGATTTCCGGCTACGGCGACACCGGGCCGCTCGCGACCCGCAAGGCCTACGATCTGCTCGTGCAGGCCGAAGTGGGCTTGGCCTCGATCACCGGCGGACCGGAAGCTCCCGCGCGCGTCGGCGTCTCCGTCGCCGATCTCGGAACCGGCATGAACTCTTACGCGGCGGTGCTCGAGGCGCTGGCGCTGCGCGCGCGCACCGGCAAGGGATCGACCTTCAGCGTTTCCCTGTTCGATACGCTGGCGGAGTGGATGACCGCGGCGCTCCTGCTGCAGGAGGGCGGGCAGCCGCCACGGCGGCTCGGCCTCGCACATACCTCGATCGCGCCTTACGGCGTGTTCCGTAGCAAGGACGGCGTCGACATCCTCATTTCAATCCAGAACGACCGCGAATGGCGTTTCCTCGCCGAGCATGTTCTCGGCGACAAGGCGCTCGGATTCCGGGCGACCCTGAGCTCGCGACGGTGATCAAACGCGTGGAAAATCGCGCGCGCACGGACGGCACCGTGGCTGCGGCGTTTGGCGCGACCGATGTCGCCACACTCGAAGCGAAGCTCGAAGCCGCCGACATCGCCTTCGCGCGGGTGAATGACGTTGCCGGTCTCGCACGGCATCCGCATCTGCGCCGCATCACTGTCGGAACCGAAACGGGGCCCACCTCCTATTCCGCCCCGGCGGTGCAATGGGCCGGGACGGAGCGCACCTATGGCCCGGTGCCCGCGCTCGGCGCCGACACCGAGAGCGTGCGCGCGGAGTTCATGGGAAAGCAGGCGAAGGCGGGTTAGCCCGCCGCCCGTCGATCCATCGCGTGCACCGGCTCGTCGCCCGGCTTCGGCTTGCTGGCTCGCGGCGGGGTGGTGACGAAGAACACGAACGGCATCGCCGCGATCGCGATCCACATCAGCAGCCGGAAGTCGTTGGCATAGGCGATGATCGACGCCTGCTGCGTGACAATCGCGTCCATCATCGCGCGGCCGGCGTCGGTCGACAGATCGAGATGCGCTGCGACGTCGGGCATCTTCAGCGCGTCGTTGAACGGCGTGACGTACTCGGTGAGCGTTGCGTGCATCGCCGTCGTCATCCGCGTCAGATTGGCGATGACGATCGAGATGCCAACCGCGCTGCCGATGTTGCGGATCAGCGTGAACATCGCCGTGCCGTCGGTGCGCAAACTTGCCGGAAGGGTGGCGAAGGCCGTCGTATTGAGCGGAATGAAGACGAGGGCGAGGCCGAAGCCCTGGATCATGCTCACCACCACGATCTCGTCTGACGATGTGTCGTTGGTGAACCCCGACATCTGATGCAGCGTGGCCGCGGTGAAGAGGAGCCCCATGAAGATTAGGTTGCGCGGCTCCGTGTGGTTGACCAGCCGCCCGACCGCCAGCATTCCGAACAGCGTCCCCACGCCACGCGAAGCGAGCAGCAGGCCCGCCGTGAGGATCGGATAGCCGATCACGTTCTGCATGAACGGCGTCACCAGCGCCATGGTGGCGAAGATGGAGATGCCCATCACCGCCATGAACACGCAGCCGATCGTGTAGTTGCGATCCTTGAACAGCGCGAANNNNCGAACGGATGTTCCGTCGTAAGCGAATGCGCGAAGAAATAATAGAAGCCCGCGACGGCGACGATGCACTCGATCCATATCTCCGTGGAATCGAACCAGCCGACCTGCTCGCCGCGATCGAGCATGAGTTGCAGCGCGCCGATGCCGATGCTGAGCGCGCCGAAGCCGATCCAATCGAAACGCAGGTGCTTCTGCACCGTCGTCTCTTCCATGAAGATCAACAGCCCGAACACGGTGATCATGCCGACCGGCAGATTGACCAGGAACACCCAGTGCCAGCTGTAATTGTCCGTCAGCCAGCCGCCGAGAGTCGGCCCCATGATCGGGCCGAGCATGACGCCGACGCCCCAGATCGCCATCGCCTGACCGCGCTGTTCGGCGGGGTAGGAATCGAGCATCACGGCCTGGGAGAGCGGCACCAATGCCGCACCGAAGACGCCTTGCAGCAGGCGGAACAGCACCATCTGCTCGATGTTCTGCGCCAGCGCGCAGAGGAGTGAGGCGAAGGTGAACCCGGCGGCGCAAGTGACGAACAGCTTCTTGCGCCCGAAACGGTCCGCGATCCATCCGACCGGCGCGGTCATGATCGCGGCGGCGACGATGTACGAGGTCAGCACCCAGTTGATCTGGTCGAGCGAGGCCGAGAGGCTGCCCTGCATGTACGGCAGCGCCACGTTGGCGATCGTCGTGTCGAGCGCCTGCATAATCGTCGCGGTCATGGTGAAGACCGTGATGATCGCGCGCCGCGTCGTGGGGTTCATCGCCGCGATGCTGCCGCCGGCGCTCATGGCTTGGACGCGGGCTCAGTCGGATTTTTGGCGGTCGCGACCAGCCCGAAAAGGCCGGCCAGCGAACGCTGCCGCTTAGTGTCGATCTCGACGACGACACTCATGCCGGCACGCAGGCGGCTGAGGTCCTGGTTCGGATCGAAGGTGATCCGCAGCGGCACCCGCTGCACCACCTTGACCCAGTTTCCGCTGGCGTTCTGTGCCGGAAGGATCGAGAACTGCGAGCCTGTGCCCGGGCTGACCGAAGAGACCGTTCCCTTGAAGGTCTTGTTCGAGAATGTGTCGACGGTCAGGTCGACCGACTGGCCGATCCGCAGATAGGTGATGTCGGTTTCCTTCGGATTGGCGTCGACCCACGGATGCGCGTCGTCGAGGATCGCGAATACCGGCGTTCCGGCCGTCACGTAGCGGCCGAGCTGAATGCTGTCGACCTGCGTCGCCATGCCGTTGATCGGCGCGCGCAGCACCGTATGCGCGAGGTCGCGTTGCGCCTGGTCGAGCGCAGCTTGCGCTTCGATAAAGGGCGGGTACTTCTCGATCGGCAATGTCGGATCGTCGAGCAGTTGATTGCGCAGACGTGCCTGCTGCTGCACCAGTTGCTCGAGTTGCGTCTTGGCGTTAACGAGCGTGGCTACGGAGGTGTCGACGTCCGCCTGCGCGCCGGCGCGGCTCGCAAGCAGCGATTGCTTGCGCTCGACCTCTTTCGTCTTCAACTCGACGGTCTGCCGCGCCAGGTCGATCAGTCGATCGGTGGCCGTCAGGTTGGTCTTGAGATTATCGAAGTCGGTGCGCACGCCCGCGAGCTTTGCCTGCGCCTGCGTCACCGAGATGCGGAACGGTACCGGGTCGATCTCGAACAGTGGCTGGCCGGCTTTGACCTCTTCGCCCTCGCGCACGACGATGTTGGAGATCTTGCCCGAGATGTCGGGCGTGATCATCACCTTCTGCATGCCGACGTAGGCATTGTCGGTGCTGATGTAGCGCCCGCCGGACAGGTACCAGTAGAATCCCACGACGGCGGCGATCAGCGGAATGACGACGAGCAGGACGAAGCGCAACGAGCGGCGCGATTTCTTCGGCGCGTCCGCCGCGGGCCCTACGTCCGCCGCGGCTGGCGGCGCATCGGGTTTGCGCTTCGCTTCCGCCTCGGGCGCGAGCTTGAGGACGCTATCGGCCATCGGCGTGCTCGTTGTGCTTAGCGCGCTCGCTTCCCATCCCGCCGATCATATCGCGTAAATTGTTCCGCACCGATTCGAGGTGCTCCATGCTGGCAGCGAGCGTGGCGTCCGAAGTGCCGGCCAGAGCATCGCTCATCAATCGCTCGCCGACCTGCGAGAGCCGGTCGATCACCGGCCGCGCCTTCGGCGTCAGGAACAGCCGCTTGGCGCGACGGTCGCCCGGGTCGGCGCGCCGCTCGACCAACCCGCTTTTGCACAGCCGGTCAACAAGTCGCGTGAGGCTGATCGGCGCGAGATCCAGCATCTCGGCAAGCTCCGCCTGCTTGAGCCCTTGGTTGCGGTCGAGGCGTGAGAGCACGGCCCACTGCGCGCGCGTCATTCCAAGCGCCCGCACCCGTTGGTCGGCTACGGTCTTGGTCAGGCGCGCAACGTCGTGAAGCAGGAAAGCGAAATCGCGTTTTTGGGAGTAGCGCATTCGGGCAATCTAGTAAGGTCGCTTATAATAAGCAATCTGCAAAAACCATGCATTTTTGCGGTGCCGCCCCCTGTCTGCCGACATGGATTGTCACACAATCGTGCAGACCGGCTGGATTTTTCCCGCGCAGGGCGTCATGACTGCGAACAGCCGGCGGCGCCGCCGACATTTGCCATCCCACTCAATCTGGAAGGACGCGTTTATGGACAAGAAGACCTTTGACAAGGGAGTCGAAGTTCGCACCGCAGTGCTCGGCAAGGAGTATGTCGAGAACTCGCTGAAGATGGTCGACGACTTCAACAAGCCCTTCCAGGAACTGGTGACCGAATACTGCTGGGGCGCCGTCTGGGGGCGCGAGCAACTGCCGCGCAAGACGCGCAGCATGTTGAACCTGGCGATGATCGCAACCCTGAACCGGCCGCATGAGTTGCGTCTGCATTTGCGCGGCGCGCTGCGCAACGGCGTCACCCGCGACGAGATCCGCGAGATCTTCATGCAGCTCGCGATCTATTCCGGCGTTCCCGCCGCGGTCGATTCCTTCCGCGCCGCGCGCGAGGTGTTTGCCGAGATCGACGGCAAGAAGTGAGGGAGGCGCCGCGCCGGGATGGCTGAGGTTCTGCTCGCAGACATCGGGGCCACGAACTGCCGCTTCGCCGTTATCGGCGCGGATGGCCGGCCGGCGCGTATGATCAAGCTGCGTGACAACGAGGTCCCGACCCTTGAGGCCGGGATCGCGCGCTACCTCGAGGAGACCGGAGCGCAGCCGCGCGCCGGTGTCCTTGCGATCGCGGGGCCGATCGACGGCGACGCGGTCAAGATGACCAACCGCAACTGGGCGTTCCGCTTCGGCGATCTCGCCAAGCGTTTCGGCTGGTCCGGCGTGCGCGGCATCAACGACTTCGAGGCGGTCGCCTGGAGCCTGCCGCATCTTGCGGCGGGCGACGTGCGCGCGCTCGGGACTTTGTCGGTGAAGCCACAGGGCGTGAAGGCGGCGTTCGGCCCAGGCACCGGCCTCGGCGTCGCCGCCTTGCTGCCGGAGAGTGACGGGTGGCGCGTTGTCGCGACCGAAGGCGGCCACGTCTCCTTCGGACCGGCGACCGACGAGGAAGAAGCGGTGTTCGCACGGCTGCGCGCCAAGCATGGCCGCGTCTCGGCGGAGACGGTGCTGTGCGGCCCGGGTATCGAGAATCTCTTCTCCGCAATGAATGACGGCGCCGAGCGCTCGTCGGCCGACATCATCGCCGCCGCCAACGCCGGCGAAGCCGCAGCGGTGCGTTGCGTGAAATTGTTCGTGCGCCTCTTCGGCCGCTTCGCCGGCGATCTCGCGCTGACATTTAAGGCGCTGGGCGGCATCTATGTCGGCGGTGGCGTGTCGCGCCGCGTCGCGAAATTCCTCGATGCGCCGGCGTTTCGCGAGGCGTTCGAAAATCACCCGCCTTATGCGGACCTGCTACGGCGCATTCCGACGACCTTGATCACGCTCGACGAGCCGGGCCTCCTCGGCTGCGCGGCGGTCGCGCGGGCGGAGGGGTTTGTTTAGTGGCGGTCCAACGTCGTCATGCCCGCGCTTGTCGCGGGCATCCACGTCTTTCTTCACCGTCAAGAAAACAAGACGTGGATGGCCGGGACAAGCCCGGCCATGACGGTGAACTCAACTCAATCCCAGCGCGCGAAACGCGGCCACGTGATGCTGTGCCGACGTCTCCGAGAAACAGCAGAACACGACGCGCGCGATCCCGCCCGCGTTGGCGGACAACACTTGCACGACCGTCTCGACCGCAATGCGCGCCGCGCGGTCGGGCGGGAAGGCATAGATGCCGGTCGAGATGGCCGGGAACGCGATCGACGTGAGTTTATGCGCGCGCGCGATGGCGAGCGCCGTGCGATAGCAGGAAGCGAGCAGGCGATCTTCATCGCGGGCGCCGCCATGCCAGACGGGGCCGACGGCATGGATGACGTGCTTCGCCGGCAGCCGATAGCCTTTGGTGATCTTGGCCGACCCGGTTTCGCAGCCGCCGAGCGTGCGGCATTCGGCTAGCAAGTCCGGCCCTGCAGCGCGATGGATCGCGCCGTCCACACCGCCGCCGCCGAGCAGGCTCGTATTCGCGGCGTTGACGATCGCGTCGAGCGCCAGCGTCGTGATGTCGGCGACGACGATTTCGAGGAGTGCTGGCCCGACCTTGGCTTTTGACGGAGCGGTCACGCTATCGCCGCTGTTCAAATCAGCGCCGCGACGGCGCCGAGCCCCATCGTGCAGGCGAGGTTGCGAATGTCGTGCTTCTGCGTCTCGCTGAGACTGCGCACCAGAGGGCCGGCGGAGAAGTAGATCTGCTGCGTGCGCTCCGCCGGAATGACGACCTTGCGCCCGCTGGCGCGGCCTTCCGCGAGGCGTTTCGCCATGTCGGTCAGCGCCGTTTCGACCGGACGCCAATACGTCTCCTGCTCCTTGGTGAGATTGAGCACCGACTTGATGCGCGCGATCTCGGAGACGGTGATGCCGTCGCCGTCCTGCCCCGTGCCGCGCGGACAGCGGAACGGTTTCGCCGACTTATGCGGCGCGGCCTTTGGCGGTTCCGGTGCGGTCTCCGCCAGCGGAGAAGCCTCCGGGATTGAAAGCGCGACCGGCATGGTCATATGCGGATTGAACAACGCAGCCTCGAAGCCGGCGCTGACGCGCGACTGCGGAGAGGGCGCGGGCGGGTCCGTCACGGGTGGCGGCGCGACGACGGCGGATTGCTTTTTCGGCGACCACGGCGGGGCGACGCTTTCGTGAACCGCCGGCTCCTCCGGCGCAGCCGGGCCGGTACCGAATCCGTCGATCGGGGCAATCGCCCAGGCCGCCAGCCCAAACGCCGCGGCGCCCGTGAGGGCTATGAGGATTTTGATCCGCATGAATTCCGTAGCGATAATCGCAACGACAGAAGAATCCTTGTTGGTAAATAAGGCGTTATTGCGCCTCGCCGCCATTGGTTCGGGCGCCGCATTGACTAGCGCCGCCGAGACTGCGACTGCTTGGTCATGACGTCCGTCTTCCAGGCGCCGGGGCATGACCATGCCCGCTGTGAGGCCGACGTGCTAGCGCAGGCTGAAAAGCTGTGCGCGGCGCGGGGCGCACGCCTGACGCCGATCCGGCGGCAAGTGCTTTCGATTCTCGGCTCCGGCCATCAGCCCATGGGCGCCTATGAGATCATGGATCGGCTCGCCGCCAAGGGGCCGCGCCCGGCGCCGATCACGGTCTATCGCGCGCTCGATTTCCTGCTCGAGCACGGGCTGGTGCATCGCATCGCGAGCCGCAACGCCTTCACCGCCTGCGTGCACAATCACGACACCTCGGAGAGCGTGATGTTCCTCATCTGCGAGCGGTGCGGCTCGGTCGGCGAAGCGCCATCGGCCGCGGTCACGGAGGCGCTTTCCGCCGCCGCCAAGCGCGCCGGCTTCACACCGAAAACACCGATCATCGAAGTGGGCGGACTTTGCGCGCACTGCCGCGCGGCCGAACAGAAGACGCGCTGACGTAAGCTCTCATGCTAAAGGCGACGCATTGTCCAAGGCCGTAGACCCGTCGGCTCGGCCGCTCGATGCCGTCGCCGTTGTCCTCACTCTCGTTCTGTGCCTGTCGTGGGGCTTCAACCAAGTCGCGGTGAAGCTCGCGCTGCCGGAAATTCCGCCGCTGATCCAAGGGGCGGCGCGCTCGGCCGGCGCGGCCGTGCTTGTCTCGGCTTGGGCCATTCTGCGCGGCGTTCCGCTGCTGCGCCGCGACGGGACGCTAAAAGCCGGCATTTCCGCCGGCCTGCTGTTTGCGCTGGAATTCGTGCTGGTTTACCGCGGCCTCGTATGGACAACGGCGACGCGCGCGGTGCTGTTCGTCTATCTGGCGCCGTTCTTCGTGGTCCTAGGTGCCCGCTGGGTCCTCCCGGGCGACCGGTTCTCGCGCCTACAATGGCTCGGCTTGGCGCTGTCCTTCGCCGGAATGATCGTTGCCTTCGGCATCCCGACGCCTGCCGCCGACCCGCGCGAGATGCTGGGCGACCTGATGATGGTTGCCGGTGCGATCGCATGGGCTGGGACTACTTTGGTCATCAAAGCGAGCGTGCTCAACCGCGCTTCACAAGAAAAAACCATGCTTTATCAATTAATTGTGTCGATTCCGATCTTTGTTGCCGGGGCGTTGCTGTTCGGCGAGCGGATGACCGCCATGCCGTCTGCCGTGGCGTTGGGAGCGCTGGCCTATCAGACCGTCTGGGTGGTCAGCATCACTTTCGTGGTCTGGTTCGCCCTGATTATCCGCTATTCGGCGAGCCGCCTGTCGGCATTCACGTTCCTGACACCTATATTTGGCGTACTAGCGGGGCATTTCGTCCTTGGCGAGGCGCTGGCCCCCGGCTTTCTGGCCGCGTTGGCGCTCGTCGCGGGCGGACTTATCTTGGTAAACAGGCCGGGATAGGTAAAAAACGGATAGAACGCGCGTTGACGGGCCTCAGCGGGTCTGGCACTTCGCGCGGCGACAAGGGATTTGAACATGGCAGAAATTGCCGGACCACAGCCGCGGCGTACGTCGGTCGGCGTCAAAGTAGGCAATGTCCAGGTGGGCGGCGGCGCTCCGGTCGTCGTCCAGTCGATGACCAATACCGATACGGCCGATGTCGATGCGACGGTACGCCAGGTCGCCGACCTCGCCCGCGCCGGCTCCGAGATCGTGCGCATCACCGTCGACCGCGACGAGGCGGCGGCGGCCGTGCCGCACATCAAAGAACGTCTTCTTCGCATGAACGTGGACGTGCCGATCGTCGGCGACTTTCATTACATCGGCCACAAGCTCCTCGCCGAGCACCCCGGTTGCGCCGAGGCGCTCGACAAGTACCGCATCAATCCCGGTAACGTCGGCTTCAAGGAGAAGCGCGACCGTCAGTTTGGCGCCATCGTCGAAATGGCGATCAAGCACGGCAAGCCGGTGCGCATCGGCGCCAACTGGGGCTCGCTCGATCAGGAATTGCTGACGCACCTGATGGACGAGAACGCGAAGTCGCCGAAGCCGCTCGAGGCGCGCGCGATCACACGCGAGGCGATGATCCAGTCGGCGCTCCTCTCGGCCGCGCGGGCGGAAGAGATCGGTCTGCCGCGTGACCGCATCATTCTCTCGGCGAAAGTGTCCGCTGTGCAGGACCTGATCGCCGTCTATCTCGAACTCGGCCGCCGCTCCGATTACGCGATCCACCTCGGTCTGACCGAGGCCGGCATGGGCTCGAAGGGCATCGTCGCTTCGTCCGCCGCGCTCGGCATCCTGTTGCAGGAAGGCATCGGCGACACCATCCGCATTTCGCTGACGCCGGAGCCGGGTGGCGACCGCACGCTTGAGGTGAAGGTCGGGCAGGAACTGCTGCAGACCATGGGCTTCCGCACCTTCGTGCCACTCGTCGCGGCGTGCCCGGGATGCGGGCGCACGACCTCGACGACGTTCCAGGAACTCGCCCGCGACATCCAGAGCTTCATCCGCGATTCCATGCCGGAGTGGAAGACGCGTTATCCCGGCGTCGAGACGCTCAACGTCGCGGTGATGGGCTGCATCGTGAACGGACCGGGCGAATCGAAGCACGCCGATATCGGCATTTCGCTGCCCGGCACCGGCGAGCAGCCGACCGCGCCGGTGTTCATCGACGGCAAGAAAGCGAAGACGTTGCGCGGCCCGACGCTCGCCGCCGACTTCAAGACGCTGGTGATCGATTACATCGAGAACCGCTTCGGCGCCGCGAACCGCACTGCCGCAGAGTAGGGCGGCTTCGAGCCGACCTTAGGCCGGAGCCATTTTCCTCCGTCATGGCCGGGCATAGCCCGTCGAAGACGGGCGTGAACGCCCTTTTGTCCCGGCCATCTCGATTCAAGGGGCTCGTGCCCTTCTAAACGAGATCGCCGGGACAAGCCCGGCGATGACGTGGTGAGATCCCCCCTAAAGGGGACGACATTAGGCGTTGATACACGGCCCCGTCCCTACGTCCCCGTGAACTTCGCCTTGCGCTTTTCCATGAAGGCGCGGCGGCCTTCGACGTAGTCGTTGCTCGACATGCAGGCTTTCACAAGAGTTCCAACCGTCGCGAGGTCGCGGTCGGAATCCGCCTTCGATGCCTGCCGGATCGCAAACTTGGCCGCCTTGATCGTGAGCGGCGCGTTGTTGCCGATCGTTTCGGCGTAATTCTTCACGTAGGCTTCAAGCTCGCCGTCGGCGACGATGCGATTGACGAGGCCCATGTCGTAGGCTTCCTGCGCGTTGAACTGGCGCGCGGTGAAGAAGATCTCCTGCGTGAAAGCCGGGCCGACCACATCGACGAACCGCTTGATGCTGCGATAGCCGTAGCCGAGCCCGAGCTTCGCCGCGGGTAGCGCGAAACGAGAATTAGGTGTGCAGATACGCAGGTCGCATGAAAGCGAGAGCCCGAGTCCGCCGCCGATGCAGTAGCCGCGGATCATCGCGATGATCGGCTTCGGATATTCGTCGAGCCCGCCGTAAACCTTGTCGACGATGTCGTTGTAGCGTGCCTGCGCTTCGGTCGAGGCGCGCTCGCTCTCGAATTTCGAGATGTCGGCGCCCGAGACGAACGCTTTGTCGCCGGCGCCTTTCAGGACCACCACGCGGATCGCATTGTCGTCCGCGAAATCCTTCAGAAGTTCCGTGGTTCGCGCCCACATGTCGAACGACATGGCGTTGAGCCGCGCCGGATTGTTGAAGGTGATGGTTCCGACCGGACCTTCCTTGTTGCTCAGGACATTGCCGGCCTGCGGTGCGTCGCTTTTGAGCGCCGTTGCGGATTGCATCAGATCACCTTCTCTTTGCGGAATGCCGCGATTTCGTCGGCCTTGAAGCCGAATTCGGAGAGGATTTCATCGGTCTGCTCGCCGACTTGCGGCGGCGGCGCAGCCATTTTGGTCGGCGTGCGCGACAGCGAAACCGGCTGCCCCACAAGATACATGTCGCGGCCGTCCTGCTTCTTCACCGGCTGCGCCATCTTCAAATGCTTCACCTGCGGGTCGTCGAACACCTGGTCGATGGAATAGATCGGACCTGACGGCACGCCCGCGGCATTGAGCTTCTCCACCCACTGCGCGCTGGTTCCCGACGCGAGTTTCTTCTCGATCTCGACGGTCAGCGCATCGCGGTTGCGCGAGCGTGCTTCGCCGCTGGAATAGTCAGGGTTCGTCTTGAACTCCGGCGCGCCGACGGCATCGCAGAAGCGCTCCCAGATCTTCTGTCCCGCCGTCGCGATATTGATGTAGCCGTCCGACGTCTTGAAGGCGCCGGTCGGGATCGACGTCGGGTGGTTATTGCCCGCCTGTTTCGCGACCTCCTGCTTGACCAGCCAGCGCGCCGCCTGGAAGTCGAGCATGAAGATTTGCGCCTGCAGAAGCGACGTCTGCACCCATTGGCCCTTGCCTGACTGCTCGCGCTCGAGCAGCGCAGTGAGGATACCCATGGCGCAGAATAGCCCTGCGGTGAGATCAGCGACAGGGATGCCGACGCGCATCGGGCCTTCGCCCGGCGCGCCGGTGATCGACATCAGGCCGCCCATGCCTTGCGCGATCTGATCGAACCCCGGCCGTTCGCGATACGGCCCGTCCTGGCCGAAGCCCGAGATGCTGCCGTAGACAAGGCGCGGATTGATCTTGCTCAGCGTCTCGTAGTCGACGCCGAGCCGCGCCTTCACGTCCGGCCGATAGTTCTCGACCACGACGTCGGCCTGCTTCACCAGGCGATGGAAAATCTCCTGACCACGTTTGTCCTTGAGATTGATCGTCAGGCTGCGCTTGTTGCGGTGCAGGTTCTGGAAGTCGGGGCCCTCGCGCGGTCCGCCCAAGCCTTCGCCAGCTTCCAGCCCTTCCGGCATCTCGACCTTGATGACGTTCGCGCCCCAGTCGGCGAGTTGGCGCACGCAGGTCGGGCCGGCGCGCACGCGGGTCAGATCGAGCACGGTGAAACGTGCGAGGGCTTCCGAAGCGCGGGCAGCAGTCATTCTATGCTCTCAATGTAATGGCAGGCGGGAGGGGAGGCGCTGCGGCGGACCATCGGAGAAATCGGCCGCCTTGTCCAGCGCTCGGATATGCGTGCGCCGCAGGGGCGGGCGGCGTCGTGCACGGTCCAAATTCATGCGATCAATCTGTGCGGCCATGGCAGGTATGTGCGATTGTTCGTTCTATGGCCGAAGCTTCGGCGGCCACCGGTGTTGATGCCATGAGAGACAGGCTTATATCCCGCGGAGTTGCAGGGGGGCGGATCCTTAGAGGACGCGACGATGGTCTCTGCAGCGACTGGTTCCCAGCACACGGCGCGCAACCTGGCGCTCGGTTTCCTCGCTGGCGCGCTTGCGGTGGCGACGTTTCACCAAGGGATGGTGTTTCTTCTCTCCGTTATCGGCATGATCAAAGGCGGCGTTTATGCGACGCGGCCCGTTCCTCCCTTTGCGGTGCCGGTCATCCTCGACCAGATGTTCTGGGGCGGCGTGTGGGGAATCGTCTACGCCGCCATCGCCGACCGCCTGCCGCAGGCGTGGCCGCGATTTCTGACGGGCTTTCTCTTTGGTGCCATCGGTCCGGTGTTGGTCGCATGGTTTGTTGTGGCCCCGCTCAAGGGCCAGGCGATGATGGCGGGAAGCGATCTCAACCGAATGGCCGCCGGCATTCTCATCAATGGCGCCTTCGGTGTCGGCGTCGCGCTGATCTATCCGCTTTTGCGCGACGGCTTGGGTCGCAGATGGACGACGCACATGACAAGCCGCTGAACCTGAACGCGGCTTTGCCCGACAAAGGTTCTATCGGTAGGATAATCAAGCCATTTTGACCCTGAGGAGGTCCGTATGCGCCGACTATTTATAGTGGCTGCCGTCGTTGTCTTCTCCGCTCCGGCCTTGGCGCAGCAGCGTCCACCCGCGCAGAATCGCGCGCCGGCGCCACCGCCGGCACAAACCCAGCAACAGGCGCCGGCCGAGCCCGCCGGGATGTTCCCATGCCGCACGCAGACCGAAGTATGCCACGTCATCGTGGTGGGCTCGGCCAATCAAGGCACGTTGCTTTATTCGAACGCGCCGGCGGCCGAAGGAAAAGAGGGCAGCCCCGTCAACGTGCAAGGCGCCGATCTCGCGCAGAACGTGGGAAAGGTCGTGATGCTGTCGGGTGATTTCGGCGCTGCCGGCATCGCCAATGCGCACGTCATCGATGTCGCGAGCCCGCTGCTGTCGTTCGCGATCAAGCTGCAGATGAGTGGTAGCGGCGGCGACGAGGAAGAAGACGACACGCCGCAACAGCAGCAGACGCAGCCGCAACGCGGAAACGCTCCCGCCCCGGCGCAACGTGGCGCCCCGGCGCCGGCTCCGCGCCGCTGATCGGGCGGCAAGCAGTCGGATAAAAGATCATCGCCGGCCTTGGCCGGCGATGATCGCCTTCGTTGTGGATCGGCGAAACGAGGGCGGTTACTTCGCCTGATCGTCGACGGTCGCGCCGGCCGCGTTCTTCTGAATCGATTCGATCGCGCTCACGGCCGACGATTTGGACTTGTAGCCTTCCGAACCGAACATGTTCTCGCCGTTCGGCGCTTTGAAGCGGAAACGGAACTCGCCCGCTTTGTCCTTATAAATCTCAAATTTGTAAGCCATGTCAGCCCTCACGTTTGGGTTGAAGCGAAGAAAGCGCGGATCGCGGCGCAGAACGCCCAAGCTTTTTCCGCGTGCCGGGCGAAGTCAAGGCTGGAGCGTGCCGTGTGGATGATCTTGAAAGCCGCTCTTGCGCTGTTGGTGCTTCTGGTCTTGGCGGGCGGCGCCTTTCTTGCAGCGACCTGGGCGCCGGAACGAAGCGTCGAAAGCTTGAAGGCGCGCTGGGCGCCGCCGCCATCCACCTTCGTCGATCTTCTCGGCATGCGGGTGCATCTGCGCGACGAGGGGCCACACGACGACCCCGCGCCCCTGCTGCTGATGCATGGCACCGGTTCGTCGCTGCATGCCTGGGAAGGTTGGGTGACGGCGCTCAAAGACAGGCACCGGATCATCACGGTGGATTTGCCGGGCTATGGCCTGACCGGGCCGTCGCCGGACGGCGTTTACGGCGGAACGCGCGATATCGCCTTCGTCGTCGCGCTGCTCGACAAGCTCGGCGTTCCGCGCGCCGTTGTCGGCGGCAACTCGCTCGGCGCCAGTGTCGCGCTGCGCACCGCGCTGGCGCATCCCGATCGCGTCGAAAAACTCATTCTCGTCGATGGCGGCTACTCGGTGCCGTCGACGTCGATGCCCATTGGCTTCCATCTGCTGCGCATCCCCGGCGTCGGCTGGTTGATGCAGCACACGCTGCCGCGCTTCCTCGTCGAACAGGGGATGCGCAATGTCTGGGGCGATCCGTCGAAGATCACGCCGGCGATGATCGATCGCGCGGTGGAACTCACTCAGCGCGAAGGCAATCGCGCTGCCATCGTCGCGCGCTTCATGCAGCGGCGGTTCGGCGCGCCACCACGCTATGCCGATGTGAAGGCGCCGACGCTCATCATGTGGGGCGGCCGCGACCATCTGATTCCGCGTGAAGCCGCCGACGCGCTGCATCGCGCCATCGCCGGTTCGACGCTGGCCGTGTTCGACGGGCTCGGACACGCGCCGGAGGAGGAGGACCCGCGGGCGACCGTCGAAGCGGTGAAGATGTTTCTCGCGAACAATTGACGGGCCCTGGCATTGCGCTCGCCCGCGCGTTATGGGCTGGGCTCGATCGATTGAATTGAGGACAGCGACGATGGATCTCGGACTTGCCGGCAAGCATTGCCTGGTCACTGGCGCCACGACCGGCATCGGCCGCGCCATCGCGCTGATGTTGGCGGACGAGCGCGCAAGCCTCGTCATCGCTGGCCGCAACGAGGTGCTTCTCGCCACGCTGCGCGACGACATCGCCAAGCGCGGCGGCAAGGTCACGGCCACGATCATTGCCGATTTCGTGAAGCCGGACGATCTTGCGCGCGCCTGTGTCGAAGCGCAGGCCGCCGGCCCGTTCGATGTGCTGATCAACAATGCCGGCGGCTCGCGCCCGAGGCCGGACGACGCGGATCAGGCGTATTGGGACGAAGCCTTCGCGTTGAATTTCACCGCCGCGCGCGTGCTCACCGAAGTGCTCGTTCCGGGCATGCTCACGCGCCGGGCGGGGCGCATCGTCAATCTCTCCGGCGCGACATCGGGTAAGACGATCAATGCCGCGCTGCCGGCGAAAGCGGCGCTGATGAGCTGGTCGCGCGCGCTTGCGGCGGAACTCGCGCCGCGCGGCATCACCGTGAACAGCGTCGCGCCCGGCCGCATCGCCACGCCGCAGATCATGAACCGCGTGCATCCGACCGAGGAATCACGTCAGGCCGAGATCGACCGCAATATTCCGATGGGCCGCTTCGGCGAGCCGGAAGAACTCGCCGCGCTCGTCGTCTTCCTTGCATCCGCGCGCGCAAGCTTCATCACCGGCACGATGATCCCGGTCGACGGCGGCGCGACGCGGCACGATTTGAAGTGAAGGTTGCTGCGTTATGCTCGTCGTGGCCGGGCAAAGCCCGTCGAAGACGGGCGTGAACGCCCTTTTGTCCCGGCCATCCACGTCTTCCTTGCGGCGATGAAGTAAAGACGCGGATGCCCGCAACAAGTGCGGACATGACGAATCTCACACATCCACCTTCAGCGCAGCGATGAACGCTTCCTGCGGAATCTCCACCTTGCCGAACTGGCGCATGCGCTTCTTGCCTTCCTTCTGCTTCTCGAGAAGCTTGCGCTTGCGCGTGGCGTCGCCGCCGTAGCACTTCGCCGTCACGTCCTTGCGCAGCGCGCGCACCGTCTCGCGCGCGATGATCTTGCCGCCGATCGCGGCCTGGATCGGCACTTGGAACATGTGCGGCGGAATGAGTTCCTTCAGCTTCTCGACCATGGCGCGGCCGCGGCTTTCCGCGCGCGTGCGGTGCACGAGCATGGAGAGCGCGTCGACCGGCTCGGCGTTGACCAGGATCTGCATCTTCACGAGATCGGCGACGCGATATTCGGTGAGGTGGTAATCGAACGAGGCGTAGCCCTTCGAAACGGACTTGAGCCGGTCGTAGAAGTCGAACACGACTTCGTTGAGCGGCAGATCGTACTTCACCATCGCGCGGTTGCCGACGTAGGAGAGCTCCTTCTGCGAGCCGCGCCGATCCTGGCAGAGTTTCAGCACCGCGCCGAGATAGTCGTCGGGGGTGAGGATCGTCGCCTCGATCCACGGCTCGTGGATCTCGGAGATCTTCACCACGTCCGGCATGTCGGCCGGATTGTGGATCTCGATCTCCTTCCCGTCGGTCAGCGTCATCTTGTAGATGACCGACGGCGCCGTCGCGATCAGGTTGAGATTGAACTCGCGCTCTAGCCGCTCCTGGATGATCTCCAAGTGGAGAAGCCCGAGGAAGCCGCAGCGGAAGCCGAAGCCGAGCGCGGCGGAGGTTTCCATCTCGAATGAGAAGCTTGCATCGTTGAGCCGAAGCTTGCCCATTGCTGCGCGCAGGTCTTCGAACTGCGCGGCGTCGACCGGAAAGAGCCCGCAGAAGACGACCGGGATCGCCGGACGGAAGCCGGGCAGCATATCCGTCACCGGCTTGCGATCGTCGGTGATGGTGTCGCCGACGCGCGTATCCGCGACTTCCTTGATTGATGCGGTGAGGAAGCCGATCTCGCCGGGGCCAAGCTCGCCGCGCTCGACGATCTTTGGCGTGAACACGCCGACGCGGTCGATGTCGTAGGCCGCACCCGTGCCCATCATGCGGATGCGCTGGTTCTTCTTCATCACGCCGTCGACGACGCGAACGAGCACGATGACGCCGAGATAGGCGTCGTACCAGCTATCGACGAGCAGCGCCTTCAGTGGCGCGTCGCGGTCGCCCTTCGGCGGCGGCAGGCGATGCACGATCGCCTCCAGCACCTCCGCGACGTTCAGGCCGGTCTTGGCCGAGATGCCGATGGCGTCGGAGGCGTCGAGGCCGATCACGTCCTCGATCTGCTGCTTCACCTTTTCGACTTCGGCGGCCGGCAGATCGACCTTGTTGAGGACCGGCACGATCTCGTGATTGTTGTCGATCGCCTGATAGACGTTGGCGAGTGTCTGCGCCTCGACGCCCTGCGAGGCGTCGACCACGAGCAGCGAGCCCTCGCAGGCGGCGAGCGAGCGGTTGACCTCATAGGCGAAGTCGACGTGCCCGGGCGTGTCGATGAGATTGAGAACGTAGTCCTTGCCGTTGCACGCACGGTAGGTCAGGCGCACCGTCTGCGCCTTGATGGTGATGCCGCGCTCGCGCTCGATGTCCATCGAGTCGAGCACCTGCTCCTTCATCTCGCGCGCCTCGAGGCCGCCGGTGAGCTGGATCAGGCGGTCGGCAAGCGTCGATTTCCCATGGTCGATATGGGCGACGATCGCGAAGTTGCGGATATTCTCGATGGGGCTGGCCGTCATGGCGCGCGCCTTAGCACCCCGGGCCAGCGCGCGGCAAGCAAATGCGGTGTCGCGGGCGTTCTCCTTGCGATTGCAAGAGGCTGCCCTGGTCCCCATGATCCAAAAGGCCGGGAAGCGGACCCGGCGGCGTCGATTCGAGCCCTCCCATGGCCGAGACCCAACGCATCGTGATCATCGGGGCCGGTTTTGCCGGCCTGGCTTGCGCCGCGCAGCTCGGCCGCGCCGGCGTGCCGGTGACCCTTGTCGACCGCACGAACTACCACCTTTTCGTACCGCTTCTTTACCAGGTCGCGACCGCGGCGCTGTCGCCCGCCGACATCGCCCGCCCGATCCGGCGCATCCTCAGCCGCTACCCCAGCGTCAACGTGATCATGGGCGAGGTCGTGGGGATCGATCGCGCGGCGCACACCGTGGCGCTCGCGGACGGAACACGATTATCCTATGCGCGCCTCGTGGTCGCTGCGGGTTCCGCCTATTCCTATTTCGGCCACGACGATTGGGCGAAGTTCGCGGTCGGCCCGCGCAATCTCGAACAGGCGCGCACGATCCGCGCCAGTCTGCTTAGCGCCTTCGAGCGTGCCGAGGTAACGACCAGCGACGCTGAGCGTGACGTTTTGATGACGACGGTCGTCGTCGGCGGCGGGCCGACCGGCGTCGAGATGGCGGGCTCCATTGCCGAACTCGCGCGCCATGCGCTGGCCCGCGACTTCCGTCATATCGATCCGCGTCAGGCGCGCATCCTGCTTATCGAGGCGGGGCCGCGCCTGCTCGCGGCGTTCCCGGAGGCGCTCGCCGCCTATGCGCGCACCGCGCTTGAGCGCCTCGGCGTCACGGTGATCACTGGCCAGGCGGTCGAGTCGATCGAGCCCGGCGCGGTGACGATCGCGGGCAAACGCATCGCCGCCGGCACGATCGTCTGGGGCGCTGGCGTGAAAGCATCCGATGCCGGCCGTTGGCTCGGTGTCGAGCGCGCAAAGGACGGGCGCGTTCCCGTCAACCCCGACCTGTCGGTGAAAGGCGCGCCGGACCTATTCGTCCTCGGCGACATGGCGCTATTCCCGGACGAGAAAGGTTCGCCGCTGCCCGCCTTGGCCCAGGTCGCCAAGCAGCAGGGCACGCATCTCGGTAAGGCGCTGGCCGCGAACCTGCTGCACGGCGCGCCGCTCACGCCCTTTCACTTCCACGATCGCGGCAACACCGCGAT
>JAFKKS010000005.1 GCA_017304555.1 Hyphomicrobiales bacterium
GCGGCCCGCAGCAGCAGGTAGGCGCTGACCTTGACCATCGCGTCCGGCTCGTTGGCCTCGTCGATGACCGACGCCGGATTGACGAGACCGAGTTTCGGATGCTCCCAACGCGCGAAAGCTTCGAAGCCCGCAAGCTCTTTCGTCGGCAGATAAACGATCGGCTGATAGACGACCTTCAGCTGACCCTTCTCGATTGCCTTGGCGAGTTCGGCGCCGATGTTCGAGTCGCGGTCACGGCGCATGGAGGCGTCGAAGACTTCGATGCGATCGGCGCCGGCGCGCTTGGCGCGGTACATCGCAAGCTCGGCATCCTTCAGCAGATCGCCTTCGGCAGATTGATTTTCATCCCATGCGGCGACTCCGATGGAGCCGGTCAGGATGACTTCCTGATTGGCGAGCGGGATCGGCGCGCGCAGCGAGCGGCGGACGCGTTCCGCAAGCGCGGGAAGATTACGCGCTTCCCGTTCGCCGACGAACAGCATCGCGAACTGATCGCCGCCGACGCGCGCGACGGTGTCGTGCGGTCCGAGGTGGCGCTGCAGGCGGCGCGCGACAGTCAGAAGCAAGCTGTCGCCGCGCACGAGACCGAACGAGGAATTGATGCTCTTGAACTTGTCGAGGTCGATGAAGATCACGGCCGGGCGAACGCCGCCATCGGTCTTGGCACGGCTGACGACGCCTTTCAGGCGATCGAGAAACAGTTCGCGATTGGGAAGGCCGGTCAGGCTGCAATTGACGGCATCGTGGAGAAGCCGCTCGTGGGCGCGCTTCATGTCGGACACGTCGCGCAGCAGGCCGACGCAGCGAAGCGTGCGGCCGTCGGAATTCGGGACGCTCGCGGCCTCGAGTTCAAACCAGCGCCAGCTGTTGTCGGAATGGCGGAGGCGGAAGTCCGTTCTGATGCGGACGCCTGAGCGTTCCTGCGCCGACATCATCATGACGCGGAAGCGCTCTTTGTCGGTCGGGTGGACGTGGCGCAGAAAATCCTCGACCTTGGTCGAGAGTTCGCCGGGCATCAGCGACAGCGCGATTTCGACTTCGGGGCTGACCTTGATCTCGTCGCGCCGGATGTTCCATTCCCAGACCGTCGAACCAGACGCGGCCAGCGCGAGCGAGCGGCCCTGAAGTTCGGTCGGCGCGCCCGCGTAAGCCGCATCGGACGACCGGAAGGCGTACTGCGTGACGGTGAAGCCCATCAGGATCACGACCAGCACGAGGCCGGCGATCAGGCTCGAGACGACGACGTCGCCCGACATGCGTCCGCTGAGCGTCATTCCGGTCGCGAAGATCCAGACAAGAAGCAGCAGCCATGTCGGTACGAGCGACAGTGCGCGATCCTGACCCTTGAACGCGAGGAAGAGCGTGAACAATCCGCCGACGCCGCCGATCATCAGGAACGACAGGCGTGCGAAGGTTGCGGCCAAGCGCGGATCGATAACGGCGACGGCGATGAGCGTCAGCTGCGCCACCATCCACACGCCGATCATCATGCGCACCATTCCGTGCCAGAGTCCGAGGCGCAGGAACGTCGACAGGAAGATCACGAAGCTCGACGCCATCGCGGCTTCGCCAGCGGCGCGGTAGACGGCGTTGTCCTCGGGGCGCAGGTTGAACAGCTTGTGGAAGAAACCGAAATCGACGCAGAGGTAGGTCAGCACCGTCCAGGCGACGAGCGCGGCGGCCGGGAAAATCAGTTTGTGATTGGCTGCGAAAATCGCTGTCAGAAAGATCGCGAGCAGGCCCGTCAGGCCGAGCATCGCGCCGTTGAACAGCTGGCGGTCACGGCTTTTGATTTCGTAATCGATCGGCTGCCAAAGGTACATGCGCGCGTAGCGCTCGCCGGCGAGCTCGGCGACGTAGGTAATCGTCTGGCCCGGTTCCAACGTGATGCGGAAGACGTCGGCTTTGTCGCTCTTGATGCGCTCCGGGACGAAGCCGACTGAGGGCGTGACGCTTTCGATGCGGCGCGCATCGAGGTCAGGCCAAACGGTGCCCGAGCCGACGATCGTATAGCGGTCGGCGGTGAGCAGCCGTTCGGGCGATTTATCGGTCTTGTTAGTCAGCGCGAACACCATCCAGTTCGGACTGGTGCCCGGCACCGAGGCCCGAACCGTCATGCGGCCGGAGACGCCGTCGGCGCCGGCAGCGGTTTCGACCTGAAGACTATCGCCGCGGCCTTCGTAGGCTTCGCCGAGCGTGGTGATCTCGAGGCGATCCTGATCGCCTTGTACGGGGATCGGCGTCAGGGCTTCGGCTCGTCCGGAAAGCGCCACCAGGCACAACACCAGCATGCCCAGCGCGGAAAGCCAGGCTCTGGCGTATCTCCCCCGGTTCATCCCCCCTGCTCCCATCAGCGCCCCCGCTCCAGCAGGGACAGCAGATAGCCGCCGTACCCGGACGTGACGAGCTTCTCGGCACGCTGCCTCAACTCGTCATCGGACAGGAAGCCCTGTCGCCAGGCGACCTCCTCCGGCACGCCGATCCGCAGCCCGGTGCGCCGCTCGATGGTGCGCACGTAGTCCGCCGCGTCGGTCATCTGGTCGAAGGTACCGGTGTCCAGCCACGCCGTGCCCCGGGGCAGCACCTGCACCCGCAGCTTGCCTCGTCCCAGGTAGGCGCGGTTCACATCGGTGATCTCATACTCCCCGCGCGCGCTGCGCTTCAGCC
>JAFKKS010000006.1:0-4563 GCA_017304555.1 Hyphomicrobiales bacterium
CCCTGCGCTGGCGATGCCCGGCATTGTGCTGGGCGGGATCTATGGTGGATTCTTCACGCCGACCGAGGCCGCGGCCGTCTCCGCCCTTTACGGGCTCGCCGTCGGCCTGTTCGTGTACCGCAGCCTCACGCTGAAGGATTTGCCGAGCCTTTTCGCCGAGAGCGCGCGCATGACGGCAACGGTGCTGATCATCCTTGCCGGCGCGCTGTTCATCGGCATGCTCTCGACGCTTGCCGGCATTCCGCAAGCGGTTGTGCACGCCGTCGACACGCTCGCGCTTTCGAAGTGGCCGTTCCTTCTCGTCGTCAACCTCGTTCTGCTCGTCCTAGGATGCTTCCTTGACGGCATCACGATCTTGACCGTGGTGACGCCGCTCCTACTCCCGAGCCTGCGCGCGCTGGACGTGAACCTCATTCATTTTGCGATCATCCTGACCGTCAATATCGAGATCGCTTCGATCACGCCGCCGATCGGGATGAACCTGTTCGTGATCAGCAGCATATCCAAGACGCCGCTCGAAACCGTCGTGCGCGGTGTCGTGCCCTACATCATCGTTCTGACGCTTGGCCTGCTCATCATCACCTATGTGCCCTGGGCCTTCCTGCTCGGCTGACGAGGAGAACTGCGATGCATCCCGAATATGTCGACATGTTCACGCGGAAAGTCTCGATCAATCCTGCGACGACCGCCCTTGTCCCGGTCGATTTGCAATACGCATCTGGCAGCAGAGGGCATGGCCTGGGCGCTCTCCTGGCGCGCCAGGGCCGCCTGCATGAAGCCAGCTACCGTTTCGACCGCATCGACAAACTGTTTGTC
The DNA here is from genome assembly GCA_017304555.1 of Hyphomicrobiales bacterium. Taxonomy (GTDB): domain Bacteria; phylum Pseudomonadota; class Alphaproteobacteria; order Rhizobiales; family Xanthobacteraceae; genus JAFKKS01. The sequence goes on from JAFKKS010000006.1 coordinate 817, forward strand.
CCGAATACGCTGCGGCTGTTGAAGGCTTTTCGCGGCGCCGGCGCCCGCGTCATCTATGTGACGCTCGGACACGAGCTTCCGGATTTCTCCGATGCGCCGCCGAGCACGAAAGCTTTTTTTCAAGCCACCAACAACACCGTCGGCCAGCGCGAGCATGACATCATCGATGTGCTTCGCCCGGAGCCGGGTGAACTCATCATCAACAAGCGCACGCAGGGCGCGTTCGCATCCGGCGGCATAGAAGTCGTGCTGCGCGCAATCGGCATCGAGACGATTGTCGTGACCGGCGTCTCAACCAACAACTGCGTCGAGACGACGGCAAGAGAGGCGTCCGATCGTGGCTTTGGCGTCGTCATGGTTTCGGACGCAACCGGCACCTGCGGCGACGAGATGCCGGAATTGACACTGACGGGCTTCCGTCGGCCATAGGGGCGCGTCGCATCGACCGACGACGTCATCGCGGAAATCGGACAATGCGCGATGCTTTCTGCCGCTGAATAGCAGCCAAGCGTTGATCTCGGTACGAACTGAGAATGCTGGATCCCAGCGCCTCTCCCTCCGCCAGGGCCAACCTACGCGAACCTTCTCGCACTCAGGACGCGAGCAGAAGAACGCAATATTCGGAGCCAATTTTCGAACATTGCTGATGACCTAGGTCGTCCGTCGCGTTCGGCGAAAAGAGGCAAGCCCGCTCTCGCTCTCACGACCTGATGACTTCCGTGGAAAGGCCAAAAGGTCGAGCGCTCTGCACCATCAATGCCGGCCACGGCGGAGGCTGCACCGCGCCGCCTGGCGCCTCGACATAGAGAGGCAATGGCGTCGCCGGAAACTGGAAGCGAAACTCCTTCGCCGCTTCAGCGATCACCGCGATGAGCAAAAATACGTCGAAGACGCCCACCAGCTCGGCCTCGAACCTGCCAGCAATTCCTTAGCCCGAACCTTCATGGTGTCGACCTCGGTGATCACGGCCTGATGTGGGCTGTAAGGGTTGAGGAATGACCTCACCGGAAACGGAGAGTGAGCGACGTCGACCGCGATCCCTCTGGGCCGCTTTACCGGCGTGTCCCTGCGCGAGGCATGGCCGACGGAGGACGTTAATTTCACCTCCTGGTTGGCGGGAGACAGGGCGCTTCCCCCCCGCTTACCCGAAGAACATCACAATCCGGGCAACGTGCAGAAAGTCCTTAATTTTTTGGCGCGCCCGACACGATTCGAACGTGTGACCTTTGCCTTCGGAGGGCAACGCTCTATCCAGCTGAGCTACGGGCGCCTGCGGCCTAGATAGACGATCGGGCCGCGCGCGGCAATGCGGGATTGGCCGCTGGATGGCTGCGTAGGATCTCCTACGGCAAAGGTCACACGTTCGAATCGTGTCGGGCGCGAAGGGGCCGCGTGCCTGCCGTGTGCCTTTGATCCTCCAGCTCAAGCGACGGCGCTGTCGTTCAATGCCTCAATCGTCTTGAACAGCCGAGCCGTCCTGCTTTCATCGAACAATTGCTCTGGTCCGGTCGGCGCCACGGCTGTGAAGGGCTGCTCGTAAAGCAGGGAAGGATCCATCACACCCTGATGCGTCAGGTGCTCGATGATCATGTTGATGAACTCGATCTGTGACGCGGTAGCCGTCCCGGACGATAGAAACTCCGCAAAGGCCGCGCTGGCTGCCGCACGATCCAGGCCAACCAGCGAGCGAATGAAGCGGCCGAGCCCGTGGCTTGTTTCGCGCGCCCGCTCGATGTCCGCCGCGTCACCAATACCTGCGCTCATAAGCATTTTTTCCAGCTCAGCCAAATCGGTCTGGGTCAGCGGCTTGCCCTGCCGCAGTTTGTGAACCACGAGGTGGTTCTCGTTCCAAGCTCGAGCAGCGGAACGGTTACACCTTCCCACCACTGTTCTGTCTGGATCTCTTCGATCAAAGCGGCTTGATGAGCGATGGCAGGGATGCCGGTCTGGCTTTCAAGAGCGGCCGCGATTTCGAGAAGCTGCTTTCGCAACGCATCGAAGCGCTTCGATCCCTTGAGCACCGCCAACTGTAGCGAGAACATCAGGAGATCGAAGCGCTTGGCTTCTTCCGTGCCGAGCGCGTTGGCGGAAGGAAGCGGCGCGATCTCGTCGATCAGTTCTTCGCGCGTTGCGTCGTCAAGCGTGTTCCAAGCTTCAGGCTGCAGATATTTTTCGACGGCACGCCGATGCTGGCGGACGATGAAGTTCTCAAGGTTGAGACCCGCGACGGTCGTCTGCAACGTCTTGATGGCGTCGGTGCGGATGTCCTCTTCGCTGGGCGGGGGACCGTCGTCCTTGGACGCCTCATAAGGCTCCTGATCGCCGGCTGAAAAGCCTTCTTTCTTGTCCCGCTTATCATCAAGCGCCCGCACCAGATTAAGCCTGGCCGCGAACAGCCGCTCGGATAGTGATTTGGAGCCGCCCGCCTCCTTCAGTTCCGGATTGGCTCCAAAGAATTCGAGGTTTTGGCAAAAGTCGAAAATACGGAAGAACTCCTTGTCCTGGCCCGGCCCGAACAAGTCCGAGCACAGCCGCGTGCCGCGTCCCATCATTTGCCAGAATTTTGTTTTCGAACGCACAGGCTTGAAGAAAACGAGATTCACGACCTCCGGCACGTCGATGCCGGTGTCGAGCATGTCGACCGAGATTGCGATATGCGGCGCTGCGTTCTTCTTGGAAAAATCGTCGATTAAGGTCTGGGCGTAAGCGCCGCTCTCGTATGTGATCACGCGCGCGAATTGCCCCAACAGGTTTGGATAGGCCGCATTGAAGCGGGCTTCGATGAACTGCGCGTGGGCTTGGTTCTTCGCAAAGACGATTGTTTTGCCGAGACGATCCCCGCCTTCGACCTTCAAGCCGTTTTGCATCAGGTGCGCGATGACACGGTCCACCGTGTCTTGATTAAAGAGCCGCTTGTTGATCTCCGCAGCTTCCACGCTGTCGGGGATCTCGTCCTCGCCCCACTCCAGCATATCCCACTGGTCTTTTTCGTCGTCCGTCAGGTCGTCATAGCGAAGACCGGACCGAACGATCTTCAATGGAACCGAGATCGCTTTAGGCGGGACGAGATGACCTTCGGCGACGGCCTCGTCGAGGGAATAGGCGTCGGTCGGAACGCCGTCTTCGAGGTCGAACAGCGAGTAGGTGTTCTTGTCGATCTCGTCCTTCGGCGTCGCCGTCAGGCCGACAAGAAAGCTGTCGAAATACTCGAAGATGGCGCGGAAGCGCTGATAGACCGAGCGATGCGCTTCATCGATGATGATGAGGTCGAAATGCCCGGGGCCGAATTTCGCCTGCCCTTGCTGGCGCCCGTCGATCAGGTTCATCATCGTCGGATAGGTCGAGACGAACACGCGGCCCTGACTCGTGCGCTCGGTCACGAGGTTGACCGGGGCGGAGTCAGGCAAGTGCGCCTTGAAGGCGCCGACCGCCTGATTCACCAACGCCACGCGGTCGGCGAGAAACAGCACGCGCTTGACCCACCCTGCCCGCATCAGGAGATCGACCAACGCGATCACCGTGCGCGTTTTGCCAGAGCCGGTCGCCATGACGAGCAGCGCCTTGCGCTCGCCGTCCTGCTCGAAATGCCTGGCAATCGCGCGGATAGCGCGATGCTGGTAAGGGCGCTCAACGATCTTGCGATCGATCGCTTCCGAACCGAGCGGCTTGCGGGTCGTGCGCCGCTGGATCAGTAGCTCCAGTTCGTCGCGCTTGTAAAAGCCGCCGATCTGGCGCGGCGGATAGCGC
>JAFKKS010000006.1:4597-5125 GCA_017304555.1 Hyphomicrobiales bacterium
CCCAGAGCACGTAGTCGACGAAGCCGACGCCTTGATTGTTCGGCATGCCCTCGACGCGGAACTCGATGTCCTCCGGGCGATCGAGCGCCCAGCCTGCCTCGCGCAGGAGGAGGTCGATATAGCGGTCGCGCGTCTCGGCCTCGTTGTAGTCGTGTGCATCGGGCTTCGCTTCCGCCGCCTTGCGCGCGGCGGCGACCTCAGCGCGCAGCGCCTTTAATTCGTCGTTGAGGTTCTGCTTGTCGGTGAGAAGTTTCGTCAGTTCGCCATTCTTGGCGTCGAGGTCGGCCTGCTGCGCCTTGAGCTGCGAGAAGGCACGCCGCAGCACATCGTCACGCCGCGAGAGCAGCGCCGCGTCGAAGGCGAGACCATCAGCGGGCTTACCCTTGCGGGCGTAAGTGTGGCCTGCACCCGGTTTGGATGACACCCGCTTAAGCTAATCCAGCCTTAGTCTCGAACTCCATAGGGCTCAGATATCCAATCGTCGAGTGACGACGCTTCGCGTTGTAGAAGCGTTCAATGTAATCGAAC
>JAFKKS010000007.1:0-1916 GCA_017304555.1 Hyphomicrobiales bacterium
GTTGCTCACCGGCTCGTATATGGACTACGCGATCGCGCGGGCGCACAACGCGCCCGACTTCAAGTTCTTCAGCCACCCGGTGCCGGCGAAGTCGAACCCGCTCGGCATCCAGGGCTGCGGCGCGGCCGGATGTGCCGGCGGACTGACTTCGGTGATGAATGCGCTGTGCGATGCGTTCGCGGAGTACGGCATCACCAATGTCGATATGCCGGCGACGCCCGAGCGGCTCTGGCATCTCGTGCAGAAAGTGAAGGCTGCGAAAACCAAAGCGGCTTAAAACCGAGGCGGCTTAAGGACGCGGCACGTCGCCGCCTATCGGCGCGCTGCCTATATGTTAGAGACTGACGACGATCTTTTTTGAAGGAGCTTTCATGTATCCGAATACGTCCCTTTTCATCGACGGTGCGTGGAGTCCCGCCGCATCCGGTAAGACGCTCGAGGTTCTAAGCCCGGCGACGGGTGAGTCGGTCGGCAAGGTCGCGCATGCCGACAAAGCCGATCTCGACCGCGCCCTCGCCTCCGCCGACAAGGCGTTCCACGTCTGGAGCAAGACCTCGGCGCACGAGCGCTACAAGATCATGCGCAAGGCCGCCGACATCCTGCGCACGCGCATCGACCAGATCGCGCCGATCATGACGATGGAGCAAGGCAAGCCGCTCGCGGAAGCGAAGGGCGAAACGGGACTCGCGCCCGACCTGATCGACTGGTTCGCGGAAGAAGCCCGCCGCACCTACGGCCGCACGATCCCGGCACGCGCCGACGGCGTCGTGCAACTCGTGTTCAAGGAGCCGGTCGGCCCGGTCGCGGCGTTCACGCCGTGGAACTTCCCGATCAACCAGGCGGTGCGCAAGATCTCGATCGCGCTCGCTGCCGGCTGTTCGATCATCGTCAAGGGCCCGGAGGAAACGCCGGCCGCCTGCGCGGAGCTGGTGAAAGCCTTCGCCGACGCCGGCGTTCCGCAAGGCGTCATCAATCTCGTCTACGGCGTACCGGCGGACATTTCGAACTACCTGATCCCGCATCCGGTGATCCGCAAAATCTCGTTCACCGGCTCGACCGCCGTCGGTAAGCAGCTCGCGGCGCTGGCCGGCCAGCACATGAAGCGCATCACGATGGAACTCGGCGGCCACGCGCCGGCGATCGTGTTCGATGACGCCGACGTCGACGTCGCGGTGAAAATCCTCGCCGCCAACAAGTTCCGCAATGCCGGCCAAGTGTGCGTCTCGCCGACGCGCTTCCTGATCCAGGAAAGCGTCTACGATACGTTCGTCGACAAGTTCACGACCTTCGCTAAGAAGCTGAAAGTTGGCGACGGCCTCGACAAGGACACGCGCATGGGCCCGATGGCGAATGCGCGCCGCCTCGACGCGATGGACGACTTCGTCTCCGACGCCGTGCAGAAGGGCGCGAAGGTCGAGACCGGCGGCAAGCGCATCGGCAACAAGGGCTTCTTCTTTGAGCCGACGGTGCTCAAGGACGTGCCGACGTCCGCGAAGATCATGAACGAGGAGCCGTTCGGCCCGGTCGCCGCATTCCAGCCGTTCGACACCTTCGACAACGTGGTCAAGGAAGCGAACCGCCTCAACTACGGCCTCGCGGCTTACGCCTATACGAAGTCGGCGAAGACGGCGGAAGCGATCGGCCACTCGATCGAGAGCGGCATGGTGTCGATCAACCACCACGGCCTGGCGCTGCCGGAAGTGCCGTTCGGCGGTGTGAAGGATTCCGGCTTCGGGTCCGAGGGCGGCTCCGAGGCGCTCGATTCCTACATGAACTTCAAGTTCGTGACGCAGGCCGGTTTGTAATCGCACGGACACGGCGGGCGTTCGGCGCCCGCCGTGTCATGTCTATATCCAGTTCTCCCGGTCTTCATGCCAATCGCGAGACTGGGAGTACTGGGCTCCCGCCTTCGCGGG
>JAFKKS010000007.1:1940-4602 GCA_017304555.1 Hyphomicrobiales bacterium
TTCGGTGCTCCACGTCGGTGATGCACCCGCAATAAAAACGGAATTCAGCCATGGCCGAGGAAACGTTCGACGTCATCGTGGTCGGCGGCGGCAACGCCGCGCTTTGCGCCGCCCTTTCCGCCGAGGAGCAAGGCGCCCGCGTTCTTGTCCTCGAACGCGCGCCCGAGGACGAAAGCGGCGGCAACAGCCGCTTCACGGCCGGCGCCATCCGCTTCGCCTATCGCGGCGTCGACGACCTCAAAGAGGTGATGCCTGATCTTACCGAGAGCGAGATCGCCAACACCGATTTTGGCACCTACACGGAAGACCAATTCTTCGACGACTTGTTCCGCGTCACGCAATATCGCGCCGACCCGAACCTCACCGAAGTGCTGGTGAAGAGTTCGCTCGACACGGTGAAATGGATGCGCACGAAGGGCGTGCGCTTCGCGCCGATCTATGGCCGGCAGGCGTTCAAGATCGACGGCAAATTCAAGTTCTGGGGTGGCCTCACCGTCGAGTCGGTCGGCGGTGGCCCTGGCCTTGTCGAGTCGCTCTCGACGGCATGCCGCAAGCGCGGCGTTGAAATCCGCTACGGCGCGCGCGTCACCAGCCTTCTCGCCGACGAATCCGGCGTGCACGGCGTCACGGTGAAATCGCGCGAACACGTCTACGATATCCACGCCGGCGCCGTGGTGCTCGCCTGCGGCGGCTTCCAGGCCAACACCGAAATGCGCACGCGCTACATGGGACCCGGCTGGGAACTCGCGAAGGTGCGCGGCACGCGCTTCAACACCGGCGACGGCCACCAGATGGCGCTGTCGATCGGCGCGAGTTCCGCCGGCAACTGGTCGGGCGGACACGCCGTCGGCTGGGACCGCAACGCGCCGGAATTCGGCGACCTCGCCGTCGGCGATCAGTTCCAGAAACACTCCTATCCCTTCGGCATCATGGTCAACGCGACTGGCGAGCGCTTCGTCGACGAAGGCGCGGATTTCCGCAACTACACCTACGCAAAGTACGGCCGCGTGATCCTGGAACAGCCGGAGAATTTCGCCTGGCAGATCTTCGACAAGAAGGTCGAGCACCTGTTGCGCGACGAATATCGCATCAAGCAGGTGACAAAGGTCATCGCCAACTCGCTCGAAGATTTGGCGAAGCAGCTCGAAGGCGTCAATGCCGAGCGCTTCCTCAGCTACATCAAGGAATACAACGTCGCGGTTCAGCAGGGCGTGGCGTTCAATCCGAACGTCAAGGACGGGCGCGGCACCAAGGGCCTGAAGGTCAACAAGACCAACTGGGCGAACACGATCGATACGCCGCCGTTCCACGGCTATCAGGTGACGTGTGGACTAACCTTCACCTTCGGGGGTTTACGTATCAACACCGACGCGCAGGTGCTCGACGTCGACCTCGAACCGATCAAGGGCCTCTACGCGGCGGGCGAGATCGTCGGCGGGATTTTCTACTTCAACTATCCCGGCGGCAGCGGCCTCATCAACGGCGCGGTGTTCGGTCGCGTCGCCGGCAAGTCGGCCGTCAGCGCACGCGGAAAGAACACCGCCGCGGCATGAGCATGATCCGGAAAGGTGGAGACCGGTTTTCCGGCAAGATCATGCTCCACTGAACAGGAGAATGAGCGATGGCTGTTTCGCCGATCACGCGCAGAACATTGCTCGCGGGAACGGCGAGCACGGCTGCGGCGCTTTCGCTCCCCTTTTCCGAGGCTGCAGCCTCCTCACCCGCGACCTCGCAAGCGCCCAGCATCTATCGCTACAAGCTCGGCGACTACGAACTGACCGCGATCCATGACGGCGTCTGGAACCGCAAGATCGATGCGAGTTTCGTGCGCGGCGCGGCCTGGTCGGACGTGCAGAAGGCGATGGCCGACGCCTATATGCCGGAGCCTGGCACGCTGCCGATCCCGTTCACCGCATTGCTTGTGAACACCGGCGCCAAACTTCTGCTGATCGACACGGGAAGCGGCGGGCAGATGACAGCAACGGCAGGCTCGCTGGTCGACAACCTCGCCGCCGCCGGCGTCAAGCCGAAGGACATCGATACGATCGCCATCTCACATTTCCATCCCGATCATATCAACGGCATCAAAACCAAGGATGACGCCCTCGTTTTTTCCAACGCCGAGATCATGGTGCCTGCAGACGAACTGCGCTTCTTCATGGACGACGGCAATCTTAGCCGTGCAAGCGACAGCGTACGTGGCGTCTTCCTCAATGCACGGCGCGTGTTCAAGACGATCGAGAAGACCGTCACGCCCTTCACGCCGGGCAAGGAGATCGTGCTGGGCGTCACGCCGCTCGCTGCGCCGGGCCACACACCCGGCCATGTCGTCTTCGCCCTCGCCTCCGGCAACGCATCGATGATGGTGCTGAGCGACACCACCAACCGGCCGGAACTCTTCGCGCGGCATCCGGAATGGCAGCCGGTCTTCGACATGGACGGCCCGCTTGCGGTAGCGAATCGCAAGCACCTGCTGGATCGTGTGAGCGCGGACCGCATGCTAGTGCAGAGCTATTACTTCCCCTTCCCCGCCTGCGGACACATCGCCCGCGACGGCGCCGGCTACGCCTACGTGCCCAGCCAATGGAATCCGACGCTGTAGCTGACGCCAGACAATTGCAAGAGAGCTGGGCGCGCTCCCTCTCCCCGCGTGCGGGGAGAG
>JAFKKS010000275.1 GCA_017304555.1 Hyphomicrobiales bacterium
GCCTTACGGCGTTCAGCCACCCTCTCCCACAAGGGGAGAGGGTCGCCCCGCCAACATCTGTTGCGTCGGCGACGACGACCAGTCGATCTACGGATGGCGCGGCGCCGAGGTCGACAACATCCTGCGCTTCGAGAAGGACTTTCCCGGCGCAAAGGTGATCCGCCTGGAGCGCAACTATCGCTCCACCGGGCACATCCTCAACGCCGCGGCTTACCTCATCGCGCATAACGAAGGCCGCCTCGGCAAGACGCTGCACACCGAAGACGAAGACGGCGAGCAAGTCACCGTCACCGGCGCCTGGGATTCGGAAGAGGAAGCGCGGCAAGTCGGCGAGGAGATCGAGCAGTTGCAACGCGACGGCCACGCGCTCAACGACATCGCGATCCTGGTGCGCGCGTCGTTCCAGATGCGCGAGTTCGAGGACCGCTTCGTCACGCTCGGCCTCGCCTATCGCGTCATCGGCGGCCCGCGCTTCTACGAGCGCGCGGAAATCCGCGATGCGCTTGCTTATCTGCGCCTCGTCAACCAGCCGGCCGACGATCTCGCCTTCGAGCGCATCATCAACGTGCCGCGGCGCGGGCTTGGCGACGCGACGCTGAAAGTGCTGCACGACTATGCGCGCGCTCGCACCGTACCGCTGATGGAGGCGGCGCGGGTGCTCACGGAAACGGAAGAGATCAAGGCGAAGCCGCGCGCGACCTTGCGCGATCTCGTCGCGTCGTTCGACCGCTGGCGCGCGCAGCGCGACAGCCTTCCGCACACCGAACTCGCCGAGATCATTCTCGACGAGAGCGGCTACACCGAGATGTGGCAGAAGGACCGTTCCGCCGACGCCGCGGGCCGCCTCGAAAACCTCAAGGAGCTCGTGCGCTCGATGGAGGAGTTCGAGAACCTGCAAGGCTTTCTCGAGCACATCTCGCTGGTCATGGACACCGAGAAGGGCGAAGGTCAGGACGCGGTGTCGATCATGACGCTGCATTCGGCGAAGGGGCTGGAATTCGAGACCGTGTTTCTTCCCGGCTGGGAGGAAGGGTTGCTGCCGCATCAGCGCTCTCTCGACGACCAAGGCCGCGCCGGACTTGAAGAAGAACGCCGCCTCGCGCATGTCGGCATCACGCGCGCACGGCGGCGGGCGAAGTTGTCCTTCGCGACCAACCGGCGCATGCACGGCATGTGGTCGACGAACATCCCCTCCCGCTTTCTCGACGAACTGCCGGAAGCGGCGGTCGAGGTGAAGGAGGCGCAAGGCGGGTTCGGCGGCTATGGCGGATACGGTCAGTCGCGCTTCGACGACGCAACGTCGTTCGGCTCGACCTATTCGACGCCGGGCTGGCAGCGCGCGCAGGCGAACCGTTCCCGTTTCGGCGACCAGCGCAGCTTCCGCGGCGGCGAGCGCGAAGGCGCGCGCCACAAGCAAGGTCCGATGACGATCGAAGGCGAGTTGGTCGCGAAGTCGACCGGCACGACGTCGGCCTACGGCGTCGGCGACCGCGTGTTCCATCAGAAATTCGGCAACGGCAACGTCACCGCGGTCGACGGCAACAAGCTCACCATCGCCTTCGACAAAGCGGGCGAGAAGCGTGTGGTGGACAGTTTCATCGAGCGGGTGTGAGCGCGCCGCCGCAAATGCCGCCGATCATCCTCTACATCGACGCCGACGCGTGTCCGGTGAAGGACGAGGCCTATCGCGTCGCCGCGCGGCATGGGATCAAGGTCTATGTCGTCTCGAACTCCGGCCTCGCGGTGCCGCGCGACCCGATGATCGAGCGCATCATCGTGCCGGCGGGGCCGAACGTGGCGGACGACTGGATCGCGGAACGCGCCGGCGCATCCGATATCGTCATCACCGCCGACATTCCGCTGGCCGCGCGCTGCGTCAAGGCCGGCGCCGACGTCATCGCCCCAAACGGCAAAGTGTTCGACGAGGCCGCGATCGGCATGGCGCTGGCGACGCGCAACCTTCTGGATTCGCTGCGCTCATCCGGCGAGATCACCGGCGGCCCAAAGCCGTTCTCGCCGCGCGACCGCTCCGCCTTCCTCTCCGCGCTCGATCGTATGGTGGTGCGGCGGCGGCGCGAGTTTGAAAGAAAGTAGCAAGCTCTCGCAAAGCCTTATTGGCCTATTCCACTTGCAACGGCGGCGATGCGACTTAGCTTTTGGTTTTTCCCCAGGGAGGACGCCATGGGTTTTCTCGACGAGCTTTTCGGCCGCAAGGACGGGCAACAGCAGCAGGGTGGCACATCTCCGCTGACGCTCGCGCTGCTGGCGCTGCTCGCCTACAAGGCCTATCAGGGCCACAAGCAAGGCGGCGCGCCCGCGCCACAGCAGGCGCCCACTCCCACGCCGCAAGAAGGTTCCGGCGGCCTTGGTGACATTCTCGGCGGTCTCCTCGGCGGCGGTCAGCAGCAGCCGGGCGGGCAACCGTCAGGCGGTCAGCAACCGGGCGGTGGCGGGCTCGGCGGCGGCGGGCTTGGCGATCTTCTGCGCGGCGGGCTCGGCGGCCTCCTCGGCGGCGCCGGCGCGGGGACCGTCCTCAACGGCGGGCTCGGAAACCTGTTGGAGCAGTTGCAGAAGGCCGGACACGGCGACACGGCGGATTCATGGATCGGCACCGGCGCAAACCGGCAGATCGACCCGCGCGCACTCGAGGACGCGGTCGGCAAGGACACGCTGGAAACGCTCTCCCACCAGACCGGCAAGCCGTATAACGACGTGCTCTCGGAATTGAGCCAGAGCCTGCCCGACGCAGTCGACAAGATGACGCCGCAAGGCCGCATGGCGACCCGCGACGAGGCCGAGCGCTGGTCGTAGGCGCGGTTCGCTTGGTGACAATAAACGGCTCGCTACGGCGGGCCGTTTTTCTTGTGTCGGCTTTGTTATGTCAGCGGCGCGATGCTTAACGGTGGCAGAGAACCACCTTGCAAAGGCCGCATCTTATCGTGCCAGTAACTTTAGCGTCAGCCGGCCCTTGGCGAGGGCCGGTTCGTATATATTTCTGACATTCCGGGCTGGATTTCTACTTATCCCCGAAGGGTCATGGTTATGCGTTCATTTTCCCGTCATTTTCTGCGCGGGGCCATTGCGCTTGCCGCCGGTGTGATCGTGTTTGCTTCGGCGCAGGCGAACATTCTCATCACTGTCGACAAGTCCGCGCAGCGCATGTCAGTCGCGGTCGACGGCGTGCAGAAATACTCGTGGCCGGTCTCGACCGGACGAACGGGATACACGACGCCGAGCGGCGATTTCACGCCGTTCCGCATGGAAGCCGACCACTTCTCGAAGGAGTGGGACGACGCGCCGATGCCGCATTCGATCTTCTTCACGAAGAAGGGGCATGCCATTCACGGCTCGCTCGAAACCAAGCGCCTGGGCCGTGCCGTGTCGCACGGATGCGTGCGCCTTTCGCCGGCAAACGCCGCGACGCTGTTCGCTCTGGTGAAGGAGGAAGGCCTCAACAAGACCAAGGTCGTGATCAACGGCGGAGCCCCTGCCCCGGCGATCGCCAAACGTCCCGCGCCTGACGCGGATCAACTGGCGCGGCGCGACGGGGTCGAGGTCTGGGGCGGCGACAACGGCTACTACGGTCGCCGTGACTATTACGAACCGCCACGCCAGCGCTATTACGCCCCCTACACGCGGCCTTCTTACGAGCCCCGGGGCTACTACTATCCCTACGATAACGAGCGCGACTGACGGCCCGCGCCCCGCGTCGCTTTAACGCGCGCCACGCATTCGGGCGTGCCGAGCAACGCAAGACGGTCGACGATACGAAAGTATTGCTCCCGCAACTCATGCGGTAGCGCGGCGCGCCTGCGATTTACCATCAGTACAATGGCTGCCGGCGCCGGAACGTGCACTTCATGCTCGTCTCGGCTTTTGCGTGCGCGTCCTGCGTTGTCGTTCGATTTCCCAGAAGTAGTAGGGGTGTAGCGTCATGAAACACATCGTCCCGACCCTTGTTGTTGCCCCCGATGAGCTATCCCGCGCGGGTTTACTCGGCATTCTTGCCGGCGCTCGCTACCGCCCCATCCCGTCCAAGGGAGGTTGGGAAGCCATCGTCGCTTCGGGCCGGCCGTTGCCGGCGGTCGTCATTCTCGTCTTGAGCGGGACGATGACGGACTCCGCGGCGGTCGCAAAGCAAATCGAGACGATGGCGGAGCACTCGAAGGTTGTCGTTTTGGCGGACCGTTGCGAGGCAGACCTTGTCCGGAGCGCGATGTGCGCCGGCGCGGCCGCTTACCTTCAGCGCTCGGTTTCAGCGAGCGTCCTCGTACAAACGCTCGACCTCGTGCTCGAAGCCAAGGTGATCATCCCCGCTTCGATCGCACGGGAGGTCATTACGTGCGCGCAGACCGATCCAGAGAAAAATCGCATCGACGGTTCGGAACATCTCGTGACGCCGGAGCACATGGGTCGATTGTCATCGCGCGAGATCGAGATCCTCAAACGGCTCGTGCATGGTGAATCGAACAAACAGATCAGCCGGCAACTCGATATCTCGGAGACGACGGTCAAGGTTCACGTCAAAGCCATCCTGCGCAAGGTGCGGGTCGCCAACCGTACGCAGGCCGCGATTTGGGGCCTCGACCATCTTGCCAATCGATCCGCCGCCGCAAACAACATAGTCAGCACTCCAAACCACGTTACCGCCGACGCGCCGCTGATCCCAAGCGCAGTGCCGCCAGTCGCCCCCAGCGCGCAACGCAATGGATATGGGCGGGGCTTGGCGCGATCTTTGACGGCATAAGTCAAAAAAACGACCGCCATCATTCACGCGCCGCATCGTGGTGATGTGGATTGATGGCGGGCCGCGTTGCCGAGCATGGCAAGTCAAATTGAACGCGCCGTGCTTTAAGGAAGCGGAACATCCCGGCCGTTCGCCTACGGCGCCGGCGCAATATGCCGATCGAGCGGGAACGGAAGCACGACCGTCTCGTCGCCGCCCTTTGCACGCCGTTGGTCCATTTTGATCGTCTGGATCCGTCGCAGCTGTGCCGGCGAATCCGGCCGGCCGACGCTGCTGTAGACGAAACCGTGCCGCTCCATCTCCTCGACGTCATAGATATTGCGCAGATCGATCAACACCGGATGCCGCATCAGCTTGCGAATATGCGCGAAGTCGAGAGCACGAAACTGCTCCCACTCGGTACAGATGACGGCGGCATCGGCATTTTCCGCACAGGCATAAGGTCCGTCGCAATAGGTCACCTCGGGGAGCAACGGCTGCGCCTGCGCCATGCCGGCTGGATCATAGACTTTGATTTTGGCGCCCATATCGTGCAGCGCCGCGATCAGCGGGATCGACGGGGCCTCACGCATGTCATCCGTATTCGGCTTAAACGTCAGACCGAGCACGGCCACGGTTCGCCCGCGCAACGATCCATCGAACACCCGCGCGATCTTGCGTGCCATGAAACGTTTGCGCGCCTCATTAACCGCGACGACCGTCTCGACGAGACGCATCGGCGTTGCGTAGTCCTGTGCGATCCGCATCAGCGCCAACAGATCTTTCGGAAAACATGAGCCGCCGAATCCCGGGCCGGCATGCAAAAACTTCGGGCCGATACGATTATCGAGGCCCATTCCGCGCGCGACCTGCTGCACATCGGCGCCGACCTGCTCGCAGAGATCGGCAAGCTCATTGACGAAAGTGATCTTGGTCGCGAGGAACGCATTGGCGGCGTATTTAATGAGCTCCGCCGTGCGACGCGCGGTGTAGAGAATGGGCGCGGCGTTGAGATAGAGCGGCCGATAAAGCTGCGAGACCACGTCGCACGCTCGCGCATTATCGGAGCCGATCACGATCCGATCCGGAAGCTTGAAATCGCGAATGGCGGTGCCCTCACGCAAGAACTCCGGGTTCGCGACGACGGCGAAATCCGCATCCGGCCGCACTTCGTGCACCATCAACTCGATCTCGTCGGACGTACCAACCGGCACCGTCGACTTGGTCACGATGACGGTAAATCCGTCCAGCGCCGCGGCAATCTCGCGCGCCGCCGCGTAAACGTGCGAGAGATCGACAAAGCCATCGCCACGGCGCGCCGGCGTTCCAACGGCGATGAAGACGATATCGGCGGCAGCCACCGGGCCGCGCAGATCGCTCGTGAAGACCAATCGCCCTTCACGCAGATTGTTCGCGACGAGCTCCGCCAAGCCAGGCTCGAAAATCGGAATCTTTCCGCTGTTGAGCGCGGCGATCTTCGCGGCGTCGTGATCGACGCAGGTGACGTGGTGGCCGAAATCGGCAAAGCAGGCACCGGAGACGAGGCCGACGTAACCGGTGCCGATCATCGCGACGCGCATGTCCAGCCCTCACCGTGCGCCGTCGCCACGCAGAACCGCCGGAACGGTTCGCAAAAGTATGTAGAAATCGAGCCAGAGCGACCAATTGTTGATGTAGGAGGAATCCTGTGTCTTCTGCACACCGATATCGCCATTGCTGCGGCTGGATATCTGCCAAAGTCCCGTAAGCCCCGGCTTGACGCTCGCGCGGAGCGCCTGAAACTCCGGGTCGAATGCGCGGATGTGATAGGCGGGGAATGGACGCGGCCCGACCAGGCTCATCTCGCCGCAAAGAATGTTCCAGAGTTGCGGAAGCTCGTCGAGGCTGCTGCGGCGAATGAAATCGCCGATCAAGGGGATGATCCTTGGATCGTGCCTGAGCTTGAAGAACCGCCCCCACTCCGCGCGCGCGTCTGCGTCTTGCGCGAGGTGCGCCTCGAGCCTGCGTTCGGCATCGGCATACATCGTCCGCAACTTCAGAATCCGGATCGCCTTGCCACGGTGACCGATACGCTCCTGCCGGTAGAACGGAGCCCCCGGACTCACGAGTACAATGAGGCCGGCAAGCACCGCCACGATCGGCAGGGCGACGAGCGCGAGCGGCGCGGCAAGACAAATGTCGACGATGCGCTTGATTGCGTCGGCGCTGGCACGGCCGCGCTCGCGCGCCTCCCGACGTTGGATGATCTGTTGCTGAATGACTTGTTGTTGGATGATGTTTGCATCGCTCATAGCGAACTCCGCTCATCCACCGGCATTCGCTCCCCGCGGAGCCAACGCCGCGCTCGGTTCAAGTGAGTGCTTCTTCGGCGGAAATGCGTCCGGCGTCACTCGGCCGCGACAGTCGCCCCCTCAAGCGCCTCGATCGCAAGGCATTCGCGGATCCATCGATAGGTGGGCGCGAGCCCTTCGCGTAACGGAATTCTCGGCTCCCAGCCCAGAACCACGCGGAGTCTCGAATTGTCGCTGTTGCGGCCGCGGACGCCCTGCGGCTTCGATACATCGTGGCGCTTCTGAAGCGACTTTCCGGAGATCGCGCATACGATGTCGACCAGTTCGTCGACACTGACGAGTTCGTCGGTCCCCAAATTGAGAGGCGAGCGATAATCCGACTGCATGATGCGATAGATGCCGTGGACGCAGTCGTCGACATACATGAAGGAGCGCGTCTGCTGACCGTCACCCCAGATATCGATGAAGCCGCCATCCTGTGCGAGCGCGACCTTCCGGCAAATCGCGGCCGGCGCCTTTTCACGCCCGCCGCTATAGGTGCCGAGCGGCCCATAGACGTTGTGGAAGCGCACCACGCGCGTCTCGAGCCCGTGGTCCTCCATGTAATACTGGCAGAGCTTTTCCATGTAGAGCTTTTCGAGGCCATACCCCTCTTCAGGATCGGCAGGCCACGCATCCTCCTCCGAAAGCGGCGCGACATCGGCGGATGTTTGAAGCGCCTGCGGATAAACGCAGGCCGAGGACGAGAACAAAAACCGCTTCACGCCGCTCGCGCGTGCCGCGCGCAGCATGTGGGTGTTGATGAGGGTGTTGTTGGTCGCAATCTCGGCGTGGAAAGCGGTGATGTATCCTATCCCGCCCATGTCGGCCGCGAGGTGATAGACCTCGTCCATCCCGCGCGTGGCCTCGCGGCAGTTCCGCTCACTTCGCAAATCGGCGATGACGAAATCATGCGCGGCCGAGACGCCGTATTCCGGCCACTTGATATCGGCGCCCCTCACCTTGTAGCCCTTGCTTACGAGGTCCTTCACAAGATGATGGCCAATGAAGCCGCCAGCTCCGGTGACGAGTGCGTTCTTTTTCGTCGACATCGTTGCGCATCCTTCTTCGCTCGATGGCGAAAGTCTTGCGCCGAACGCGCGCGAGGAAAAATGCAATGACGGAGTAGCACCAACGGACCGCAATCACCGCATACGTCCGCGCATCCGTGCGCGAAATTGCAATGATCAACGAGGGAATATCGTCGCGCGTTTCATGGAACGGCGTTAAGCGTGCCGGCGCGTCGCCACCGGCTCCGACACCGCGCTATGCGCCACCACCGTCGATACAGCGGCGCCGTCATCCATCGGCGCCGTCGCAAACCGGAAGCGATAAGCCGCAGGGTGCCTCAGCTCGATGACGGCAATAAGCACACCGCATGCGACGAGACACAGCGCGAGTATCAGCGCAATGATGATCGGTGCGCTCGGGCCCGACGGCATCATGATCGCCTCGGCCGGAACAAACTCACCGGCCTCGGCAGCCGCCGCATCCACCGACATATCCATCCGGCGCAGGCCGGCGATGCGGGCTTGCAACTCCTGCAGCTTCTCCTTGGCATCGGTATAACGCGGGTGGTGAGCACCGTAGATCACGGACATGTCCGCGACATCGCGCTCAAGATTGCGTTGCGTGTCCGCGAGCTGCTGCAGCTGCTGCCCACGCAGATATTCGAGAACGACCGCATTGACGAGCTGCGCCGCCCGTTCCGGTTGAGCGGCGCTGATCGCAAGCGAGACGACATAGGAGCGTGGGACGATAGTCACCAGAAGCGCCGCTGAGAGCCGCTCGGCAGCGATGTCTTGCGCGGTCGGAATGATGACGGGAAGACTGAGCGCTTTCCGCGCCGACCAGATGAGGCGCATTCGTGTCGATGGCGCCGCGAAAGCCGGATCGCTTGCAAGATCGAGACGCGCGACGACCGCGCTTGCAAGCGCGCGTGAGCGCAGAATCCGCACCGTGCTCTCGACCACGGCAGCCGCTTCCATCGACGCAATTCTCTGTGTCTTGGTTGCCGTATTCGGTTCGTCGCGATTGAAGTTCACCTGCAGGATCGCCTCGCTGGTGTAGCGCGGAGGAAGCGTGATGATCGCAGCGACTGCGCTTGCCAGGCCAACAGCAACGAACAGCGCGATCAGAATTCTGTGGCGCCACATGATGCGCAGGACGTCGTGAGAAATGCCTTGATAATGCGCGCGCAAAGGAGCGACTTCGTCCGAACTGAGCTTGAGATGCGCGGCCATGCTTGAATCCCAACACGCTAAAATGAAGCGCCCCGAACGGACTACACACGGCCGCGGACGCCGGCGGCAGATTCAAACGTGCGGCGCGCAGCCTGGAAAGCGGGCGTTCGGAGTAGAGCGAAAGGGCGATCCCGGGTCCGGTGAGCGCATTCCGCACTCACGGTGGACCAATCGTGGCACTTCGAAAGGAGTAGGGCGCAGGCCTCAGAAGGCAGCGCGGCGCGCCTCGTCGATGATTGGCGCTCAATGCAGGACAAGCCGGCCGTTCGGCTCAAGCCCCCTGAGGCGCAGCGCATTCCAATCGAGCCCCTCATCGTGCCCCCAGACGAAACGATAGGAGGCTTCGCCACGCGCAACGCGATAGGTGTTGCGGTCGAACCGATTGTTGCCCTCGGTAATGATCGCGGCGTTCTCCTCGCCCGCCTTCACGTCGGACACCCCACCGGCGCAAGGCGCCCCCTCGAAGAGGAAGTCGTTGTCGTGGACGCTGTTGTTGCGTGTCTGATACAACCGGCCGTTATCGCGCCGCGCCTGGTCGATGAGCATGATGGCGCAACGGCCGTCACTGACCGTCACGCTATTGTCGTAGACTTCAACGCCCTCGGAAGCCGCGATTATGATGTCGTTGCCCCAGAACCAGCCGTCACTCCCTGCTCCATTGTGCCGCAGCACATTGTTGCGGATGACGGCGTTGAACGAGATTTCGTGATAGATGCCGGCCTCGTCGTTGCGCTCGACGGCATTGTCCTCGTAGACGACATTGCGACAATCGCCGTCACACCAGAGCCCGGGGCCGCGATTGTCGCGAACATGGTTGCCCCGGAACGTGACGCCGTCGGCGAGCGATATCTTCGCGCCGCCGGCCTCCCAGCCCATCGAGAAGCCGCGCGTATTGTTTGCGGAGATGCGATTTCTTTCGATGCGAATCCGGTTTCCTGCTCCGGTCACACCGATCTGCCCGTTGTGATGAATATCGCAATCCTGCACGACGGACCCTTCTCCGACGGAGATGCCCGCGCCGCTGTTCCAGCGCACCTCGCAATCCTCGACGATCCAGCGCTTCCCGTTCTGCGCGTCGACCGCGCCACGCTGCGCCGGGCTTGCGAATTTTTCGATGACGACATTGCTGATCCGCACATCTGAGGCGTTCCCTGCGAACGCGAAAGCAGCGGTCGCCAGCTCGACTCTTCGGCCATTCGGATCGTCCGCGACGTAGATCTTTGCCGCCGGCTGGTCGAAGAAGAAGCGCCCCGGCGCAATCTCGTCCTTCTGCAGCACGCGGGTGAGCGGTTGGTCGTCGATAAAGAGCGTCTCGGGAAAGTTGCAAGTGGCGAAGCTTTTCATGCAATGCCCCTGCCGGCGGCTGCGCGCTTCCTGGCCGTCGGCCCTCCAATAGGCGCCGTCACGAATAAAGCGCGTGATGAGGCGGCTGCCGTTGAGAACGGCATGCGCATCGCCATAAAAACGCTGGCCGTTTTTAGGCCGCACGGCCTGCATGCGATGCGTTCCGTTTTCCAAGCAGAATGATGCGCCCGCTGACGCCGCGTCGACAGCAGCCTGAAGCGACTGCTCCGGCGCGATACCGATGGCATCCGCGGGACAGCGCGAATGATCGCCTGCCCGCGATGGCTGCGCGGTCAAGAGAAGCGACGCCGATAGCAGCAGCGGGAAGATCAGACGTGCGACGATGTGGCGTCTTACGCAGCTCATCTGCGCCCGCCCGTGGCGTGCACGTCAGCGGCCGTATGGCGCGCGACCCCATGCCGGGAATGGCTAAATCGCCCCGCTTCGCCCACGGGCATTCCGCGCGGCAGCCGCGCATTTATCTCACCGTAAAGCCCAGCGACGATGTCCGGCCACGCGAACTGCTGATAGCGCGCGGCCGCGCCGCGACCGAGCAGGAGGCGCGCGCGTTCGTCCATCGCCAGACTGACAATCGCCTCGCTGAGGCCCAGAGCGCACGCGGCTTCGCTACGGCCCAAGGCAGGAACAACGCGCCCGCACGTCTCGTCCACCATTTTGCCGGGGCCGCCCAAACCGAGACAGATCACCGGCAAGGCCTGGCTCCAGGCTTCCAAGATCACCATGCCGCCGGCATCTCGCAGACTCGGAAACAACATCGCATGATGTTCGCCATACATGCGCAGCAACTGCTGCCGCGTGACCTGTCCGCGAAAGGTGACGTGGGGCATCACGCCAAGCTCGCGCGCCAGCCGCTCAAGATCGCCGCGCGCTGGCCCCTCACCGACGATCGTCAACGTCGCATCGTTGCCCTGCCCGCGCACATGCGCCAACGCGCGCAAGCCGAGATGAATTCCTTTGAGATAGAGAAGCCCGCCGGCGTAGAGAAGCCGCAGCGGTTCGCCCGGCCGTCGTGACACAGGGTCCGCCGTCGCGACATCCGCGACACCCAAGCCGACGCGCACACAAACCTTCCGGCGGTCTCGCCGCGGCACCGCGATCATCGCTGCCTCGGTGCGTAAAAATATGATCCGGGCACGGTGAAAGGCGGCACGCGTCATCGGGTCGATGCGCAGCGACCCGTTGTGCAGATCGCGGAGAAGCTCAATGAGCCAGTATTTCCATGGGAAACTTTTGCGGAGAGCGAAGGGAATGGTGTCCCCGCCGCCGAGCGGGCCGAGGACAGTCGGCACCTTCAAGAATGTCAGCAGCGTCGGATGGCGGATGCCTGCAAAGGTGACGTGGTGGATGAGATCGAAGCCGGCGTCGCGATAATGCCGCCTCACATGCAGCAGAGCACAGAACTGCCAGACGAGACTCGTCAGGTGCCAGGTGAGCGCCGGCTGTTTGTGACGCAGCCCGAAATCGCGCAGCCGCGCCAGCCATCGCGGCATGTAGACGTCGAAACGCAATCCAGGCGGGAGCCTGCCGGTCGCAACTTCCTTTTCGATCTCGGCAGCGAATTCGGATTGCGTGAGAACGACGACTTCATGGCCGAGCCGCGCGACTTCGAGAGCCATGTTCCAGCCAACGCCGGGCTCGGAGCCACGACCGGGCCCACAGGAAAAGGCGCTCATCAATACTTTCACGGCCCACTCCCCTGGGCGATCGGCTGACGGTGCTGGAAGCGGAAGATCATAACGGAGCCGATCCCAAAACCGATAAGGCACCAGAACCAGACGCCCTGCATCGGCCCCTCAAGCGCGACGTCGAATGTCGCATTGATGACGCAGGCGCTCGCGTAGCAGGCGATGAAGAGAAACAGCCCCGCCCAAGCCGGCTCGCGCCGCCGACGCGCATCGACGAAAGCCGCGCCAAGCGTGCCCAACCACGACACGAGAAAGACAATCCAAAGCGCGAGCCCAGGCACTCCGGTGCGGGCGAGAAGCGTCATATGAGCGTTGTGCGGGCTGCGCAGCGGACTCGCCTGGCGTTCGCCGCCATAGCCGTCTTCAACTGCGAGGTTGAGGCCGTAGCCCCGGCCGCGCCAAAAGTGTGGTCCTCCGTATAGCGTGTCCTTCATGATGATGTCCCACCATTCGAGACGCCAACGGCGCGAGCCCTCCAGCTTCGGGTCCGAGTGACCCAAAATGCTGGCGGCGTTCTCGACCAATTGGCTGGGACGCAGTTGGCGCTCCCTTGACGCGGCGGCGGGCTCTTGCGTGACCGCCCTCTCCACCGCGTAGGCCACCCCGAATGCCACACTCCCCACGATCAGCAGCCGGAAGAGCAAACGCGCCTTCCCGCATAAGATCATCGCGGCCAGGACAGGGATGACGAAGGCCAGCATGCCGCCGCGATTGAGCGCGCTTGCCATCAGCACGGCCGTAAGGAGCGATGCGATCCAGAGCATCGACGGCCGATAGAAGCCGGCAAGCGCGAAGACCGCGGCGCCTGCGAGATGAACCGGAACTTCACCGGCGCCGAGGAGAAGGATCGGCACTTCCGTTCCCGGCAAGGTCGGCAGAAAGCCTTCCCCCGTGTACTGGCAGAGGCCGAAGAGGAACGGCACCACCGGCACAAAGAAACGCAGGAAGCGTCCATAGTATTGGAGCAGCGCATCGAGACGGCGCGCATCCTCCAAGAGAAGCGCGATCACGATAAACGCGAACGCGCCATACATGATGATGACACTGTCGCGCAGCGCATTGATGCCTTGCGAGGAAACGAAAGGCACCGTGCGCAGCAACGTCCACGCCATCATCGTGGCAAGAAGCAAGCTTGGCAGCGTGGTCAAGCACGCCAGGAGAAGGCCCGTGCGGAGAAAGACAAAAACACCGAGGAGGAGTGCGATCTCGCCGACAAAGAGGGGCGGCGCGCCGAGATAGGCAAAGCCTTTTCCCATCAAGGCATAGCCAGCGAGCACGCAAACGAGGAAAAGAAGGTAGCGGTCGTTCCATGACGGCGCGTCGGCACGGCCGAGCACTTCGCCGGTGGACGATCGATCTCTCTGCACGGTCGCACTCCAAGGCGCAAACGCGAGCGCCGCGGCAAACGTTCAGCGCACCGGCCGCGGAAGGGCGACGGCGTCGCGCTTCGCTTCCGACGGCTGCGCCAGGTCGACCCGCGTCGTCGCGGCGGAGGCAAGCGTCGCGCCGCGCGTGATCCGCAACTGGATCTCGACGATGTCGCCAGGCTCGAGCAGCGTTGCCTCGTCCGCGGTAAAGCTTGATTGTTGCCCATCGCGAACCCGCGTCACGATGATCGTGCGCGGCGCCGCGACATCGGCGATGGCCCCCGCCTGCTGCAGCTTGGCGTCACGAATCTCGCGCGCCGTCGGCAACGTCACCTCGAGCTCCTTGAGCTTGTCCCGAACATCGCGGAGATCGAGCAAGATTTGCCGCTTGAACGCCGCATCCGCTTCCTGGATCCGGATATCGAGCGCGCCCAGATCCATCTTCAGGCGCGCGATTTGAGCGGTGAGGTTCCAGACCTCCGACTCGTAGGTGGTTTCGGTCAATCGAAGCTGCATTTCCGTCGCCGCAAGGCCAAGGCCCTGCTTGGCGAGGCGCGTGTACTGGTCGGCATGCTGTCGAACGAGATCGAGCTGCTTCTTTCGTGTCGCGATCTGCGCGCCAAGTGCCTCGATCTCGCTTTCGATGCGCGGCTTCTGCGCCCGCAGGAGATCGCGCTGCGAGTTCTGGATCGCCATCTGCGACTCGAACGTCTCCTTCTCGAGCGCGACGATATCGGAGAGATCATCCTCTCCCCGCATACTCGCCTGATCTGGTGCTGGAAAGGCTGCAGCACCATCACGCTGCGCCTCGAGGCGTGTCTTGCGGATCATCAGGATCGCCCTCTGCAGCGTGAGTTGCCGTAGGCGCTCCTCGCTTGTGAGGAGCTCGGCGACGGCGGCGCCTTGCACAGGCGCGGCAACGCCGAAGCCGCCCGCCACCGCAACAGCCGCCTTCACACTCATGCCGAACTTGAACGGATGCGCGCCGGCCGTGCGCACATCCCCAAGCACGAAGATCGGCCGCAACTCGCTGATCTGCACGTTGACCGACGGGCGGTTCAGGATGCCGTCGGCAAGCCGGTCAACGATGCGCTTGTGACATTCCGAAAGCGTGAGATTGGCGACTTCGATCGGCCCGACGAAAGGAAGCCGGATGCTGCCTGTCACATCGATGAGCATATCGCCGGAGAGTTCGGTTTGGCCGAAAATCACAACGGAGATGCGGTCCCCGGGAGCAAGCTTATAGGTCAGCGGCGTGGGCGCCGGTTGTGCCGACGCCATTGATGTTAGGGAGAGAGCAGCAAGCAGAACGAGCGCTTGTGTCGACCAGCGCCGCGCCGCGCGAATCTCCTTTGAAGATTTCCCCGTTCCGGCGTCGGTGCGCCGCATGGCACGCTCCCTGCGAAATCCATTCGAGCGGACACGGATCGACGCCGGCAAGGTACGGGACGCAGCGTCCGCCACACGTAACGATAGCCGCGACGCGCCCGATCCGAGCCGGAAATAATGCATCGCTTTTCGCCCGATAGGAGTACGCCGCCTTCGTCATGCGCTACTCCCATCGTCGCATGAGGTCGGCCGCGCTCACGCTCGAATGCACAATTCTCATCCAACGCGCCGTCGCACAGTATTTCCCGTCCGAAACCCTGGCATGGGAGAAGCGTCGTGCAGAAACGCGTTCTCGTCACTGGCGGAGCAGGATTCATCGGATCGCATTTGTGCGCGCGCCTGCTGAAGCAGGATTGCGAGGTGCTTTGTGTCGACAACTATTTCACCGGCAGCCGTGCAAACATCGAAGAGCTTTCCGGCATGCCGGGCTTCGAGATGATGCGCCACGACATCACCTTCCCGCTTTATGTCGAGGTCGACGAGATCTACAACCTCGCCTGCCCAGCCTCCCCCATCCATTATCAATTCGACCCCGTGCAGACGATCAAGGCGAATGTCCTCGGGGCGATCAATATGCTCGGGCTCGCGAAGCGGCTGCGTGTGCGCATTCTTCAGGCGTCGACCAGCGAAGTCTACGGCGACCCGCACGTGCATCCGCAACCAGAGAGTTATCAGGGGCTGGTCAATCTCGCCGGTCCCCGCGCCTGCTACGACGAAGGCAAACGCTGCGCCGAAACATTGTTCTACGATTATCGCCGCCAGCATCGACTCACGATCCGCGTCGCGCGTATCTTCAATACCTACGGGCCACACATGCATCCGCAGGATGGGCGCGTCGTCTCGACCTTCATCATGCAGGCTCTGCAGAATCAGCCGATCACGATCTTCGGCTCAGGCGCGCAGACGCGCGCATTCTGCTACATCGACGACATGATCGCCGGCCTTACGCGCCTCATGAATTGTCATGGCGACGTCGATGCTCCCGTCAATCTCGGAAACCCGGACGAGATCACGATTGTCGAGTTGGCCAAGACGATCGTCGCGCTGACGAACTCATCGTCGAAGATCGTTCTGCGCCCGCTTCCCGCCGACGATCCGCGTCAGCGTTGCCCCGACATCAGCCGTGCAAATGACCTTCTTCACTGGGCGCCGACGATCTCCCTCAGAGAGGGTCTTGCCAAAACGATTTCCTATTTCGACGACCTCCTCTCGAACGCCACGGAATCCAAAAGGCTGGTGTGGAGGTCCGTCTCATGAAAACCGCGGCGACAGCGCGAAACGGACGCGTCGATGTCCTTGGCGTCGGTGTGAACGCCTCAAACCTGCGCGAGACCACGACCACGATCGAGCGGTGGATCTGCGAGCGGGCAAGGCATTACGTTTGCGTCACCGGCGCCCACGGCGTGATGGAAAGCCGTCGTGACGAAAGCTTTCGCGGCATCCTCAATCGCGCCGGGATGGTCACCGCCGACGGGATGTCACTCGTCTGGTTCTGCCGGATGGTCGGCAAAGCTTCAGCCGAGCGCGTTTACGGGCCCGATCTGATGCGCATGCTGACGGCGATCTCGCCTGACCGCGGCTATCGGCACTTCTACTATGGCGGCCCGCCGGGCGTTGCCGAGAAGCTGAAAGCGGCGATGGAAGCGGCTCATCCTGGTCTCGTCGTTGCCGGCACACTGTCGCCCCCGTTTCGTGAACTGACGCCTGAGGAGGACGCCGCGATTGTCGCCCGCATCAACGCGGCGCGTCCCGACATTGTCTGGGTCGGTCTCAGTACGCCCAAGCAGGAGACCTGGATGGCACGCCACCGCGGACACATCGATGCGCCGGTGATGGTCGGCAAAGCTTCAGCCGAGCGCGTTTACGGGCCCGATCTGATGCGCATGCTGACGGCGATCTCGCCTGACCGC
>JAFKKS010000008.1 GCA_017304555.1 Hyphomicrobiales bacterium
ACCGACCTCCCCTTTTCAAGGGGAGGTGAACTGCCGCGCGCCGCGATTTCAATCCTGATCCCGCGCGGCCTGCTGCAACAACGCGACGACGTACGGAGCGAACGAGCGCGTCGTCTCGATGCGGAACGCATCCGCCTCGATCCGCCACAGCACGATTTCCGCTTTGGCGAGCAGCGTGCGCGTGCAGGCGCCGACCGGAAACGCCTTGATATCGAGATCGAGCGGGCAGCCGGCGTTGATCGCGTCCGCCACTTGTGGCCCGCGCACGATCAGCCCGGCATTGCGATGGCTGATGTCGGTCAGAGCGTGTGCGAGATCGTTCAACGCGGCATCGAGTTTTTGCGTGAGCGCGGCCGCATCGTCTTCAGGCGCGACGAGCATCCATTCGTCCGGGCCGAGCCAGAGCATTGCGCGGCCGGCGTCGTCGGTGGCGCAGCCATAGGCTTCGCGCGGCATGTCGAGATGCAGCGCCATGCCGACCGCGAGCGCCGCTGCGCCGCCACCACGGAGCAGGAAGCGCGCGCACGGCCCCGCATCCGCGAGCGTGACGCCGGAAGCGCGCGTGTCGAGATTAAGACCGGCGAACGGTCCGCGGCGGGCCGCCTCGGCGCCCTTGGATGCGGCAACGTCAGACATGCAGCCGCTCTCCCTTTGCGTCGACGAACACGGGCGCGACCACTTCGACGGGGACGTCGCCGCCCGGCATCGGCACCTGCAGCGTCTCGCCGATGCGTGCGCGCCCGCCGGCGACAAGCGCGAGCGCGATCGGCCGCCCCGCCGCTTCGCTCCAATATGACGAGGTGACGTGGCCAAGCGCCGGCGTGCCGCGCGGCGGCTTCTTCTGCGCGACGATCTGCGCGCCTTCCTCGAGTTGCGTCGTGCGATCCGCCGTCAACAAGCCGACGAGTTGCGGCCGATCGGCTTTAAGCATGTCCGGCCGCGCCAGCGAGCGCTTGCCGACGAAATCCTTCTTGTTCTTTCCGATCGCCCAAGTCAGGCCGACATCCTCCGGCGTCACCGTGCCGTCCGTCTCCTGCCCGACGATGATGTAGCCCTTCTCGGCGCGCAGCACGTGCATCGTCTCGGTGCCGTAAGCGCAGCCGCCCATCGCCTGCACATAGGTGTAGACCTGCTCCCACACCGCGCGCCCGTAGTCCGCCGGCACGTTGATCTCGTAGCCGGCTTCGCCGGTGAAGCTCACACGAAACAGCCGCGCCGGCACGCCGCAGACGCGCGTCTGCGTCACCGACATGTGCGGGAATGCCGCGCTTTCCAGCGGCAGGTTCTCGGTGAGCGGCATGATGGCGTGGCGCGCGCTCGGGCCCTGCACCGCGATCACCGCCCACTGCTCGGTGACGGAGGTGAGCCACACGTCGAGGTCCGGCCATTCGGTCTGGCGATAGTCTTCCATCATCGCCAGCACGTGCGCGGCGCCGCCCGTCGTCGTGGTGACGTGGAAGCGATCGGGCGCGATGCGGCCGACGACGCCGTCGTCGGTGATGAAGCCGGCTTCGTTCAGCATCAGCCCGTAGCGGCAGCGGCCGACGCCGAGCTTCGCCCAAGCGTTGACGTACATGCGCTCGAGGAATTCCGCCGCGTCCTTGCCGGCGACCTCGATCTTGCCGAGCGTCGAGCCGTCGAAGATGCCGCAGACGCTGCGCACCGCTTTGCATTCGCGGCGCACGGCGGCATGCATGTCCTCGCCGGCGCGCGGGAAATAATGCGCGCGCTTCCAGTTGCCGACATCCTCGAACACGGCGCCGTGCTCTGCCGCCCAGGAGTGGATCGGCGTCTCGCGCGCGGGATCGAACAAGGCGCCGCGGCTCATGCCGGCGAGTGTGCCGAAAGTCACGGGCGTGAACGGCGGGCGGAAGGTGGTGAGGCCGACTTGCGGCACTGGCTTGGCGAGATCGCGCGCGACGATTCGCAGCGCGTTGATGTTCGACGTCTTGCCCTGGTCGGTCGCCATGCCGGTCGTGGTGTAGCGCTTGACGTGCTCGATGGACTGGAAACCCTCGCGCGTCGCCAGCGCGAGATCCTTCGCGGTCACGTCGTTCTGGAAATCGACGAAGGCTTTTCCTGCCGGCGGCGGAAATTCCGTGGCCGCGCCGCCGTAGCCTTCGGGCGCGTTCTCCACCAGCGGGATGCGGCGCGGCGCGGGCGCGAATCCGGCATCGTTCGCCGCTTCCTCGCCGACGCGATACCCGTCGGAGAGAACGTCGGCGAGAGCGAAGACGCCGCGGCAGGCGCCGGCGGAACGCTCGCGCTGCGCCGATTGCGACGGCAGATAGATGCCGTTGTCGACGTCGTAGGCGAGCTTGCCGCGTGACTGCGAGAACAGATGCACCGAGGGCGTCCAGCCGCCCGACATCAACACGAGATCGACGCCCGGCGCTTCGCTCGCGCGCACCGCGCCATCGGTTCCGAGATGTCCGATGCGGGCGCTGCGTACGTGCCGGCGGCCGGTCGTCTCGACGACGGTGGACGCCGTTTCGATGCGCATGCCGGCGGCCTGTGCGGTGTCGACGAGCGGCCCTTGCGGGTCGGGCCGCATGTCCGCGATCAGCGCGATCGACGCGCCGGCCTGCGCGAAGTCGAGCGCGACGCCGTAAGCGTCGTCGTGCGCGGTTGCGACCAGGATGCGCGTGCCGGCG
>JAFKKS010000009.1 GCA_017304555.1 Hyphomicrobiales bacterium
GGGGACAGCACCATTCGGAACCACGCGATCGTAGACATTCATCGTGAACAGCGGCGCGGCGCGTCAGGCGGTCGAGAATACCACCGAGTTTTTCTGAGAGGCTTTCAAACATGCGATGATTGCTTCCTCGTCATGGCCGGGCTTGTCCCGGCCATCCACGTCTTTCTAATTTTTAAGACGTGGATGCCCGGCATAAAGCCGGGCATGACGGTCGATGGGTGTTGCAAATTCACGACCCTCAACCCGCCAGCGTCTTCGCCGGCTTGTCGAGAAAAGCCTGCTCGAAATGGCCGACCGCCTTCTCGAACTTGTCGCGGCAACCGGGATTGCAGAAGCCGACGACCGCGCCCTTGTAGAGCGTGAGGGAATCCGCCGCGATCGGCTTGCCCGACCACGGGCAGGTCTCATTGACGGCGTCTTCGATCTTCAGGTCTGCTTTCTCGGCCATAAAAAGCCTCCAAACGCTTATGCGCCCGAGGGCGCATCGCGCTGTCGGGCGTGGACCTCCGGCCTCCAGGGCCGGGCGGCTGAGTAACTTTGATCTCTTGCGAGATGGGGTGAAATAGGCGGCGTGACACCTACAAGTCAATGACCTTGATTGTCAGCCGTTGACGAACAAGCCTTACATAATATAGATTTAACTAGTCAAAATGACCGGTCAGAATTATGACAGACGTAAAGTCTACAGAACTGAAGGCGCGACTTTCTCATTTCCTCGACGCAGTGGAACGTGGGGAAACGGTCGGGATCACTCGGCACGGGCGCCGGATAGGCAAAATCGTGCCTGAAACAGAGGATCGTCAGGCCGCTATCCGGCGCGCACGTGCTGAAATCGAAGAGGCGCGAAAGACCGCGCCCCGCGTAACCGTCGAAGAGATATTGGCGTGGCGCGATGAAGGCCGGCGATAACTGTCGTGGCCTTCGTCGTTGATGCATCGGTGACGATCAGCTGGCTTCTGCCTGACGAAGATCGTCCGGACGCTCGAGAAGCCTGGCTGCGATCCGAATCCGAAGATGTCTTCGTGCCTCGCCATTGGTGGTTTGAGGTCCGTAACACTATGCTGGTTGCGGAACGCCGCGGACGCATTGCTCAAGCCGCAATGCATGTTGCACTTGAGCGTTTGTCTATTCTACCGATCGAGGCACTCGATCAGTTCGAAGATGACCCGATCTTTGATCTTGCACGGCATCACAAACTCTCGTTTTACGACGCCGCTTATCTCGAACTAGCGAAGGCTCGTCGTATACCGCTTGCAACTTTCGATAATGCGCTGATTAGGGCAGCAAAAAGCGACAACGTGCCGCTTGTTGGCAATTGAAACAGAGATGCCCCTGACCCGCCGCGGTTTCTTCGCCGGCCTTGCCGCGCTCTTTGCCGGCGCGGGCGCGCTCACCTGGCGCGCGGCAAGCGCCCGGTATTACGAGGGGCCGGTTTCCGACCACTTCGACGGCGTGCGCTTCTTCGATCCGAACGGCGCACCGCCTCGCGGCATCGGCGACCTCCTGCGCTGGCATCTCGCCGGCGGGCGGGCGCGATGGCCGGAGCATGTTCCCAACACGATGACGGATACGCCGCCGGCGCGAGTGGAGGGGGCGAAGCTCCGCATCACCTCGATCGGGCACGCGAGCTTTCTCTTGCAGACCGGCGGGCTCAACATCCTGATCGACCCGGTCTGGTCGGAGCGCGTCTCGCCGTTCACTTTCGCCGGGCCGAAGCGCGTGCGCGAACCCGGCGTCGCGTTCGACGCCCTGCCTCCGATCGACATCGTGCTGGTCTCGCATGGGCACTACGACCACCTCGACATCGCGACGCTATCGCGGCTGGCGGCGAAACATCCCGCCCGCGTCATCACGCCGCTCGGCAACGACGTCGTCATGCGCATGCACGACCCCGCGATCCGCGCCGAAGCCTACGACTGGCATCAGCGCGTCGAAGTCGGGCCAGGCGTCGCCGTGACCCTGGTGCCGAGCCGGCATTGGACGGCGCGCGGCCTGTTCGATCGCAACAAGTGCCTGTGGGCCGGGTTCGTGATCGAAACGCCGGCGGGGCGCGTCTATCACATCGCCGATTCCGGCTACGGCGACGGGCATCATTTCCGCACGGCGCGTGAGCGCTACGGGCCGTTCAAGCTCGCGATCCTGCCGATCGGCGCTTACGAGCCGCGCTGGTTCATGCGCAATCAGCACATGAACCCTGAGGAATCCGTGCGCGCCTTCCAGGATTGCGGCGCTGAATGCGCGCTTGGCCACCATTTCGGCGTCTTCCAGTTGACCGATGAGGCGATCGATGCGCCGCGCGAGGCGCTCAACGCGGCGTGCGCGGCTTCGGCGCTGGCCCCGGATCAGTTCCGGCTGCTGGAGCCCGGCGAGGCGTGGGAGGTGTGAGCGCCGTGAAAAAGGGCAGTGCAGCGGAAGCAAAAGAGGGAGCCTCCGCCTCTCAGCAGATCGATGCGCGGATCAAGGACCTGGGCGACTGGCGCGGCGAGACGCTGGCGCGGGTTCGCGCCATTATCAAACAAGCCGATCCCGACGTCATCGAGACGTGGAAATGGCGCGGCGTCCCGGTGTGGGAGCACGACGGAATCATCTGCACCGGCGAGACGTACAAAGCGGTCGTGAAGCTGACCTTCGCCAAGGGCGCGTCATT
>JAFKKS010000276.1 GCA_017304555.1 Hyphomicrobiales bacterium
CGCGCCAAGTGTGAGCGACCCACGGTAGAGATCGGCAAGCTCGGACACAATCGAGAGGCCAAGGCCGGAACCCGGCTTCGTTTCATCGAGACGCTGGCCGCGGCGGGAGACCTGCTCGCGCTCGCTCGGCGACAATCCTGGCCCATCGTCGTCGACGATGATGCGCACCGACGGAGTAGTCCCCGCCTCGCGTATTTGCCGCGACGCTTCCGCCGCGACCGTGACGCTGACGCGCGTCTGCGCCCACTTGCAGGCATTGTCGACGAGGTTGCCGACCATCTCCTCGAGGTCCTGCTGCTCGCCCTGGAAGCGCGCGTGCTGCGGCGTGTCGACGACGATCGAAATGGCGCGGTCGTGGTGGATTTTCTCCATCGTCCGCGCCAGGGCCGTCACCACCGGCGCGATGTCCGTCACCGTTCCGACCACGGTCATCCGTGCAGCAAGCCGCGCGCGCTCCAGATGCCGCGCCACCTGATCGCGCATGATGTCGATCTGCTCACGCACCTTGGAGGCGAGCGGATCGTCCGGGCGTGCGACCGCCTCGTTCATCATCACAGAGAGCGGCGTCTTGAGCGCGTGCGCGAGATTGCCCACATGCGTGCGCGCGCGCTCGACGATCGCGCGATTGGCTTCGATGAGCGCGTTGGTCTCGCGCGCCAGCGGCGCGATCTCCTCCGGGAAATTTCCTTGCAGGCGTTCCGCGCGGCCGGAGCGGATGGCGGCGAGGCTCTCGGAGATGCGCTTGAGCGGCGCGAGGCCAAAACGCACCTGGAACATGGTGGTGAGGAGAAGCACCAGCGCCAGGATCAAGAACGTCAGCACCAGCCAGCCATCGAAGCCGCGCGTCTCCTCGTCGATCTCGGTGGCGTCGCCGGCGATGGCGATGAGGAAGCGCCCGTCATCCCCGAGGTCGATGGTGCGCTCCGCAATGCGCAGACGCTGATCCTCCGGCCCGCGCGCATAGGCTTGGCGCACGCCTTCCGGCCCGGGCTGAACGCCGGCATCGGCGAGCTTCGGCAGGCTCGAATCCCACAGCGAGCGCGAGGCGCGGATTTCCGGCTTACCGCCGTCAAGCCGTGTGACCTGCCAGTACCACCCCGACAGCGGCAGTTCGAACAAGGGCTCGCCGAGACTTTGCGGGAACTTGTCGGCAGATTCTTCCGGCGAAGCGACGTCGGCCACCAGCGTCTTGAGATAGACACCGAGCCGGCGGTCGAACGCGCGCTCCACCGTCTCGCGGTAAAGCGACGAGAGC
Source organism: Hyphomicrobiales bacterium (assembly GCA_017304555.1). Classification (GTDB taxonomy): domain Bacteria; phylum Pseudomonadota; class Alphaproteobacteria; order Rhizobiales; family Xanthobacteraceae; genus JAFKKS01. The sequence goes on from JAFKKS010000276.1 coordinate 1,256, forward strand.
ACGATGCCGGTGATGAGGAGGATTGCGACGGTCCAGGCAGTGGCCGTCAGGAACAGCCGCAGCGCGAGTGAATTAGCGCGCATCGTTTGGCGGCGTGAGGAGATAGCCGAGACCGCGCACGGTCTGGATCACATCGACGCCGAGCTTCTTGCGGATGCGGCCGACGAACACCTCGATCGTATTCGAGTCGCGATCGAAATCCTGATCGTAGAGATGCTCGACCAGCTCGGTCCGCGACACGACGCGGCCGGTGTGATGCATCAGGTAGGACAGCAGACGATATTCGTGCGACGTGAGCTTCACGGCGACGCCGTCGACGCTGACGCGGCCGTTGCGCGTATCGAGGCGCACCGGCCCGCAGGAGAACTCGCTCTTGGCATGCCCGGTCGAGCGGCGCAGCAGCGCGCGCATGCGCGCCAGCACTTCCTCGAGTTGGAACGGTTTCGCGACATAGTCGTCGGCGCCGGCGTCGAAGCCCTGCACCTTGTCGCTCCAGCGATCGCGCGCGGTGAGGATGAGGACCGGCATCGAGCGTCCCGCCCGCCGCCACGCCTCGAGCACGGAGATGCCGTCCATCTTCGGCAGGCCAATATCGAGGATCACGGCGTCGTAGGGCTCGGTTTCGCCGAGATAGTGCCCCTCCTCGCCGTCGAAAGCCCTGTCGACCACGTAACCCGCGTCGGTCAGCGCGGCCGCGAGCTGTCGGTTGAGATCGGGATCATCTTCAATGACGAGTAGACGCAAAGCTTCCTCTCGAAGTCACCGCGCCGTCAGGAACTTCCCGCTCTGCGCATCGATGGCGACCCGCGTTACTTTGCCATCCCGCGCGAGGACTGTCAGCACATAGCGAAGGCTTCCGTGCTCGCCTTCGCACAGCCGCGCCCGCACCACATCGCCGCCATAGCGCTTTTTGGCGATTCGGATGGCGCGGCCCGCATGCATGGCGCGATGGCTGGCCAGCGCCGCCCGCCGCTGCTCCTGCGACAGGCACCGCTTCGATTCGGCCGCGACCGACGCCGTCCAAGGCGCTTGCGCCAGAAGCAATAGGACGAGGAATAGGAACATCTGCACCATGTACCGGCCTTAGGTCAGGCGAAATGAATTGTCGATGAATGATCCGCCGCGCCAGGCAACTCCCCATCACGAAATGGTGCGCCGGCAGGCGTGGTGGCTCAAAATCCGCGAAACGTCGCGAATTCGCCAAGCGGCGCGCGCGGCGAATCCCAGCCGTTGATCGCGGCTTGCGGGTCGGCATGACCGAGCGCCATGCCGCAGAAAAGAATGTGTTCGGGGGGAAGTTCGAGGAAGGCGCCGAGGGTCTTGTGCCAGAAGGTCCATGCTTCTTGCGGGCATGTATGCAGACCATGGCTTCGCGCGAGCAGCATCACCGTCTGGAGATACATGCCGAGATCCGACCATTGCGGCGGACCGAGGGAGCGGTCGAGCGCGACGAAAAGAGCGACCGGCGCATCGAAAAGCAGGTAGTTGCGGCGATATTGCCGCCGGCGCCCTTCCTTATCGTCGCGCGGCACGCCGATCGACCAGTAGAGCAGTTCGCCGACAGCACGGCGGCGGGTGCTGTAAGGCTCCTTCAAGCCGGGAGGATAAATCGCATATTCCGCGCCGTCGCCGAAGATGTGCTCCTCGGCACGCGCGGCGACCTGCGCCCTGAGCCGGGCCAACGGCTCGCCCGATACGGCATGCACGAACCAAGGCTGGATATTGCCGCCGGATGGAGCGCGTGCCGCCCGCTCGACGATGTCGCGCACGACGGATTCGGGGACCGGCGTCTCGAGAAACGCCCGGCAGCTATAGCGGCTCGCCACGGCCTCTTGCACATCCATGCAGCCCAACCTCCATGCCTCGCGCGGGAGGACTGGCATGAAGTGCGGCTTCGGCACAAGCGCCCAGGGTTCGCGGCAACACGGGCGCAGTCATGCCTTCCGCTTGACCACCGCGCGAACCGCCTGCCCGATGAGCGACGGCGCCGCAGTTCCGGTGAGCGCGGCCTGGTTCTCGCGGCTTTGGCTCGTCACATAGACGCCGAGAACGCCGAAGCGGGCGGCAAAATAGGCCATCAGCAGGCCGGAAAGGTTGACGAGCCCGTTGATGCCGACCTCGTGCCCGGTCCACAGCGCGTGCAGCAGCGTGATCGCGAAAGCGGGGCACTCGAACATCGACAGTTCGAGCGCATAAAGCGGACGCCACCAGCGTTGCAGAGCGTCACCGCTCGCCGCTTCCGCCCGCATCGTCTCGCCGATCTCGGTCACTTGCGCCTTGCCGATGTCCGCAAGCGCCGCAAGCCATTTGTCCTCAGCCGCCCGCGCGATGGCCGCAGCTCCCGTGGGATCGGCTTTGGTGATCGCCGCGTTGACGGCCTCCGGCGTCGCCTCGGAGGCGCCGAATGCATCGGCGACGATCTTGCCCGCGGCCGCTCCCAAAGGGCCGCCGAGCGCTTCGCCGAGCAGCGGCGCGCCGAGCTTGATGAGCGGGGTGACGAGATCGGTCCAGTCCATGTGGTGTTTCCAGCCAAAGAGCGTTGAGGTTTGAATTTGCAACTAGCTCCGCTCATTCCCGCGCAAGCGGGAATCCAGTGTCACTTGGCTCTGGATCCCCGCTTTCGCGGGGACGAGCGGCGAAAACTGCGGCGCCTGTTGCCGCCGCCTCTGCCGCCATCGCCAGAAAAGCCACACCGCGATTGCGAGCAGCGCCGTGCATACGAGGATCGCGGCGATCACGACCGGAGCCGCGCCGTTGTGGTGCGCCTGCTGCGCCACCGCCGTGCCGGCGGCGATGGCGCCACCGGTGGCCGTTCCCTGCGCCGTCTTGTTGATCGGAACGACGGCCTTGCCGGCCGGTTGCGGCGCTGCCTGCCGCGATTGCCCAGATGCGCCGCTCGCCGCCATCGCCAGCGCCGCCGCCCTGACATCGGCGACGCGGCGGCTCCAGCCTATGCCGAACACCGGCCAGGTCTTGAGCCGCCGCAGAAAGGCGAGCCGTTCGTCGCATAAAGACGCGATCAGGGCGCGCGCATCGCCGGCGCGGATCGCGTTCAACGCCGCATCATCGATCGTTGACGATGCCGGCCGCTCGGCAATCGCGCACAGCACGCGCGCAGCGCGTGCCGGCCCCGAGTTCACGCCGTAATCGAACGCCGCGTAGTCGACGCCGCGCGGCAGCTCATCGCAGCGCAAGGCATCCCAATAGCGCGTGCGATAGATGGCTTTCGCCTGCGCCAGGCTGAGGCCGCGCACGTCCTGCGCCGTCGCGTCCGGCTTCACGTAGCGGCGAACATCCGCGAGCGTAATGCCGAAATTCGTCGGACCGCCCGGATCGGATGGATGGTCGCTATAGCCGCCCTCATGCTTGAGCAGACGCCGCAGCGCGTCGTCATAGGTCGATGCAGTCATCGATGCCTCATAAAAAAAAACCGCCTCGAAGGCGGCGGTGAAAGAATGGAGGGTTGCAGCAGACGATCAGCTCTCCTCCGCTCGTCCCCGCGAAAGCGGAGACCCAGGAATCGAGAGTGTCTGGATTCCCGCTTGCGCGAGAATGAGCGGAGCACGACGCGTCTGCCGTGGAATCAATACGATCAGGCGTAAACGCCGCCAGCGCTCGTCGTGCCGGCGACGCTTCCCGGCAGATAGCTCGCGCTCCCGCCATTGGTGAAGATCGCGCCGTTGTTCTCGGCGCGGTAGCGGGTTCCAGTAACGGTGCCGCCGTTGGTGAATGTCACTGAAATGATGTTCACGAGACCGGCGCCGCCGGCATACAGATTCTGCAGCGAGAACGCCGGACTGTTCGAGTATGTGATCGTGACACCATTGATCGCAGCTACTCCGTTCACCACGGTGACGTGCCGCGCCGCGTTTCCGCTGACTGCATAGCTACCGATGGCGGTGAGGATTCCACCGGCGTCGACATAAGCATGTGAGCTGCCGCAAGCGCCGAAATCGATATTGGCGAACTTGATCGTTCCGCCGGACGCAATGTAGAGGCCGTGCGAGGATCCCGTGATCTTCACGTCACGGACGATCCATAAGCCGCCGCCGTCGTTCGTGATCGTGGTCGTCGCGGCATCGATGCGCGTATTGGCCGGCGTCGTCGCATTGCCGCGAATGATCGGCGGTACGCCGCCGAGATAGGGCCGCAACGTCAGCGCACCGGTGTGGACGCCATTTGCCAATTGGATCGTGGCTTGCCGCACGCCGAGATCGAGCGAAGCGACGGTGTCGATTGCTTTCTGGATCGTGAGGAACGCACCGCCGGCGGTGTTCGCGCGACCGCTATTGGCGTCATCTCCGTCCGTTCGCACATAGTAGGTGCGATCCGCCATCAGACATTCGCGCGGCCCGCCGATGGCCGGAAACGATACACGCCCGGTCGCGGTGTCGATGGTCAGCGCCTCGATCCACGACGAGCCGTCGGGCGATACCTTCACATGCAGGTCGTCATCGCCGGTGAGGCCGATCTCCGCGCGCCCGGAGAAATTATCCTGGAAGAGAAGCGAGAGCGTCTTCGCCGCGCTCTCCTTCGACATCTTGTAGCGCAGATCTCCGTCGCCGCCTTCCGCGCTCGTCCGCGCTACCCACAGCGCGTTGTTGAGCTTGGCGCTGAACGGATTGGTCGCATCCGCCGTCGTGCCGACACCAAGCCGCACGAGGTTCTGCAGCTCCGTCATCGCCAGCGCGACGTCGCTCCACGCGCTGCCGTCCCAGATCACCAGCGCATTCTCGTCGACCACATAGGCGACCCACCCGACACGCGGCACGCTGAACTGCCACGCGCCGTCCTGCCACGCGGCGATGTGGTTGCCATGCCCCGCCCACGCGCCGGTCGGCGAGGGCGTGGCTTGCACGATCCAGCGCTGACCATCGAGCGGCGCGCCCGGTGGCGTACCGATCTCGCGCTCGAGCACAGCGAGTTGCAGCAGCGTATCGATGCAGCGCAGCGTCTCGTTATGGGTGACGTGCTTCTGCGCCTGCGCCGCTTCCATTAGCGGCAATGCCAGGTTTGTCGTCTCGCTCATGACGCCTCGATGATTTGAGATGGGAAAACCGAACGCCGCGAACGCTCAGCCGAGATGGCGCAACATCGCTTCGGTCGATGTGCCGCGCCCGACGGTGGCCGACATCTGCGCGACGCGCACCGTCAGCTCCGTCTGCGGCGTGGAGAAATCGGCGACCTCATCCGCCAGCGGATAGAGGATGTCGCTCGTCTCGCCGGTCAGCATGCGCACCACGTCGGAACCGGACAGGATGTCGACCTCGTAGGCCTCGCGAGCTTCGCCGAGCGGCACCTCGCCGGCGCCCCAACCGTCGCCGTCGATCCGCGTGCGGCGCACGAAGGAGATGCGCACACCCTCCTCCGTTCGCCGTCCGCGCACATGTACCGGCGACAACGGCCGCAACGCCGTCGCGCCGGGCGTCGCATCGAGCGTCACCGCCATCGGATCGCCGTGATCCAAGCCCGCCGGCACGATGCGCAGTTGCAGCGGGCGCGCCAGCGCGTCGAGCCCCTGCGCGACAGGCAGGACGAAATCGTCGAGCAACACGAACGGCGCGCCAGCCGGCACGAGGTCGCCCATCGCCCATTCGCTTCCCGCCTGGCCGCGCAGCAACCGCGACAAAGCGTAAGTGCGCTCGGCCGTGAGCACGGCGTTCGCGAACTGCAGCACTTCCCAAGCGCCGTCCGGCCGCTGCACCGCCGCGGCATTGCCGCCGCCGAGCACCGCGAGGTCCGAGAGAGAGGCGAGCGCGCCGCCATAGAGCCGCACGCGAAAGCGCGTGCCGCAGTCCCATCGCGAAGTCGGTCCGCGCGGCAGCGGGTCGAGCGTCTCGCCGATCACGTTGGGGACGAGCGCCGTCGCCGCGACCTCGAAACTCGCACCGTCGATGGAGCGCCAGATCGTCACCGGGCCGGACCAAGGGGACGAGAACACGGCCGCACGCATCAGCGTGTCGCCGCTGTCGCCGGGAAGCCGCGGAAGTTCCATCAACATGCCAAGCACCGGCCCTCGCGCGGGTGGAATCTCCGGGTGCGGACGCTGCGCCGGCGCGAGCGGCACTGCGAAGACGCCGGGATCGATGGCGCGCCCCTTGACCGCGCGATGTTCGGTATCGACGACTTCGCGAACCTCGATCAGCCGGCTCAATCCGCCGGTGTTCACAGTCACGACATCGCCGGCCGACAGCCGCAGCAGGCTCGGCGGCAGCGTGAAATCGGCGCGCTCGCGTCCGACCCACAGGTCCTGCAGCCAGATGTCGGCACGCCGTGTCGCGGCAACCGCGTCCGTGACGACGGCGAGGTCGGCGTGCGAGCTGCGCTGACTGCCGCCGACGAGCCGGCGCGATGTCGCGGCGGAACGGCGATAGTCGGCGCAGGCGACCGTGAAGCCGATCGAGGCCTGGCGCGGCAGTTCCGTCTCTTGCGCACGGACACACCGCAGTGGCGCGCCGTTATCCGGGAGGACGAGATCTTCCTCGTCGAGCGTCAAGACCGAACGCCCGCCGCGCGGCCGGAACCGCAGCACCGCGCCGTCCTCATGCGCATCGAAGGCGTAGGCGAGCGCCAGCGGCTCGATCGCAGCGCGCGGCGCCATCGGCCGGTCGAGCATATAACCTTCGACGCTCTCGCGCAGGTCGTCGCTGACGCCGTTGCCGATGCCGGCGTCGGACAAGATCGCAGCGACCAGCGCGTCGAGCGGCGCCGCGCCCAATCGTCCGGTAAGCCAGTGGCCCGTTTCCCAGTTACCGCCGTCGCTCCACACGTCGCGCGCGGCCGGGAAGATCGGATACGGGCGCGCGTCCCAGGTCCAGAGATGGATCGCGTCGACGGCGATCATCCGCCCGCCGTAGAGCGCGGAAACCGGATTGCGTTCGGGCGTTGCGCCCAAGGCCGGATCGAACGAGGTCAGCACCGCTTCGAGGTAGCGGCGCTGAATGAGATCGTCGCGCCCGCCGTTGGAGAAATACGGTACGCCGGACTCTGCCGATTTAGAGTCGGGAAAGACGCTCGGCTGGTTGGCGCCCTTGTCGACGGCCGGACAACCGACCTCGGTCAGCCAGATCGGCTTCGACTGCGGCGTCCACGCGGTCGGTGCGGTTTCCTCACCCGCGATGCGCGGACAATGCGGCTCGTTCCACCAGTTCCAGAGATCCTTGACGCGGAACATCCACGGCTTGCCGAACGCGCCGTCCGTGATCGCGCTGCGCGTTTGCGCGGCGCGTGCCGCGTCATCGGCATAGAACCAGTCGTAAGCTTCGCCGCCCGCAAGGTTGCCCGCGAGATAAGCGCGGTCGTAGATCGTCTCGCTCACCGCGCGGTCGGCATGGCCGGCGGAGCCGCGCCAATCCGACAGCGGCGCGTAATAGTCGATGCCGACAGCGTCGATGCCCGGCGAGGCCCACACGACATCGAGCGGAAAGCCGACCTCCGACGCCTCGGCATCGACGACATGCGCGCCGTATTCCGTCCAGTCTGCGGCATAGGTGACGATCGTCTCATCGCCGACGATATCCTTCACGTCGACGGCGAGCGCCGCCAGCGCATCCGCCGCCGGATAGACGCCGGGCGCGGAGCGCACGCGCGTCAGCGCCTTGAACTCGGAGCCGATAACAAAGGCGTCGACGCCGCCCGCCGCGGCGGCAAGATGCGCGTAGTGCAGGACCATGCGGCGCAAGGTCCATTCCGCCGGCCCCGCATAACTCACCTGGCCACCCGCGATGCTGAAATCACCAGGCGCAACGGCGCCAATGAACGTCGCCACTTGCGCGGCTGCATCGCCCGTCGCATCGACGCTGCCCGGCTGTCCGGGCGCGGGATCGCATGTGATACGCCCGCGCCAGGGATACGGCGGCTGCACGCCCGCCCCGCTCCACGGGTCGGGCAGCGTATTGCCTGCCGGGATATCCATCATCACGAAGGGATAGAGCGTGACCTTAAGGCCGCGCGCCTTCAGCGCAGCGATCGCCGCCGTGACGCTCGCGTCCGAAGGCGTGCCGCCGAACGCGGGACGACCATCGACCGCGGACACGAGATGCGCACCATCGCGATCGAGGCCGGCGACGGACCAAGTCGCGCCCTGCGTCGCCTTCTCGCGGTTCTCGACGCCCGGCATCAATTGGCACTGCGCTGCGCGCAGGTCGGTGCCGAACCACGCCACGACAATCGCGACGCGTTCAAGGTTCGGACAAAGCGCCTGCAGTTCGTCGATCGACGCTTCGAAATCCGACGCCGCGTAGCTCACATGCCGGTTCTCCGGAGCCGATTGGCCTGGGCCCAGCGTGCGCACGACCGTCTGCGGCAGATAACCGAACTCCGTCGTCCCGGGGATCAGCGTCACCGCGCGCACCATGCGCTCGAGCGCGCCGACCGGCCGCGTCACTTCGAACGAAAGCTGCGGAATGCGGTTGCCGAATTTCTCCAGCGGTAACCGCTCGAACACGATGTAGGCAAGGCCGCGATAGGCCGGCGCATTGTCGGCGCCGTCCTTGGCGACGATCAGCGGATCCGGCATTTGCGTTTCATCACCACGATGGAATCGCCAAGTGATGCCGTCGAGATCCAGCAGCTTGCCGTCCGCCCAGATGCGCGCGACGTGGCCGATCGGTCCCTCGCAAAAGCCGACCGCGAAATTCGCGAAATAGCTGTAAGTCGTGGTCGTATTCTTAGGCCCGATCCCCTTGCCGCCGATCGCGTCGTTATTTTTCTTGGCGACGACCTCTTCCAGTTGCGTCGCCCAGATCACCTGGCCGGACAGGCGCGCGCGCCCGTAAAGCCGCGGCATCGGCGCGCCCTCGCTCGAGGTCATCACGTCGAGGTCGGCGAGACGTGGCCCTTCGATCGAGCGCGCGCCGCCAAGCAGCGCATGGTCGATGAAGTTTCCCGCAAGCGCCCCGGCCAAACGTCCGAACAGCGCGCCGGCTGGGCCGAACAGCGCATTGCCGGCGGCGGAACCCGCGACGGAAAGAAGAAGAGCGGCCATGATTATGCGTCCAACACACCGCGAAAGCGGAAAGCGAAAGCGAGACGGCGTCGCCACCAGGGGCTCAACGCCACCTCGGCGACAGCGGCGCCGTCATGCGCGTGGATCATTGTCGTTCGCGTCGTAAGGATGGCGGCGTGTTTCGCGGCAAGGCCGGTGCGCCAGCGAAACAGCACGACGTCGCCCGCATCGGCCGCGTCCTTGCCAACGACGGCGAGATGGCGCGCCGCCGCCTGCGCGAGAGGCTCGTCGCTCGCGGCCTCCGCCCAGTCGGGCGTGTAAGGCGGCACGCGCTCCGGCTCGGCGCCATGCAGCGCGCGGAAAACGCCACGCACGAGGCCGAGGCAATCGCAGCCGACACCTTTCAGCGATGCCTGATGCCGATACGGCGTGCCGAGCCAGGCGCGCGCTTCCGCGACGATGGCGGCGCGGCTATGCGAAATGACCGTCATGCGCTGGGGCCCATGCTCGTGCCGTCGTGGCCGGGTTCGCCGGGCACCGGCACTTGAATAAGGAAATCGTTGCCGGGAATGGCCGGGAAGCCGCGAAAGTTGACGCCGTTGGCGAAACGGTCGCGACAGGTGGCAAAGCGCTTGTCGCATCCGGCCGTCACCGCGAACATGTCGCCGACGGCGATCGGCTGCGGCATCGCCTGCCAGAGCTCGATCGCGACGACGGCCGCTGCACGATGGATTTTAACCTCCATCGACGACCCGGCATTCGCGCCGGAACTCCATGTCAGCTTGCCGCCGTCGAACCAGGCGTTCACGAACGCGTCGAGACCCGATGCCGTGAACGCGCCGGCGGCCGTCACCGCGAGCACCGTCCCCTCCCCGCGATAAGCGGGCGATGTGAGATCGACCGTGCAGCGCGCGTCGCCGAGATCCGCGTCGCAGGTGGACGTATAGAGGCGGCCGCTTTCCTCTTGCAGTCGATGCGCCAACGAGCGCAGTTCTGCGGTGAAAGCGCCGCCCTCGCGCCGCACCTCGCCGAGAACGCCGCAGGCGAGCAGCACATGCAGCGTCGGCTCACTCCAGTCCACGAGATGTACCAAAACGTCTGCTGCATCGTAGAGGCCATCTCCGAGGTCGGATTCATTGAGCGTGTCCGACGCCAGCGCGCCGGAAATCTCCGTGCCGGAGACCGCAAGGCCGAGCTGCTGCGTCGCCTCCGACGCGGTGACGCCGGTGCGCGCCCGGCACGTCACGCCGTCGAGCACGATGTCCTCGTCGTGATCGGTGAAGCCTTGCACCGCGCCGTCGCGGCGGGTCACCACGAAGCAGCGAGCAAGCGTCGTCGCGCCACCGTCAAGTTTCGCCTGCAGCGCAGGAGGGATAGTTCTCACGGCTTGATCTCCACCAGAGGAATGTGCGGGATCGCACCCGCCGCGAAGCCGGAGAGGTCGGCTTCGAGGTAATCGGTGTCGAAGCGCACCGGCACGTCGAACAGGAAGCCTGCGGTGACGGCGGCATCCGCTGCGGGGATATGACCGGCGAGAAACGTAACCAGGCCGGTCGTCGCATCGAGGGAGAAAGCGATGCCCTCCTCTTGCTCGACGCCGGCGACGGCAACACGCACGCTGCCGGCGACAGGCTTTGCGATCGGGCGCGTGTAAGGCGCGTGCACGCTGCCGTAAGTCTTGCCCAGTGCAAACGTCGCATTGGTTCCGTCGCCGGCGCCGATCGGCTGATCGAGCGCGCTCACCACCGCGCTCGGCGCGCCGGAGGAATGGTCGAGCCGGTCGCGCCAGCGGAAGCCGTAGAGCTTGCCGCGCCGTTCCTCGAAAAACGCGAGCACCGTGGAGAGCGCGTCGAGCGACTTGATGCCGTAACCGGCGTCATAGCGCCGCCGCGAATGCGCCCAGCGCGCATTGCGCTCCTCGCGCCCCGAGCCGAGCGCAACCACATCGGTCTTGCGCTCCGGCCCGCCGGCGCTGCGCAATGCGATGTCGAGTGGAAACAGAATTTCGTGGAAGGCGGCGGACATAACAGCTCCCTTGTCGACGCGGTCAGAGGCTGCGCTGCCCGCGCGCGACGGCACGGGCGATGAGGCTGGAGACGTAGGTTTCCGAGCGGCGGAAGCTTTCCGCATCGGGCGTCGCAATGTGGACGGTGATCGAGGCGGCGGCCGGCGATGCGCCCGCCGCGACGCCGAGCTTGCCATCGGCCCCGCGCGCGAGCGGCAGGATCGCCTCCGGGCCCGCTTCGCCAACGAGCCCGACGCCGCGGCTGCCGAGCGGAAAATAGGATGGCGCAGCGATCACGCCACCGGTCGCGAACGGCGTGACGGCCGTGCCCGCGCCGCCGGCGAGGCCGCCGAGAAGTTTCTCGAAGCCGCCGGCCAAGGCCTGCGTCAGCGGCTTGAACGCCATCTTGAGCGCGAGATCCGAAAGCCGCAGCCCCAGCGATTTGAGAATATCGTCGAACTGCTTGCCGCTCGTCGCGGCGCTGGCGAACGCCGAACTCATCGCGCGCGCGAAGCTATTGGCGCCGATCTCGAGGTCGCGCTGGCGCAGCGCCAACGTGTCGAGCGTCTGCGTCAAACCGCCGTCGCCGATCGTGTCGTCAGTTGCCATGTCTTGGCCCACCCTGTTGCGATGAAGAGGAGTGCGTGTCGGGAAAGCGTCGCAGAAGCGCGTCGAGATCGCAGCGTGCGAACGGCGCGACGCCGCCACCCAGCGCCTGCACGGCGGCTGCCAGTTCGCGCGGCGTCATGCGCCAGAACGCGTCGGGCGACAGATGCAGCACGCCGATCCCGAAGCCGATCGCCTGCGTCCACGGGAATGCGGCGGCGTCTATCCGCTGCGCTCCCCGGCCGTCGGAGGGCGCGTGGATTTCACCTCGCCGCTTTCGCCGAACGTCGCTTGCAGCAGCGCGACGGCGATGCGCGCATAGCCGGCCGCACCGCCCGGCGTACCCATGCACGCCACCGCGTCGTCGGTCACCGTCTCGCCGGCGCCACGCAGTCCGGCGCCGATGATGCGGATGAGGTCGCGCGCCGCAAGCCGCCCGCTGCCGAAGCGTTCCGCCAGCGCCACGAGGTTGTCGGCGCCGAACGCGGATTCGAGCTCCGCGAGCGCGCCGAGCGTGAGCACGAGCTTGCGCCGCGCGCCGCCGATCTCGGCTTCGATTTCACCGCGATGGGAATTAGCCATGCTCGCCTCAGACCGCCGTGAACGTGAGTTCGCCGGCCGACTCCAGCGCCACCTCGTAAGTCACTTCACCGTCATGCTCGCCGGCGAATTCGAGACTGCTGATCTGGAACGCGCCGGCGACCGTGCCGAAATCGGGAATAACGATTTGCATTCCCTTCACCGCGCCGTCGAAGAACATCTGGCGCACGAGCGCGTCGGACGCCGCGTCCTTGAACAGGCCACGGCCGGCGACCGACGCACGCTTGACGCCCGCGCCTTCAAGGAGCTCGCGCCAGCGTCCGGCAGATTCCGCATGCGTTACGTCGACGGTCTCGGCGTTGAGCGCGAGCCGCCGCGTGCGCAATCCGGCGACGGTGACGAATTCGGCGCCGTCCGCGAGTTTGAGAAGCAGGTCCTTGCCTTTCTGGGCAGCCATGATGTGGTTCCTGTGCGAGAAAGATCCGATTTTCAGAGCGGCTCGGTGACGGCGCGGAAACGCACCAGTCCGTGATAGGTGCGCCCATCCGCCTCGCGACGAACGTCGGCGAGCGAGAAGCGCAGGTTGACGAGCGCGTGGCCGTCGAGTGCGAGTGGTGCATCATCAAGCGCCTGCGTCAGCGCGGCGACGACGAGATGCGCTTCGCGATGCCCGCCTTGGCGCGACCACGCGTGCAAGGTCAGCCGATGCTCCTCGCCCGGTTCCGTTCCGGTCGAGAAGTCGGCGCTGCGCGTCTCGCCGAGCGTGACGTAGGGAAACGCGGCACCGCGCGGCGGTGCGTCATAGACCTTCGGCCCGCCAAGTACGGCGGTGAGCGGCGCATGCGCGACAAGCGCGTCGTGGATGGCGGCGCGCAGCGCCACGGCGGATGAGGACATGGGGAGTTTCCTGGAAATGCGCGATGAAATTTTGTCGTAGGACGACTGTCTTGCTCCGCTCATTCCCGCGAAAGCGGGGATCCAGCATGCTTGGCCCTGGGTCCCCGCTTTCGCGGGGACGAGCGGGAGCAAGAGGCGCGTCAATCGACCCGCTCTCTTGCTTCGATCAGCATGAGGCGCCCTTGCGGATCGGCGTCGCGCATCGACACGATCTCGAAGATCCGCGCACCGAGCCGAAAGCGATGCCGCATCGTGACATCGACGCCACTGCGGATCGTGATGCGATGCGTCACGCTCGCGCCGGCCGCATCCGCGACGAGAGCGCCCTTCGCGCTGACGGCGATGATCTCGGCCCACAGCGTCGCTTGCGTGGCGTAAGTCCGCACGACGCCACCGGCGCCATCGTCCGACTCGACCGGCGCTTCGAGAACGACGCGCTCGCGCAGCCGCCCGATCCCGGTCATAGCGTCAACCCTCGGAACGGCGTGAGCAGCGCATCGACGCCCATCGGCAGTGCCGCGCCAGCCTCCGTCGCGACGACACCGCGGTTCTCGTACCAATGCGCGAGCAGGAGCCGCATTGCCTGAACGAGCGCCTGCGGCACGTCGGCCGCCGCCTCGCCGTAGCCGAAGCTCACGTCGAGCTCGATGCCGCCGGCTGCACGCCCCGGCGGCGGAACGAACCACGGAGAAAATGCGATCACGCCCGGCGCCGCCCCCGCCTCCACCCCGAAGGCTTGCGTGTCGGTTTCATGCGCGACCCCGCCGGCGTCATAGACGCGCGCCGCCACGACTTCGATGGCCGGCGCCAGCGGCAGCACGAACCGGCCGTCCGGCGGCCAGGCGTCGCGGGTGATCCGCCAAACCTGCGTGATCAGCGCCCGGCGCGCGCGCCCCTCGACCGCGCTGCGCGCCGCGCCAATCAGTGAGGCGATCAGCCCGTCGTCGTCATCATGCGCGACGCGCAAATAGAGTTTGGCGTCGGCAAGCGTCAGCGGCTCGATCGCCGGCGGCGTCAAGAGGATGGCGGCCATAAAGGCTCCTGTCGTGAAGAGAGCGATTGACAAAGGCGCAGCGAACAGGCTCAAGCGCGGGATGCTCCGCTCCCTGCTCTCCGCAATGCTCGTGTGCCTATGGGCCGTGCCCGCGCCCGCCATGGTCGGCGGGGCACCGGTCGCGCCTGGCGCCACCGCGCGGCACGTTGTGATGATCGTCGGTTCGCGCGGCACATCCTGCACCGCGACTGCAGTCGCGCGCGACCTGTTGTTGACCGCCGCGCATTGCGTGCTGCCCGGCGCCGACTACAAGCTCGTCTTGTTCGACGCCGCGCGTAATCCGTCGCTCAAGGACTCGACGGCGGTGATGCGGCATCCATCATTCGCGTTGAAAACGCTGCTCGCACACCGCGCGACCGCCGACGTCGCGCTGCTCAAACTCGCCGCTCCCCTGCCCGCGCCTTTCGCGCCGGCGCGGATCGGCCGCGGCGCGCCGGCCGTCCAGCCCGGCGACCGCTTCACCGTCGCCGGCTACGGCGGCACGGTGCGCGGCGACGGCAAGACCGGCGGCACGCTGCGCGATGTGAACCTGGTCGCGACCGGCAAGCCGGGTAACCTACAGCTTCGCCTTTTCGACCCGGCGACGCGCAACGAGACGAACGGCCTCGGCGCCTGCACCGGCGATTCCGGCGCACCGGTGTTCGATGCACGCGGCGCATCATCCGTCGTCGTCGGCGTCGTCAGCTGGTCGACGGGCGCGAAGAACGCCGCCGGCTGCGGCGGCCTCACCGGCGTGACGCCGCTCGCCCTCTACCGCGATTGGATCGCGGAAACCGCACGCAAGCTCGGAAGCCCGCTGGCGGAATAGAGCCAACAAATAGCCCAAACCGTCATGGCCGGGAATCTTGCTTCGGTGAAAGAAGAAAGACGTGGATGCCCGCGACAAGCGCGGGCATGACGGAGCAGGCCTCGTAGCCCGGATTGAGCGGAGCGAAATCCGGGACGAGCCTCGGCGCGGAACGCCCGGGTTTCGCTGCGCTCAACCCGGGCTACAGCTACGACGCGGCGAACTTCAGGAGCTTGATCGCGTCGAAGTCCTGCACGCCGCCGCCGACGCGCTTCGTCGTGTAGAAGAGCACATATGGCTTGGCGCTGTAGGGATCGCGCAGCACGCGCACGCCCTGCCGGTCGACGATGAGATAGCCGCGGCGGAAATCGCCGAAGGCCACCGAGAGCGAGTTCGCTCCGACATCCGGCATGTCCTCCGCCTCGACCACCGGGAACGTCATCAGCGAAGCGCGACCGCCCGCGACCGCTGGCGGCTGCCAGAGATAATTGCCCGACGAGTCCTTGAACTTGCGGATCGCGGCTTGCGTCTTGCGGTTCATCGCGAAGGCCGCGTTCTGGCGATAACCGGCGCGCACCGCATAGACGAGATCGACGAGGATGTCGGAAGGGTCGCTCGCCGGCCAGTCGCCGGCGACGCCGGTCGCGAGATAGCCGAGCTTGCCCCACTCCCACGAACCGTTCGCGACATTGGTGTAGGAGAGGAAGCCCTTCGGCTTGTTGCTACCGTCGCCGGTGACGAAGGCGGTGCCTTCCTGCTCGGCGAAGGCCTGCTCCACTTGCGCCGCCAGCCATTCGTCGACATTCACCGCCGCATCTTCGAGCAGCGACGGCGTCGCCGCCGGCATCGCGTAAAGCTCCATCGCCTGCGTGCGCGACGCCGTCTCACCGACCCAGCCGACCGTCGGCCCCAACGTCATGAACGGCTTCTTGTAGACCAACGACGACACCTCCTGCACGCCGGCGATGGAGCGGATCGGCGAGATGACGGAGAGCCGCTTGCCGATCTCCTGCGCGATCTCGTCCGGCACGAGATAGCCGCCGTCCGGATTGGAGCCGATGGAGAGCGCCTTCGTCTCGAGCATGCGCAAACCGCCGCTCTCGCCCTGGCGCATATAGACGTCGAACGCCTGTTTGTGCTCGCGCGCCTGGTGCGTCGCCGCGGCCTTCTCCGACGCCAACGCCGGGCGCGCCGATTTCAGCGTCAGCTCGTCCATGCGTGCGTTCAGCCGCGCCATCTTCTCTTCCGTCAGCGGATCCGCACCGCGGCCCTTCTCGATGGCGGCAAGGCGCGCATCGTTTGTCGCCTTGTATTCCTCGAACGCGCGCATCGTCTCGTCGTGCATGGCGAGCGGGTCGGAAGGCACGCCGGCCTTGATCTCGGGAGCATGCTGATTGATGTCGAATTCCATGTGTGGTTCACCTTCTGCTGTGGAACGACCGATTGCTGTGAAATGATTTGCGTCGCCTCGCGGCGGCCGTTGAAAGAAAGGCGGCGTCCTTGACCGAAGCGCGTGACCACGTCCTCGATTTCTACACACGCCACCCGATTTCGCGGGACCACATCCTCGCGAAGCTCGAGGCCGAGCGCGGTTCGCTCGACGGCCTCAAGCCCGAGGAGATGTGGCCGCACGATCAGGATCACTACGGCGGGCTCGCCGTGAACGACGCGCTCGCCGCCCGCGCGCAGCTCGCGGCCGGAAAGCAAGTCGTCGATTTCTGCGCCGGCCTCGGCGGCCCGGCGCGCTACTTCGCGCACCGTTATGGCGTGACCGTCACCGGCATCGAGCTCAATCCGACGCGGGCAGCCGGCGCCAACGATCTGACGCGCCACGTCGGGCTCGCGTCACGGGTCAAGGTGCTCGAAGGCGACGTCACCAAGGTTCCGCTCGATGCCGGTGTGGCCGACGCCGTCGTCAGCCAGGAGGCGCTGCTGCATGTGCCCGACAAACGCGCGGCGCTGCGCGAAGCACATCGCTTGCTCAAGACGGGCGGCCGCCTCGCCTTCACCGACTGGATCACGCACCGACCGCTCAATGCCGACGAGGCCGAGACGATGTGGCGCGGCATCGCCGCGCAGACGCTGATGAGCGTCGACGACTATCGCACAGCACTGACCGAGATCGGTTTCACGCTGGAGCCGATGGACGACCTCACCGGCGAATGGGGCGACGTGCTCGCCCAACGCCTAGCGATGTATCGCCGTCTGCGCGAGGAGACGCGCCGCGCCGGCCCGCCGACGGGCGATGACGCGTTCTATTCGGCTTACGAGAAGCTCGTCGCGCTGGTGCAGGGCCGCGTGCTCGGCGGTGGAAGATTCGTGGCGGTGAAGTAGCCCGGATTGAGCAAAGCGAAATCCGGGAACGAGCGACCAGTTGATCCCGACGGTCAACTCGGTACAAAGCTCCCCTCATCGAGTGCCCGCAGCATCCCACGTGCATCTGCAGACTGAGGATACTCGCGTTGGGCGACAATCGCCTCCAACACTTCGCGGGCAGGACCGGGGGCAACTGCAAGCGTTGAAATAGCTGCCTTGAGTCGCACTTGAGCATTCGGATGCTTGTACAGTTGGAGCAACGCCGAACGTTGATCTCCCGCGAGATTTTTCAACGCGAAACTCACGGCATCCATCTCATCATAGAGGGAGTTGAATTTTTCTGTGTCGCCATCGAGCAGCGCACGATCTTGTGCCAGCGCAATGGTAGCGAATTTCTCGACAAAACTTCTGGCCGACATATTTTCAAGGCGTGTGATCATGGATCGAGAACTCCAAAATCTATTAATGCCTCAAGGCCTAGAGCACGACGCTCTGTCCAACTCTTGCTCCGCAAATAGTCGCGCGGCGAAAGGCCATCAAAGCGAGGGTTCTTGGTCTGATACCACGCGGTGATGTCGCGATGCTTCAACGTGGGAATACGCACGAGGTTTTCTCGGCCATCTATCATTTCGCGCGGATAACCATCGTGCGCGGCAGGCGTCTGCTCCACGATATGATGGATTTCATAGCCTTTTTCTGGCGTGGAGACCGCATCTTGTAATTGCTGCAGGCTTTTTGGTGGATCAAGAGACGCCTTGATGACCTGATCGTATTCGTAAAGCCAGTGGTCTAATTTGACTATTTTACCGACTGTTCCGCCATAGCGACCAAGCCAGCGCACGACCGATTTGACGACGCTGTTGCGTTCTGGCGCCGTCGGCGGCCGTTTCTCCGGCACTTTGGGCGGATCGCCGGTCGGCGGTTCGCCCGCAAGCCGCATCAGTGGCTTCGCCGGCTTGGCCGAAGGCGTCCCACTGCTACCGTCGCCCTCATCCGTCCATTGCCCGCCCTCGGGATTGCCGGCGGGTACACGCGGCTGGTCGGGATTGTAGGCTTTGGCGCAGAAGGCCGCCCAAATGCGCTCGAACTTGCGCACGGCGAGCATGGCTTTGAGCTCGAGATATTCGCGACGTATCGATTCGAGTTCACGCTCGAACTCTTCCGCCGACATTACCGGCTGCGACGACGCGCATTTTGCGCTCGGCGCGCCGACCGGCTTGAACCAACGCGCCGCGTCAGGCCGCATCAAGCGGTGGCGCTGATGCGCGACGGCAGCAGGATGCATCCAACTCGTGCGGCTGTTCCTTGCGTGAGTTTGAGAAGCGTGAGGGGTGACGCGCTGTAGCCGGGATGGAACGAAGCGAAATCCGGGAACGATCGACCGGCTAACCCCGGGTTCCGCTTCGCTCCACCCGGGCTACGGGTTTGCGTGCGTTGAAGGGGGA
>JAFKKS010000010.1 GCA_017304555.1 Hyphomicrobiales bacterium
TCCGCCAATATGGCGCCGGCTGCGTGGTAGACCTCGTCGGCTCGGCTCGGCTTGCCGCGTTCGCCGAGGCCGAGCTTGCCGGAACGCCGGCGTCGGACTCGGAGATCGCCGCCGAACTCGCCCCCTGCTTCGTCGACGCAGACGGCCGGCGCACGGACACCATCGTGCTGGCCTGCACGCACTACCCGCTGCTCACCGCCCGGTTCGAGGCGCTGGCGCCCTGGCCGGTTCGCTTCCTCGACCCGGCCCCGGCGATCGCACGGCGGGTCGTCAATCTGCTCGGCCCGGCCACCGGATCGCCCGAAAACGGCTCTCTGACGGCGGTTTTTACCTCCGGCCGCGAGGCGCCAGCGCAGCTTACGGCGGCCATGCCGGGGCTTACGGCGATCGCCGCATCGTAATTGACAGAAAATCGCTGGGCGCGTAGAAACCGCCCGTCGCGCGGGCCTTTCGGCCCGCGTGGCGTTTCGCGACCCGTGGCGGGCCTTTGCGCTTACGAAGCCCCGCCTGTCAGTTCCGGCCATGTGCGGGGACAGAGGAGGGCGCGATCCTCACACAGCATCGACAAACGAGGACGCGATGACCAAGCGCAATGAAGCGAAGTACAAGATCGACCGCCGGATGGGCCAGAATATCTGGGGCCGTCCGAAGAGCCCCGTCAACCGCCGCGAATACGGCCCCGGCCAGCACGGACAGCGCCGCAAGGGCAAGCTTTCCGACTACGGCATCCAGCTGCGCGCAAAGCAGAAGCTGCGCGGCTACTACGGCAACATCACCGAGAAACAGTTCCACGGCATCTATGTCGAGGCGCTGCGGATGAAGGGCGACTCGGGCGAGAACATGATCGGCCTCTTGGAGCGCCGCCTCGACGCCGTCGTCTATCGCGCGAAGTTCGTGCCGACGGTGTTCGCTGCCCGCCAGTTCATCAATCATGGCCACGTCAAGGTGAACGGCCGCCGCGTCACCATCGCCAGCTACCGTGTCAAGATCGGCGACGTCATCGAAGTCCGCGATGCCTCGAAGCAATTGGCCATCGTGCTCGAGGCGACGCAGCTCGCCGAGCGTGACGTGCCCGACTACATCGAAGTCGATCACTCGAAGATGACCGCGAAGCTTGCGCGCGTGCCGCTGATCGGCGATGTGCCGTATCCGGTGCAGATGGAGCCGCACCTCGTCGTCGAATATTATTCGCGCTGACGAGCACGCGGGAGGGCGCATACCTCCCCTGCGATTTTATCGGCAATTTTTGAAGAGGGCCGCATTCGCGGCCTTCTTTTTTTGTGCGTCTATTTCTCCATCCACGCGGCACGGCCCGTAAGTGTGTCGTGGATAAAGCGTGGAACCGCGAGCCGCTGCTCGGCGGCTCTCGGCGAGCTTTAGGGAGTGACGCCGATGCCGACCGTTCTTGAATCAGCTTCAGCCAAGATCGCACGCAAGCTGATTCCGTTTCTGATGCTCTGCTACTTCGTCGCCTATCTCGACCGCGTCAACGTCGGCTTCGCCGCACTGACGATGAACAAGGATCTCGGGTTCACACCGGAAGTCTTCGGCTTCGGCGCCGGCATCTTCTTCGCCGGTTATTTCCTGTTCGAGGTTCCGAGCAATCTGGCATTGGAGAAGTTCGGCGCGCGCATCTGGATCGCGCGCATCATGATCTCATGGGGGATCATTTCGGCGGCCATGGCCTTCATGGTCGGCGTGAAGAGCTTCTACGCGATGCGCTTCCTGCTCGGCGTCGCGGAAGCCGGTTTCTTCCCGGGCATCATCCTCTACCTCACCTATTGGTTTACGGCGGAGGAGCGCGCGCGCTGGATCGGCTGGTTCATGGCGGCCATTCCCCTCTCCTCGGTCATCGGCGGGCCGGTGTCGGGCTGGATTCTTGACGGCACGCACCTCGCCTTCGGCCTCAAAGGCTGGCAGTGGCTCTTCATCCTCGAAGGCATTCCGTCGATCATCGTCGGCATCGTCGTGCTGATCTTCCTGCGCGATAAGCCCGCGCAGGTGTCGTGGCTCACGCCGCAGGAGCGCGAGGCGGTGACCGCGCGGCTCGACGAAGAGCGCGTGAAGCGCGAGGCGATCCGCAAATACTCGTTGTGTGAATCCCTGACGAACCCGCGCATCCTGCTCCTCGGCCTCGTTTACTTCGGACTCGTCTGCGGCAATTACGGGCTCGGCTATTGGTTGCCGACGATCGTGAAAGGCGTCATCACGACGTTGCAACTCGACAAGACATCAGGCGTGCCGCTCAACACGATGACCGGCTACCTCATCGCCATTCCGTACGCGTTCGCGGTGGTCGCCATGATCTGGTGGACGAAGCGATCGGACACGAAGCAGGAGCGCGTCTTCCACGTCGCGGCGCCGGCGATCTTCGGCGGCCTCGCGCTCATCGCTGCGGCTTATCTCACGAACCCGTTCCTTGCCGGCATCGCGGTAACGCTGTGCGCGATGGGGACTTACGCGGCGATCCCGACCTTCTGGGCGCTGCCGACCGGCATCCTCACCGGCACAGCGGCTGCGGCGGGCATCGCCCTCGTCAACTCGATCGGCAATCTCGGCGGCTTCTTCGGGCCGTACATGGTGGGCTGGATCACGCAGCACACCGGCACGCCGACGCTCGGGCTCGTGGCGCTTGCCGGC
>JAFKKS010000277.1 GCA_017304555.1 Hyphomicrobiales bacterium
CGGCGCGTCGGCGGCACCGCGGTGAAACGCAATGGGTCTTTGCAGCACGTTCTCGATCGCCTCGCGCGCGAGCCCGCCGAAGCGTAGCACCACCGGCACATCGCCGGTGCAGGCGACAATCGTGGATTCGAGGCCGACCGCGGTCGCGCCGCCGTCGACGATGAGGTCGAGCGCGGCCGGAAAGTCGGCGTGCACGTGCGCCGCCATCGTCGGCGATACGCGTCCGGAACGATTGGCGGAGGGCGCGGCGATCGGCCGGCCTGTCGCGACGAGAAGATCGTGCGCGATGGGATGTGACGGCACCCGCAGCGCCACCGTGTCGAGCCCTGCCGTGGTCAGCGATGCGATCGGGCAGTCGCGCGCCTTCGGCACCACCAAGGTCAGCGGCCCCGGCCAAAGCGCCTCCGCGAGCTTGCGGGCTGCGGCGTCGAAGATGCCGAGCCGCATCGCTGCGTCCGCACTCGGCAGGTGCGAGATCAGCGGATTGAACTTCGGCCGCCCCTTTGCGGCATAGAGGCGCGCGATTGCGGTTGCGTCGGTCGCGTCGGCGCCGAGCCCGTAGACCGTTTCGGTCGGAAACGCCACGAGCCCGCCCGCCCGGAGGCGCCGCGCCGCCGTCGCGACCGCATCCGGTCCGGCGGGCATGATCGGGGTCGTCCGGGTCTCCACGCGCCTTGTCCTTTGTCGCCGTTGAATTGGGCTGCCGGTTTGTGCTCTTGAAGGTATGGCCGTCAAGCTTACCGTCCGAGAAATGGCCGGAGAGACTTCGTCCGAGAGGCTGACATGACCTTTACTGCCCCCATCGCCGATATCGCGTTCGCGCTCAGGCATAGCGCCGGGCTGCCGCAGGCCATCGCGTGCGGAGTTTACGGCGATCTGACGGAAGACGTGGTCGACGCGGTGCTGGAGGAGGCGGGACGTTTCGCCGACAACGTCGTCGCGCCACTCAATGTCGTTGGCGACAAGCATGGCGCCGTGTTCAAGGACGGCGCGGTGACTATGCCTCCCGGCTGGAAGGAGGCCTATACGGCCTGGGCCGAGGCCGGCTGGAACGGCCTTGCCGGCCCGGCCGATTTCGGCGGCCAGGGCCTACCGCATGCGGTCAACGCCGCCTGCATCGAGATCTGGAGCGCCGCTTCCATGGCGTTTGGCCTCGGGCCGTTCCTCACCATGGGCGGTGTCGAGGCGCTCGCGGCGCATGGCTCCGAGGACCTCAAGCGCATCTATCTGCCAAAGCTCATCTCCGGCGAGTGGATGGGCACGATGCAGCTCACCGAGCCGCAAGCCGGCTCCGACGTCGGCGCGCTGCGCACCCGCGCCGAGCGCAATGCCGATGGCAGCTACACCATCACTGGCTCGAAAATCTTCATCACCTTCGGTGAGCACGACCTCACCGACAACATCATCCATTTCGTGCTCGCGCGGCTTTCCGATGCGCCGCCGGGCAACCGCGGTATCTCGTTGTTCCTCGTGCCGAAGATGCTGGTGAATGCCGATGGCACGCTCGGCGCACGCAACGATGCGCGCTGTCATTCGATCGAGCACAAGCTCGGCATTCACGCCTCGCCGACCTGCACCATGGTCTACGGCGACGGCGGCGGTGCGAAAGGTTGGCTGATCGGCGAGGAGAATCGCGGCCTCGCCTGCATGTTCACCATGATGAACAATGCGCGGCTCAATGTCGGCTTGCAAGGCGTCGCCATCGCGGAGCGCGCGACGCAGGGCGCGTTGGCCTACGCGCGCGAGCGCAAGCAGGGCCGTGCGCCGGGCGTCGAAGGTTCGGCGCCGATCATCGCGCATCCGGATGTGAAGCGCATGCTCATCACCATGCGTGCGTTGACGCGGGCCGCGCGCGCGATCTGCTACAAGACCGCCGCTGCGATCGACGCCACGCATCGCGCTCCGGACGAAGCAGGTCGCAAGGCGGCGAGTGAGCGTGCCGCGCTGATCACGCCGATCGCGAAAGCTTTCTCGACCGATATCGGCACTGAGGTCGCCTCGCTGGGCGTGCAGGTGCATGGCGGCATGGGCTTCATCGAGGAAACTGGCGCGGCGCAGCACTATCGTGACGCGCGTATCGCGCAGATCTACGAAGGCACCAACGGCATCCAAGCGATTGATCTCGTTACGCGCAAATTGCCGCTCGGAGGTGGCGCGGTCGTGCGTGCTTGTCTTGATGAGTTGCGCGAGACGGCGAGCGCTGTCGCCGCGAGCAACGATCCGGCCTTCGGTCACACCGCGGCGCGATTGAACGACGCGATCGAAAGCGTCGAACGTGCGACCGTCTGGCTGCGCGACGCCTTGGAGAAGAATCCGCAAGGCGCGCTCGCCGGTGCTACGCCGTATCTCCGTCTGTTTGGAACCGCGATCGGCGGCTGCGCGCTGGCGCAGGAGGCGTTGGCGGCGATCAGGATTGGCAACGGCGCCGACAGTTCCGACCGCACCGCGCTGGCGCGGTTTTTTACGGAGAACGTCGCCGTCCAGGCGCAAGGGTTGGAGCGCACGGTGACGGAGGGCGGGGACAGTGTGAGTGAGGTGGCGCTGACATGACCCGCACCCGTCATGGCCGGGCTCGTCCCGGCCATCCACGTCTTGCTTGCGGCTGAAAAGAAAGACGTGGATGCCCGCAACAAGTGCGGGCATGACGGCGTTCTGGGTGCTGCTTTCGCCGACTAAGCGGTGAGGAGTCTTACAGCGGCTCCAGCCTCGCCTCGATCTCCTTACGCCGCGGCTCGAGGAACGGCGGCAGCGCGAGTTTCTCGCCGAGTGTTTCCATCGGCTCGTCGGTCGCAAAGCCGGGACCGTCCGTCGCGATCTCGAACAGGATTCCGTTCGGCTCGCGGAAGTACAGGCTCTGGAAATAGAATCGATCGACCTTGCCGCTGTTGGGGATGCGCATTTCGCGCAGCCGCGTTGCCCAGGCGTCATACTCGGCTTGGTTCGGCGTGCGGAAGGCGACGTGGTGTACGCCGCCCGCACCCGGGCGCACGACAGGAAGTTTAGGCCGCACCGCGACGTGCAGCTCAGCCGCGGCGCCGCCCGCGCCCATCTCGTAGACGTGCACGGTGTCGCTCGCGTCTTCGGGATGCGGATAATCGCGCACCTTGCGCATCATCATGATGGCGGTGAGCGCGGCGTCGGTGGGCGCCAGGTCCGGCACTGTCATGGTGATCGGACCAAGCCCGCGGACCTGATGCGCCGCCGGCACCGGGCTTCGATCCCACGGCTTGGTGTCGCCCGTCCCGCCGTCGTCGACCAGGCTCAGCCGTTGGCCTTCCGGATCCACGAAGTCGATGGTGGCGCGGCCGTCACGCGTGACAATCTCGCTCGGCTTCGCGCCCATCTGCGTCAGGCGCTCATGCCACCATGTCAGCGTGTCGGCGCCGGCGACGCGCAGCCCCGTGCGGCTGATGCTGTGGTTGCCGTGCTGCTCCGGCCCGGTGCGGAAGTCGAAGAAGGTGAGGTCGGTGCCCGGCCGCGCCAGCGCGTCGGCATAGAACAGATGATAGGCGCTGACGTCATCCTGGTTCACCGTCTTCTTCACCAGGCGCATGCCGAGCGTGCGCGTATAGAAGGCCACATTGCCGGGCGCGTCGGCGGAAACGGCGGTGAGATGGTGGATGCCGGTGAGTTGCATGTGCGGTCGCTCCTCGAGCGTGATGCCGAAAAGTGCGAAGCGGCTTTCGGATCACATCACGCTCTGTGATCAGGTGAAGGCGCATATATAGGCGCGCACCACGCCGAGGTTAGTCTGCGTGGGCGCGAGGCTTGCCGCGTTACCGAAAGATGTTTTGGCCCAGGCGGGCGGCGTCTACGCCGCTCCGTCAGGCTTGCGGGCCGTCGTCGCGGCGGAGGAGGAAGACAGGCGCTGCAGCAGCGTCGTCATCCGTTCCGGTAGGGGCGCGGAGACCGTCGGCGAGTAGACCGTCTCAAGCTGACGGCCGATCGACGACATGATCTCGTTGCGGCACGCCGCGTCGTTCATCGGCTTGAAGGGGTCATTTCTCATCGCGATCCCCCTCCTTTCATTGGGTTCGCGAACGGTGAACGCGACCCGTAAAGTTTTCGTTCCAAACGCCGCTACTTCGCTGTCTGTATGATTAAGCAATGGTTGCGGTGGTGGCGGGAGCGGGAAGCCGTTAGGGTGCCGGCATGCCCACCATGCTCATTTCCCATCCCGCCTGCCTCGACCATCTGACGCCTGCGGGCCACCCGGAACGTCCGGACCGGCTGCGCGCGGTCGCGCAGGCGCTGCAGGCGGAACGCTTTGACGCGCTCATTCGTGCCGAGGCGCCGCGCGCCGAGGTCGAGACCATCGCGCTGGCGCACCCACGCGCCTACGTTGAAGCGATCGCCGAGGCGACGCCGAAGGAGGGCCTCGTGCGCCTCGATGGCGACACGACACTCTCGTCCGGCAGTTATGAGGCGGCGGCACGCGCCGCCGGTGGCGCGGTCGTGGCGGTCGATGAGGTGATGTCAGGCAAGGCGACGAACGCGTTCGTCGCGACGCGCCCGCCCGGCCACCACGCCGAAACCGCCACGCCCATGGGCTTCTGCCTGTTCAACAACGCGGCCATCGCCGCCCGCCATGCGCTGCGCAATCGCGGCGCCACGCGCGTCGCTATCGTCGATTTCGATGTGCATCACGGTAACGGCAGCCAGGAGATTTTCTGGGCCGATCCGGCGGTGATGTATGCCTCGACGCACGAGATGCCGCTTTATCCGGGCACGGGGGCTACGTCGGAACGTGGCGAGCACGGCAATATCGTCAATGCGCCCTTGCGGGCCGGCGACGGTGGCGAGAAGTTTCGCGCGGCGTTCAATGATACCATCATGCCCGCATTGCGGAACTTCAGCCCCGACCTGCTGATTGTCTCCGCAGGTTTCGATGCGCATGCCCGCGATCCGCTGGCGAACCTCAATCTCGAGGCATCCGATTTCGAGTGGGTTACACGGCAACTGGTGGAGTTTGCGCGCGGGAGCGCCAGCGGGCGCGTCGTTTCGGTGCTGGAAGGCGGCTACGACCTGTTGGGTCTATCGGAATCCGCGGCGGCACATGTCGGCGCGCTGATGGAAGCCTAGGCGGATGACCTGAGAAATGGTCTAGGTGCGGTTGAAAATCATCGGTCCCGCGTCTTAATCAAATCTCAAAGCGACCTATCTAAGACCTTACGGCAAGACGGAGCTGCACGGCGTATGCCTGAAAATCCCCATAAGGACGTGTCGACGCTAAGCTTCGAGAAGGCCCTTGCCGAGTTGGATTCGATCGTCGCGCGCCTCGAAAAAGGCGATGTGGCGTTGGAAGAGTCCGTTGCTATCTACGAACGTGGAGAGGTACTGAAACGCCGCTGTGATGAATTGTTGCAGCAGGCGGAAGCCAGGGTGGACAAGATTACGCTTGACGCATCAGGAAAACCGTCAGGTACAGAGCCCCTGGATGTAGTATAGGTCCGTTGTTGTCTCACTAAATATGGCAATTGGCCTTTCGCGTGATTTGCGCCTTTAGCTATGTCATGCGAGTTTACTTGGTTGAATGCGAACTTACGCCCATGATGGGGAATTGCCCCTACGGGAACGGCTGTCTGGAGTGATTGCGTTGAAAGACTCAAAAACACCTCTTTTGGACAAGGTGCGCACGCCGGATGAGCTCCGCGCCCTGCCGCCCGCAAAGTTGAATCAACTCGCGGCGGAGCTCCGCCAGGAGATGATCGATGCCGTAGCGGTAACCGGCGGACACCTCGGTGCCGGCCTGGGCGTGATCGAGTTGACCGTTGCGCTGCACTATGTGTTCGACACGCCGCGCGACCGTTTGATCTGGGATGTCGGCCATCAGGCCTATCCCCACAAGATCTTGACCGGCCGCCGCGATCGTATTCGCACGCTGCGCCAGGGCGGAGGCCTTTCCGGCTTCACCAAGCGCGCAGAGAGCGAATACGACCCGTTCGGTGCCGCCCACTCCTCCACGTCGATTTCGGCGGGTCTCGGCATGGCCGTGGCACGCGACCTCGACGGCAGGAAGAACAACGTCATTGCCGTCATCGGCGACGGCGCGATGTCGGCGGGCATGGCCTATGAGGCGATGAACAATGCCGGCGCGATCAATTCGCGTCTCATCGTCATTCTTAACGACAATGACATGTCGATCGCGCCGCCCGTTGGCGCGCTCGCGGGCTACTTGGCGCGTCTGTTCTCAGGTCACAGCTATCGCGGCTTGCGCGAGATCGGCCGCCAGCTCGCAAAGAAGCTGCCCAAGGCGCTCGAGATTGGCGCGACGCGCGCCGAAGAATTCGCCCGCGGCATGGTGACCGGCGGCACGATGTTCGAGGAGCTCGGCTTCTATTACGTCGGCCCGATCGACGGCCATAACCTCGATCAGCTGTTGCCGATCCTGAAGAACGTGCGCGATTCCGAAACCGGGCCGATCATCGTTCATTGCCGCACGCAGAAGGGCAAGGGCTACGAGCCGGCTGAGAAGTCCGCCGACAAATACCACGGCGTTGTCAAGTTCGACGTCGCGACCGGCGTGCAGTCGAAGCCGAAGTCGAATGCCCCGGCCTATCAAAAGGTGTTCGGCGAGAGCCTCATCAAGGAGGCACGCAAGGACGACAAGATTGTCGGCATTACCGCGGCGATGCCGTCGGGCACCGGCATCGATCAGTTCGAGAAGGTGTTCCCCAAGCGCACCTTCGACGTTGGCATCGCCGAGCAGCATGCGGTGACTTTCGCCGCCGGCCTGGCGACCGAGGGCTACAAGCCGTTCTGCGCGATTTATTCGACGTTCCTGCAGCGCGGCTACGATCAGGTCGTGCACGACGTTGCGATCCAGCGGCTGCCGGTGCGCTTTGCCATGGACCGCGCCGGTCTTGTCGGCGCTGACGGCCCGACCCATGCGGGATCCTTCGATGTCGCTTATCTCGGCTGCCTGCCCGGCTTCGTGCTGATGGCCGCGGGCGACGAGGCGGACTTGGTCCACATGGTGGCGACGCAGGTTGCCATTAACGACCGCCCGTCGGCGCTGCGCTATCCGCGTGGCGAGGGTGTTGGTGTCGAGATGCCGGAAGAGGGCAAGCCGCTCGAGATCGGTAAGGGCCGCATCCTGCGCGAAGGCACGAAAGTGGCGCTGTTCTCCTACGGCACACGCCTCAAGGAAACGCTCAAGGCGGCCGACGATCTTGCGTCCTTCGGCCTCTCCACCACGGTGGCGGACGCCCGCTTCGCCAAGCCGCTCGATGTCGATCTTCTGCTGCGCCTCGCGCGCGAGCATGAGGTGCTGATCACGGTTGAGGAAGGTGCGGTCGGCGGCTTCGGCTCGTTCGTGTTGCAGGCGCTGGCAGAGCACGGTGCGTTGGACCATGGTCTGAAGGTGCGCAGCATGGTGCTGCCCGACACTTTCATCGACCAGGATTCGCCCGACAAGATGTATGCCAAGGCCGGGCTCGACTCGAAGGGCATCGTGGCGAAAGTCTTCGAGGCCCTCGGCAAGGACGTGCGAACCGAAACCTCGCGTCTCGCCTGACCTCTTTCGAAGCGCTCGGCACGTCCGGGCGTTTCGTCGCTCTGGAGCGCGTCCAGGAAAAGTGGGCACCGGTTTTCCGTCCGGACGCGCGACAAAGCTAAATTCAGTGCGATGTCCTCTCGCAAGCGTGCCGATCTTCTGCTCGTCGAACGCCATTTCTTTCCCAGCCGCGCGCAAGCGCAGGCGGCGATCGCCGCCGGCCTTGTGATTGCGGATGGCGTGCGCGTGACCAGGGCTTCAGATCGCATCCTCGCGGAAGCTGAGATCGTTGCTGAAGCGGAGCATCCGTGGGTTTCGCGCGGCGGCGTCAAGCTTGCAACCGCGCTCAAGCATTTCGGCTTCGATCCGCATGGCGCCATCGCGCTCGACATCGGCGCCTCGACCGGCGGCTTCACGCAGGTCTTGCTGGCGCGCGGCGCGGCGCATGTCTATGCCGTCGACGTCGGTCGCGATCAGTTGCACGCGACGCTGCGCAACGATCCGCATGTGACGTCGCTCGAGCAGGTCGACATCCGTCATCTCGAGGCGGCGCGTTTGTCGTCGCCCCCGTCGGTCATCACGATCGATGTAAGCTTTATCTCCCTCAAGCATGTCCTGCCTGCAGCGACAACGCTTGCCGCACCGTCTGCCCGCCTTGTCGCGTTGATCAAGCCGCAATTCGAGGCGGGGCGCAGCGCGCTCAAGAAAGGCATCGTCCGCGATCCCGCGGTGCAGACGGCGGCGCGCGACGATATTGTCCATTTCACCGAAACGCTCGGATGGACGGTGACCGGCGTTGTCCCGTCGCCGATCACCGGCGGCGATGGCAACGTGGAATTTTTGCTCGGGGCGCGGCGTGACTGAACAATTGACGATCACGCGCATGGGTCATCGGGGCGATGGCGTCGCTGATGGCGGCACGGAGCCTCTCTTCGTTTCCTATTCGCTGCCAGGCGAAATAGTGACTGTTGCGCCGGTGGCGGGCCACGGTGACCGTCGCGAATTATTGCGGATCGAAACACCGAGCTCCGAGCGCATCGCGCCGATCTGCCAGCATTTCGGGACTTGCGGCGGCTGCGCCGTGCAGCATTGGCGATATGATCGCTATGCCGCCTGGAAACGCGATCTCGTTGTCACCGCGCTGGCGCAGGCCGGTATCGCGGTGGACGTGGACGCCCTCATCGACGCGCACGGCGAAGGTCGTCGCCGTGTCGTGTTGCATGCGCGACAGAACCGCGATGTCGTCAATGTTGGTTTCGCGGCGCCACGCGCGCATCACATCGTGCCGATCGACCGCTGTCCGATCCTCGCACCCGCGCTTAACGATGTGATCCCGCTTGCCTGGGCACTGGCCGAGCCGCTGCAGCCTCTGCGCAAGCCGCTCGATATCCACGTGACTGCGACCGATACCGGGCTCGACGTCGATATCCGCGGCAGCGGGCCGTTGACGTCGGCGCTCGAAATACAACTCGGCCGGGTCGCCATCCAGCGCAATTTGGCGCGGTTGACGCGGCACGGCGAATTGGTGATGCAGCGCGCCACGCCGACTTTACGCATCGGACTTGCGGACGTGGCGCTGCCACCCGGTCCGTTTCTCCAGCCGACGGCGGAAGGGGAGGCGGCGCTGGCGCGCCTTGTGCTTGGTCATGTCCACGGCGCCAAGCGCGTACTCGATCTTTTCGCCGGCGTTGGCCCGTTCAGTCTGCGCATGGCGGAAGCCGCGCGTGTGACTGCGATCGAGGGCAGCGCATCTGCGATCGGCCCGCTCAAGCAGGCAGCGGGCAACACGAGCGGATTGAAACCCGTCGAGACGCAGGTGCGTGATCTCTTCCGCCGCCCGTTACTGCCGGCGGAACTGCAAGCTTTCGATGCTGCGGTGATCGACCCGCCGCGCCAGGGCGCGGAAGCGCAGACGCGGCATCTCGCCGCCTCGAAGATCAAGCGTGTGGTTGCAGTTTCGTGCAATCCCGCGACTTTCGCGCGCGACGCGCGTTTGTTGATCGATGGCGGCTTCACATTGCGGCAAGTCACGCCAGTCGACCAGTTCCGCTACAGCGCACATGTGGAGATCGTGGCGCTGTTCGTGCGTGGTTGAATTCAGCCAAGCCAAGCCAAGCCAAGCCAAGCCAAGCCAAGCTTCTGTCCGTCATTCTGAGGTGCGAGCCGATGCAATCGCCGAGCCTCGAAGGACGACGGACATAGGTCGACGCGAAGTTTTCAATCCGCCGGCGTGAACTTGCCGACGAAGATCCAGCGCCAACGTTTGCCGGTGAGGAAGAACGTGCCGTCGCGCTTGTCATAGGCGATGCCGTTAAGGACGTAATTGTCGCTCGAGAGAAGCCGCTCGCGCTCGTTGAGCGACATGCGCGGCCAGAGCACTTTCGACAGGTCGGCGGTCGCGTCGATGCAACCGGTCTCCGGCACGACGCGCACGATCGCCGGCGTCGTGAAGACGTTTGCGTAAATCTTCCCGTCGACCCATTCCAGCTCGTTGAGGTTCGGTACGGGCTTTCCGCCCAGCCGGACAGGAGCGCTGCGGCGGATTTTGAGCGTCTGCGGATCGGCGAAATAGAGCCGGTCGCCGCCGTCGGTGAAAATCAGGTTTGTTCCGTCGTTGGTCAGCCCCCAGCCGTCATACTTCGTTGGCATCTCGCGTACGCGCTTGCCGGTGAGGTCGTAGACAAACACTTTGTGGTCCTTCCAACTGAGCTGGAACATCTCGTTACCGAGGATGGTCAAGCCTTCGCCGAAGAACGTGTTGCCGAATTTCGCGAGCGGCGTGACGTGGCCTTTGCGATCGATCGTATTGAGCCGCGTCTCACCGTCGATCGGCCCCGTGCTCTCGAACAGCACGTCGCCGTGAACTTCCAAGCCTTGTGTGAAGCCGAGCGTATCGCGCTCGATCTGCGATTCGACGTGGAAAACCATGGTCTTTGGCGCGGGACAGTCTTCGGCCTGAGCGAGAGTCGGAAGGGATGCCGCCGCGGCCAGCAGCCAGAGGAAGAATTTGAACATGATGAGATAGCGTTTTACTCCGCTCATTCCCGCGAAAGCGGGAATCCAGAATCGTCTGACCCTGGGTCCCCGCTTTCGCGGGGACGAGCGGAGTGTACTGGACTTAACGAGCTGGAACAAAGGTAACGGCCTTCATCGCGCGTCCATGCCGCCGGTGCCCCATCGTTCCTGCCACATCCGCTCACCGATGGTGCAGGAGATGCGGGGTGCGCGCGGCTTCGCTTGCGCCGGAACGACATTCGGCGTGCGGCCTGCGACCTCGAGGACAAGCTTGGTGCGGATCGCTTCGCGGAACTTCTCGCGCTCGCGCACCGGCACGACGAAGGCGCCAGCGCCGCCGATGACGCAGTCTTCGTAGTAGACGTCGAGATTGTCGATATCCATCGTCGCCGCGTTGGTGCGCTTGAGCATAATCGGAAGCCCGTTGATGGTGATGCCGCGCGCCACCACTTCGTCGCGGGCGCTCTCGACCAAGCGTCCCTGATTGTTGGCGCCGTCGCCGGAGACGTCGATGACGCGGCGAATGCCGCTGAAGCCATTGTTGTCGAACTGCGGCATAGCGTAGAGAATCGCGCCAGAAATCGATGTGCGGAACGCCCGGCGATACGGCGTCGCCATGAGGTCCTCGGCGAATTTCTGCGCCGCTGCCAAGCCGTCGATCATCCGCCATGGGATCAGCGTGCGCTGGTCGGCGGCGCCCGCCCATTCGACGTAAGTGACGGCGATGCGGCCGTGCATGCCCTCGCGTAGAGCCTGCAGGAATTCCTTCGAGACGATGGCTTGCGCGTAGCCTTCGCGCTGCAGCGCCTGCTCGTCAGGGTCCATCGAGTAGGACACGTCAACGGCGAGAACGAGTTCGATGTCGACGTCCATCGACCCAGGCTGCTTGTTGCCTGGAAAATCAGCCCGCAGCGTCGGCGCGGCCGCGCCTCCGCTACAAAGCAATGCCGACAAGCAGGCCATGACAGTCACGGCTGCCAGATTCTTGACCGACGATGCAAACACCATCGAGTCGCTCCGCGCGAAACGCGCCGTTAGCCTAAAGCAAAGACGATGCGTCCGCTAATGCATGCTCGGCCGCTTCAACAGCGCGTTCCGGTCGCGCGATTGAACGGTCACTTCGAATGTCCGGCCGGAGCGAACGATGCGGATCGGGACGGCGGCGCCCGCTTCGCCGAGCGACCAGATGCGCCGGAACAGCGACGCGAGGTTGGTGACTTCGCCTCCGGCGACGGAAAGAACCATGTCGCCGGTTTGTAGATCGGCATTTTCGGCAGGGCTGCCGCCGGCGACGCCCGCGATCACGACGTTGTCATCAAGCTCGGTTGCGTAGAGGCCAAGCCACGGGCGTGGAGGGGCGCTGCGCCGGCCAAGCGTGAGAAGGTCGTCGAGGATCGGCTTCAGCAGGTCGATCGGCACGATCATGTTGAGGTGCTCGTCCTCTTCCGCCTGCTGCAGTTGTAGCGATCCGATTCCCAGCAGTTCGCCCGCCGCTCCGATCATCGCGGTCCCGCCCCAATGTGGATGCGCGGGCGCGGTGAAAAACGCTTCATCCAGTAGATATTCCCAGTAACCGGCGAATTCCTGCTTGCTGACAATCCGCCCGGCGATCGAGCTTGGCCGGCCGCCATGCGCCGCGATCACCACCGGATCGCCGACCTGCGCTTTGCTCGATTGCCCCAGCGGCAGAGCTGGAACGTCGAGGCGGGCCAGCGCCTGCACCAGGCCGAAACCGGTCGCCTGGTCATAGGCGAGAACATGGCCGGGAACGAGGCGTCCGTCAGCGAGCGTGATCCAAACCTGATCGGCCTCAGTGACCAGATATCCGATGGTGAGAATGAGGCCGTCGGCGCGAATCAAGACGCCGTTTCCGGCACGCTCCGTGCCCAGCGTATCAGCGGTGAACGCGTCTTCCGGCACGCGCGTGCGAATGCCAACGACGGCGGAGAGCGCCGCATCGAGATCGTAGGCGTAGTCCTCCGGCTTCGGTTGAACCCGCGCCGGTATGTTCCAGTTCCCCAATGAAGGCATGGGCTGCTCCTTCACATAACGCTTATTCCAAACTCCGCAGGCCGATCACCCGGCCTCAACGCGCGCTTGTTTCCGCAAGATAATATCCGCGCCCTGTCATCGCACCCCCGACGTAAGGCATTGTCACGCCGCGAACCGAACCGTAGTGTGCCGCACACGAAAAATCTCAAATCTTGGGGAGGGTGGACGATGTTCGAGCGTGCGGGCCGTATCGCGGCCAAATTGACGGGCTTTCTGGCGACGGCGGCCGTGCTCTCGCTTTGCATGACCTTGCCGCCGGTGGCGCAGGCGCAGGAAACCGTCCGTATCGGGCTGCCGACCAAGACCTATTATCCGACAATTATCGCCGAGACGGCGCTGCGCCAGGGCCTGTTCGCGAAGGAAGGCATCAAGGCCGAACTCACTATCTATCGCAGCGGCGCCGAGACGTTCGAGGCGATGGCCGCCGGCGCCGCCGACATCCACCTCAACTCTGCCGGTCTGATCGCGGCCGGGCGCACCAAGGGCGTCGCCAGCAAGGCTGTGGCCGGCGCAGCGCTCGGCTACTACGGCTGGTACTTGATGGTCCCGGCCAATTCCAAGATCACCAAAATCTCCGACCTGGAAGGCAAGAAGGTCGGCATCACGTCGGCGGGCTCCGCGTCCGACACGCTGGCGCGCTGGACGATGCAGGATCGCAAGGTGAAGTTCACGACAGTACCACTCGGCGGCGGCGGACTGGTTCCGAACCTGATTTCCGGGAATGTCGACGCCATCGTGCTCTACTCGCCGCTGTCGTTCCAGATGATGCAGAACAACCAGGGCAAGAGCCTCATCGACTTCGGCAAGGAAGTGCCGCCGCATCTAAGCGGTCTGTGGATCGCGACTGACAAGTATATCAAGGAGAAGCCGGAACTCATCCAGAAGACGCTGAACGCGCTGTTCGGCGCGGTGATCTTCCTGCACAAAAATCGCGCCGAAGCGGTCAAGCTGATCGCTGAGATCGACGAGATTCCGCCGAAGGTGGCCGAGGCCGAGCTTGACGGCAATCTCGCGCATATGTCCGAGACCGGCGAGATGAACAAGGAATGGATGGAGCGGGCGCTCAAGCTTGCAGAACTGGTGGGAATGAAGAACCTGGCACCGGTCGGCGACACGTATGTCACCACTTTCAAGGCCGTGCCGACGACGAAGTGATGACGGCTGTTCGTTTTCTGGTCTTTCGCAGGAATCGCATCTTTAAGCGGCAGGCGGTGGCATGAGTCGTATCGGCATCATCGCCGTGCGGTTTGCGCTTCTCGCCGCGGTGCTCGCGGCGTGGGAGTTGCTGCCGCGTCTCGGCATCGTCAATGCGATGTTGCTGCCGCCGCTCAGCGATGTGGTGCCGATGCTGGGCGATATCCTCGCGCGGCCGAAAGTGCATGAGGCGATCGGGGTTTCAGCGGCGGAATTTGCCGTCGCTTTCGTGATCGCCGTGCCTCTTGGGACTGCGATCGGCGTCCTCTCCGCTGAGAACGAGTATTTCGGTGAAATCTTCAAGCCGATGCTGTTTTACGTCTTCAGTGTGCCGAAATCGATCTTCTTGCCGATGTTCATCCTGGTGTTCGGTATCGGCTTCCAGCAGAAGGTCGCTTACGCTGCTTTCTCGACGATCTTCGTCGTCATCATGAGCGCAAGCGCCGCCGTCGAGTCGGTGAAAGCTGAGCACCTCCTGGTCGCACGCTCGTACGGCGCTACGCGGCGCCAAGTTCTAACGCGCGTCTACATTCCGAGCATGACGCCGGTTCTGCTCGAGGCGCTTCGCATCTCGATGATCTTCAATTTCACTGGCGTGATGATCGCGGAAATGTATGCCTCGCGCACCGGCATCGGTCAGATGATTTCGAGTTGGGGTGAGAACTTCCAGATGCCGCAGCTTTTTGCCGGCGTGATCCTGCTGGCGACGGTCGCGATTATCTTCAACGAAACCATTCGCTGGTTTGAAACACGGTGCAGCGCATGGCGAACGTAAGCAACGTCACACGGCTGCGGGAGACGCCTGCGCATACTGCGGTCGAGGTGTCCAATCTCAATCACGTTTACGAGGGGCGCGAGGGCAAGGTTGCCGCGCTCGAGGATATTTCGCTCACGATCGAAGCGGGCCGCTTCGTTGTCATCGTCGGACCAAGCGGCTGCGGCAAGACCTCTCTCTTGATGATGCTGGCAGGCCTGCGCCGCCAAACGAGCGGCACCATTTTATGTGCCGGACGCCCGATCGTCGATCCCGACCCTGAACGCGTCGGGGTCGTCTTCCAGGAAGCGAGCCTGTTTCCTTGGCTGAGTGCGCTCGACAACGTCGAATTTCCAATGGCGCTGCGTAAAGCGCCGAAGGATGAGCGCCGCCGCCGCGCCGACGAAATGCTCAACCTCGTTGGTCTGCAGGGCTTCGGGGGGCGCTATCCGCATGAACTGTCCGGCGGCATGAAGCAGCGCGTATCGATCGCGCGCGGCCTGGTGCAGGACCCGCCCGTTCTGCTCATGGACGAGCCTTTCGCCGCCCTTGATGAACAGACGCGCATGACCATGGGGCACGAGTTGCTGCGAATCTGGTCGCAGACGAACAAGACCGTGGTCTTCATCACTCACAGCCTCACCGAAGCCGTGTACCTTGCTGACGAGGTGCTGGTCATGTCAGCGCGACCTGGCCGCATCATTGACCGGATACCGATCACGCTGCCGCGCCCGCGCAACTACGAGATGATGGCGTCGGATGTCTTTGGCCGGTTGCGCGACCGCATCTGGCAGCAGATCAGGACGACGCCATGAAACGGCCGTCCCCCCGCGCCGTTCGCTGGATGCTTATCGCCGCGATTCTCGTCGTGTGGGAGGCCTTGCCGCGACTCGGCCTCGTGGCTGAGCTTCTGCTGCCGCCGCTGTCGAAAACGCTCGTTGCGCTCGTCAATGCGTGGCCAGAATATATGAGCGCGTTGTTTGTCACTCTCTACGAAGTGATCTTGGCGATGCTGATCGCCTGCGGCGCGGGAATCCTGGTTGGCGCTCTTGTTGGCGGGATCACGTTGCTGCGCAATGTCTTCCTGCCGGTGTTCTCCAGCCTCTATGCCGTACCGATCGTGATCCTGTACCCCGTCTTCACGGCATGGTTCGGAATCGGATCGGAATCGAAGGTGGCGTTCGCCGGCGCCTATGGCTTTTTCCCGGTGATGCTCTCGACCGCCGCCGGCATCCGCACCATCGACGAACAGCTTCTGCTTGCCGCGCGTAGCATGGGCGCGACGGTTCCGCAGCAGATCACGCGCGTAATCATTCCAGCGTCGATTCCGACGGTTCTTACTGGCCTGCGCCTCGGCGGAGCGCTGACGATCATCGGCGTGGTCGTCGCTGAAATGCTGACCTCGGCGGCCGGCATCGGCTATCTCGTCACCAGTTACCGCACGATCCTCGACAGCCCGCATGTCTTTGCCGGGGTGTTGATGATCCTGATCCTCTCCGTCCTTTTCGATACCGCGGCTCGCGCGATCGAGCGTCGAACTTTGGTCTGGCAAACAGCCGGACGTCGCGAGCGTGCCAGTTCGAAAGAAGACAAGGCGACGCTCGCCATGCCGGCTCCCGCTTGAAGAAGGCTCTATTGCAATGACCACATGTCTGCTGCCCACCACTGTCGTCGGAAGCTACCCGCAGCCGGATTGGCTTGTGAACCGCGAGATGCTTTCGAAGGGCGTTCCGCGCGTGCGCATGACCGGCATGTGGCGCATTCCCGAACCGTATCTGGAACAGGCGCAGGACGATGCGACCATTCTCGCGATCCGCGACATGGAGCGCGCCGGCATCGACATCATCACCGATGGTGAAATTCGCCGCGAAAGCTACTCCAACCGTTTCGCGACGGCGCTGGAAGGGGTCGACCTGAACAATCCGGGCGAGGTGAAGACACGTTCTGGTGAGCCGACGCCGGTGCCGCGCATCGTTGGTAAGGTGCGTCGCACGCGGCCCGTCGAGATCGGCGACATGCAGTTCCTGCGCCGCAACACCGATCGCACCGCGAAGATCACGCTACCGGGCCCGTTCACCATGAGCCTGCAGGCAAAGAATGAGTTCTACAAAGACGCTGCCGAGATGGCGATGGACTTCGCCGCCGCCGTGAACGAGGAGGCGCGTGACCTCGAGAAGGCAGGCGCCGACATCATTCAGCTCGACGAGCCGTGGGTGCGCAACGACCCGGAGGCAGCGCGCCGCTACGCGGTTCCCGCCATCAATCGTGCGCTCGAAGGCATCAAGGTGCCGACCGTGGTGCATCTCTGTTTCGGCTATGCCGCGGTCGTGCCGGGCGAGAAGAAGCCGACAGGCTACGCGTTTCTTGCGGAACTGTCGG